>JALSSO010000112.1 GCA_026984215.1 Gammaproteobacteria bacterium | reverse complement strand
GGGGTTCCAGATTCAGTCCGAACGCAGGTAGTGCTGTTTCTTCTGATCGAGTGTTTCCAATACGCGCCCGCCGCCACGGGCCACGGAGGTGAGCGGATCTTCGGCGATCACCACGGGGATGCCCGTCTCTTCCATGATGAGCCGGTCGATGTCACGCAGCAGCGCCCCCCCGCCGGTGAGTACGATGCCCCGTTCGGCCACGTCCGCCCCGAGCTCGGGCGGGGTCGCCTCGAGGGCGGTCTTGACTGCGCTGACGATCCCGTAGAGGGGCTCTTGCAGGGCCTCCAGGATCTCGTTGCTGTTCAGGGTGAAACTGCGCGGCACGCCCTCGGAAAGATTGCGGCCCTTGACCTCCATCTCCAGGACCTCTTTGCCCGGATAGGCCGCCCCGATGGTGTGTTTGACCTTCTCGGCGGTGGCCTCGCCGATGAGCACGCCGTAGTTGCGCCGGACGTAATTGATGATCGCCTCGTCGAACTTGTCCCCGCCGATGCGCACCGAGGCCGAATAGACGATGCCGTTGAGCGACAGGACCGCCACCTCGGAAGTGCCGCCGCCGATGTCCAGGATCATGGAGCCATGCGGCTCGTCGATGGGCAGGCCCGCGCCGATGGCCGCGGCGATGGGCTCCTCGATGAGGTAGACGCGCCGCGCGCCTGCCCCGAGGGCCGATTCCCGGATGGCGCGGCGCTCGACCTGGGTGGCGCCGCAAGGCACGCAGATGAGCACGCGCGGGCTCGGCCGCAACAGCTTGGTCTGATGGACCTTGCGGATGAAATATTGGAGCATCTTCTCGGTGGTGGTGAAGTCGGCGATCACGCCGTCCTTCATGGGCCGGATGGCGGTGATGTTTTCGGGGGTGCGTCCCAACATCATCTTGGCCGCCGTGCCCACCGCTTCGATGGACTTGGGGCCGCCGGAACGGTCCTGGCGGATGGCCACCACCGAGGGCTCGTTGAGCACGATCCCCTTGCCGCGCACGTTGATCAGGGTGTTGGCGGTGCCCAGGTCGATGGAGATGTCGTTGGAGAAGAGTCCGGACAGACGACTGAACATGAGGGGAAAATGCGTCGTTTCGGTGCTGCGGAGTTCCGGTACTCTATCAGCGGGTTTCGGGTTGGGCAAGGCGGCGCAATGTGCTAGGGTTTCGCGTCTTGCGCGAGGTGCGGACGGTGCCTCCGCGGGAGCCGGAGGGCCGCCGGGCGCCTCGCCGGCATCGAGGGGAGATCGCAGCCATGAGTCTGTCCGACGAGCAAGTGTCCGCAATCGCCGAGCTGGCCCGCCTGTCCGTGCCCCGGGACGCGCTGCGGGGACTGGCGCAGGAGCTCTCGGCGATCCTCGATTTCGTGGCGCAGATGAACGCCGTCGACACGAGCGGCGTGGAACCCATGGCCCATCCGCAGGACGTTCCCCAGCGGTTGCGCCCGGACGAAGTCACCGAGACGATCGACCGTGCGCGGTACCAGGCCGTCGCTCCCGCGGTGAGCCACGGACTGTATCTGGTGCCTCGGGTGATCGAGTAGCCCCGGGCCGTCGACCACGCACACGCGGAGGCCCCATCCCTTGACAGGCGAATCCCTGCATCTGGAGTCCGTGGCCGGACTGGTGCGCGGCCTGGCCGAGCGGCGCTTCTCGAGCGAGGCGGTGACCCGGCATTTCCTGGACCGGATCGCCCGGCTGGACGCACGCCTCAACAGCATCGTGACCGTCACCGCCGAGACGGCGCTCGATCAGGCCCGCGAGGCCGACGGGCGGATCGCGCGTGGCCAGCCCCGACCCCTCGAAGGCGTACCGCTCCTGCACAAAGACATTTTCTGCACCCAGGGGGTGCGCACGGCCTGCGGCTCGCGCATGCTCGACAATTTCGTCTCTCCCTACGACGCCACCGTAGTGTCGCGTCTGCGCGCCGCCGGCGCGGTGATGCTCGGCAAGGCCAACATGGACGAGTTCGCCATGGGCTCGTCCAACGAGACGAGTTTCTACGGCCCGGTGCGCAATCCGTGGGACACGGAGCGGGTGCCGGGCGGTTCCTCTGGCGGCTCGGCCGCCGCCGTGGCCGCCCGCCTGACGCCGGCGGCCACCGGCACGGATACCGGCGGCTCCATCCGCCAGCCGGCGGCCCTGTGCGGCATCACGGGCCTGAAACCCACCTATGGGCGGGTCTCGCGCTGGGGCATGATCGCCTTTGCCTCCAGTCTGGACCAGGCCGGCCCCATGGCGGTCAGCGCCGAGGATTGCGCCCACCTGCTGCGCGCGATGGCGGGATTCGACGAACGGGACTCCACATCCATGAACCGGCCCGTTCCAGACTACGTGGCGGCGCTGGAGGCGCCGGTGGACGGCCTGCGGGTGGGGTTGCCCAGGGAGTGGTTCGGCGAGGGGCTGGATGCGGGCGTGGCCGAGGTCGTCGAGTCGGCGGTGGCCGTGTTGCGAGAGTTGGGCGCTGAAGTGCGCGAGGTCTCCCTGCCCCATGTCGGGCTGTCGGTGCCCGCCTACTATGTGGTGGCGCCGGCCGAGGCCTCGTCGAATCTGGCCCGCTATGACGGGGTGCGTTTCGGATACCGTTGCAAGGACCCGCGCGATCTGCACGATCTGTATGTGCGGTCGCGCTCCGAGGGCTTTGGTGCCGAGGTCAAGCGCCGCATCCTCATCGGGACCTACGCCCTGTCCGCCGGCTACTACGACGCCTATTACCGCAAGGCGCAGCAGATCCGGAGGCTGATCCGCGAGGACTTTCTGCGCGCCTTCGAGACGGTGGATGTGCTGGCGGGACCCACCTCGCCCACACCCGCCTTCCGGATCGGCGAGCGTACGCGGGACCCGGTGTCCATGTATCTCTCCGACGTCAATACCATCGCCGCGAACCTGGCCGGGCTGCCCGCCCTGTCCATGCCCGCCGGGTTCACGGCCGGCCTGCCGGTGGGGTTGCAGCTGGTGGGGCGGGACTTCGACGAGGGGCGGCTGCTGGGCGTGGCGCACCGTTTCCAGCAGGCCACCGACTGGCACCGGCGAGTGCCGCCCGGATTCGAGTGAGGGGGCGCGCCATGCAGTGGGAACCGGTCATCGGGCTCGAGATCCACGCCCAGCTCTCCACGCGGTCCAAGATCTTCTCGGGCGCGCCCACCGCCTACGGGGCCGAACCCAACACCCAGGCCTCGCTCATCGACCTGGGATTCCCGGGCGTGCTGCCGGTGCTCAACGAGGCTGCGGTGCGCCTGGCGGTGCGCTTCGGCCTGGCCATCGGCGCCACGGTGGCGCGGCGTTCGATCTTCGCGCGTAAGAACTACTTCTATCCCGACCTGCCGAAGGGATATCAGATCAGCCAGTACGAGGCGCCCGTGGTGGTGGGTGGCTCGCTCACCATCCACCCCGAGGGCGGCGAGTCCCGGCGCATCGGTATCACCCGCGCGCATCTGGAGGAGGACGCGGGCAAATCGCTGCACGAGGACTTCCAGGGCATGACCGGCATCGACCTCAACCGCGCCGGTACCCCACTGCTGGAGATCGTCTCCGAACCCGAGATGCACTCGGCGCGCGAGGCGGTGGCCTACATGCGCGCCTTGCACGTGCTGGTGCGCTACCTGCGCATCTGTGACGGCAATATGCAGGAGGGTTCGTTCCGTTGCGATGCGAACGTCTCGGTGCGGCCCAAGGGCGAGGCCGCATTCGGCACGCGCACCGAGATCAAGAACCTCAACTCCTTCCGTTTCGTGGAGCGTGCCATCCAGTACGAGATCGAGCGCCAGATCGACGTCCTGGAAGGCGGGGGAACGGTGGTCCAGGAGACCCGGCTCTACGACCCGGACCGCGACGAGACCCGCCCCATGCGCACCAAGGAGGAGGCCAACGATTATCGGTACTTCCCCGATCCGGACCTGCTGCCGCTGGTGGTCCCCGAGGCGATGGTCGAGGCCGAGCGCCAGGCGCTTCCGGAGCTGCCCGAGGCGCGCAAGGCGCGCTTCGTCGAGGACTACGGGCTCAAGCCGGCCGATGCCATGCAACTGGCCTTCGACCGTGACACGGCCGACTATTACGAGGCGGTGGCCCGCGTCTGTGGCGACGCCCGCCTGGCGGCCAACTGGGTCAACGTGGAGCTGGCCGCCGCGCTCAACCGCGAGGGACTGGACGTGGCCTGCTCGCCGGTCTCGGCCGAGCGCCTGGGGGGATTGCTCGCGCGCATCGCCGACGGGACCATCTCGGGCAAGATCGCCAAGCAGGTCTTCGAAAAGATGTGGACCGAGGGCACCGAGGCCGATGTCATCATCGAGCGCGAAGGCCTGCGCCAGATCACCGACACCGGGGCGCTGGAAGCGCTGGTCGAGGAAGTGATCGCCGCCAACCCCAAACAAGTGGAACAGTACCGCGCGGGAAAGGGCAAGCTGCTGGGCTTTTTCGTGGGCCAGGTGATGAAGGCCACCCAGGGCAAGGCGAACCCCGCGCAGGTCAATCAGCTCCTGAAAAAGCGTCTGGACGAATGAAGGTCCTGGTCGTCTACGCACACCCCAACCCGGAGAGCTTCAACCACGCCATCCTGGAGACCTTGACCCACGCGCTGCGCGACCGGGGCCACGAGGTGCGCGTGCGCGACCTCTACGCCGAACCCTTCGATCCGGTGCTGAGCCCCGCGGACCTGGGCGCGGCGGCTGCCGGTGAGCCGCTGCCTGAGGACGTGCGCCGCGAGCAGGCGGCCGTTGCTTGGGCCGAGGTGCTGGCCTTCATCTACCCCTTGTGGTGGTTCGACCGCCCGGCGGTGCTCAAGGGCTGGTTTGACCGGGTGTTCACCAACGGCTTCGCATTTCGCTTCGACGAAGCGGGCATTCAAGGACTGCTCCGGGGCAAACGGGCGTTCGTGCTCGTCACTGCGGGGGGCAGGGAGGCCGATTTCGAGGCCATCGGCGCCCGCGAGCACCTCCTGCATCCCACCACGGAGGGCACGTTGCGCTTCTGCGGCATCGAGGAGGTCACCGACCTGGTCTTCTATGGTGTACCCATGGCCAGCGGCGAAGCGCGCGCCGCGATGCTGCGTCGTGTTGCACGGCTGGCCGAGACGCTGCCGGTGTGAGCCCGAAGGGGCGGGTCCTCCGCCCCGGATTCTCCCGTGTTGGCCTGCCGGTGTCGGGCGTGCATCGCCCGGAAGGCGCGTACGGACCATGCCATCCGGATTCATCCCGGCAGCGTGTGGGGTGACCGTAAAGCACGCCGGGTCGACCTTTTACGCGGCTCAAGCGACGTGATTGATAATAGTTTGCATGTGTAGTTTTCCGAATATAATGATACGCCGATATGAAGTAGTATCCCGGCTGTGCATGGCGTCGACGGAAGCGAGGGAGCGGAAGATGAAGAACGGATCTTGTTGTAAGTATCGGGCACCGCTGCTCGGTGCCATTGTCGTCAGTGCCGTGATCCTGGCCATCAATGCCTGGGTGGTGACCCACTTCGCCGGTTGAGTGGGCCGGTCGCGGCCCTGTCAGGGCAGGCGGCCCAGGGTCACCCGGTCGCGCTTTCCCAGATCCTTTTCAGTGCGCACGTCCGCGAAACCGGCGCGCGCGAACAGCGGGCGTACCCGGCGCGCCTGATTCCAACCGTGTTCGACCGCGAGCAGGCCGCCCGGCCTGAGATGTCGCGGTGCGCCCAGGATCACCGCCCGCAACGCGTCCAGCCCCTCGGGGCCCGCGCTGAGGGCCGCACGCGGCTCGTGGCGCAGGGCGGGTTCTTCCCGCAGGCAGGGGTGATCCTCCGGCACGTACGGGGGATTACAGACGATGGCGTCGAAGGGCGCCTCCGCGGCCACGGCCCGGTACCAGCCGCCCTGCCGCCAACGTATCCGCTCCAGTCCCAGGCGGCGGGCGTTGGCTCGTGCCACTTCGAGCGCGGCCGGGTACGCATCGGTGCCGACGATTTTCCAGTGTGGGCGCTCCCGGGCCAGCGCCAGGGCGATGCAACCGCCGCCGGTGCCCAGGTCCAGCACGCGTAGGGGGGCGTCGGCCGGCAGTTCCGCCAGCACGACCTCCACCAGCCGTTCGGTCTCGGGGCGTGGCACCAGGACACCCCGGGGCGTGGCCAGCTCGAAGTCCCAGAAGCCCCAGGTGCCCAGTAGATAGGCCACGGGCTCGCCGCGCAGGCGCCGCTCCAGCAGGCGTTCCGCCTCGCGGCGCGCGGCTTCGGGTATCCGCCGGTCGGGCTCGGTGTACAGCGCGCCGCGCCCCAGTCCCGTCACATGCAGGACCAACAGCTCGGCGTCCAGACGGGGCGTTTCGCTCCTCCCGGCGAGCCGTTGAGCGCAGACCCGCACCAGCCCGGACAGGGTCGTGGCAGGAGGGGAGGGGGGTTCAGTCTCCATCGTCCAGGGCCGTGAGCTGCTCGGCCTGGTGCTCCTGAATCAGGGGTTCGACCACCGGGTCCAGGTCGCCCGCCATCACTTCCTCGAGTTTGTAGAGCGTCAGCTGGATCCGGTGGTCGGTGATCCGTCCCTGGGGAAAGTTGTAGGTGCGGATCCGCTCGGAGCGGTCGCCGCTGCCCACGAGGCTCTTGCGGGTGGCGGCCTGTTCGCGCTCCCGGCGCCTGCGCTCGGCTTCCATGAGGCGGGCCTTGAGCAGGGTCAAGGCCCGGGCACGGTTCTTGTGCTGGGAGCGCTCGTCCTGGCACTCGACCACGATGCCCGTGGGCAGGTGGGTGATGCGTACCGCCGAGTCCGTCTTGTTCACGTGCTGGCCGCCGGCGCCGGAGGCGCGGAAAGTGTCGATCCGCAGCTCAGCGGGGTCGATCTCGACCTCGTCCATGGCGTCGGGCTCGGGAAAGACGGCCACGGTGGCCGCCGAGGTGTGGATCCGGCCTTGGGATTCGGTCTCGGGCACGCGCTGCACGCGATGGGCACCGGACTCGAACTTGAGACGCGACCACGCGCCTCGGCCGATCACCCGGGCGATGATCTCCTTGTAGCCGCCGTGCTCGCCCTCGCTGGCGCTCAGCACCTCGATCCGCCAGCCGCGCCGCTCCGCATAGCGGCTGTACATCCGGAACAGGTCGCCCGCGAACAGGGCGGCCTCGTCCCCGCCGGTGCCGGCGCGGATCTCCAGGAACACGTTGCGCTCGTCGTTGGGGTCGCGGGGCAGGAGCAGCCGTTGCAGCCGCTGCTCCTGCTCCCCCAGGCGGCGCTCCAGCTCGGCGGCTTCCTCCCGGGCCATGGCGCGCAGCTCCGGGTCTTCGTCGCCCGCCATCTCCCGCGCGGCGCGCAGCTCGTCGAGCGTGCGCTGATAGGCGAGGAACCCGTCCACCACGGGTTCGAGCTGGGCATACTCCTGGGACAGGGCGCGGAAACGGTCCTGATCGCCGATGATCTCGGGCTCGGCGAGCAGGCTCGCGATCTCGCGATGGCGTTCGGCGGCGCTTTCGAGCTTTTGGCGGACGGAAGGCTTCATGGGCTGGGACTCAATCCTCCTCGGGGAGATTGAGCAGCGTGCGGGCGGCCTCGATCAATTCGGTGCGGCCCTCCCTGCCCGCCACGTGCAGGGCATGGGTCGGGTCGTGGGTGAGGCGGTTGGTCAATGTGTGGGCCAGGTAGCGCAACACGTGCTCCGGGGACTTGTCCCCGCGCAGCATGTTCAGGGCGCGCTGCAGGGTTTCCTCACGGATGGACTCGGCGCGGTTGCGATAGTTCACGATGGTGCCCACGGCGTCCTGGGCCCGTACCCAGGCCATGAAGTCCTCGACCCGGGCCTCGATGATCTCCCGGGCCTGCTCTGCGGCCTCGGAGCGCGAGCGCAGGTTCTCGTCGATGACCTCCTGCAGGTCGTCCACGGTGTAGAGGTAGACGTCGTCGAGCTCGCCCACCTCCTGCTCGATGTCACGGGGCACCGCGATGTCGACCATGAAAATGGGCTTGTGCCGGCGTGCCTTGAGGGCGCGCTCCACCATGCCCTTGCCGAGGATCGGCAGCGGACTGGCCGTGGAGGAGATGACGATGTCGGCACGGGGCAACACCTGCGGGATCGCCGGCAGCGCGATGGCCTCGGCTTCGAACTCCCCGGCCAGGGCCGCGGCCCGCTGCACCGTGCGATTGGCCACGAACATGCGCGCCACGCCCCCGGCACGCAGGTGGCGCGCGGCCAGTTCGATGGTCTCTCCGGCGCCGATCAGCAGCACCGTGTGCGCGGAAAGGTCGCCGAAGATCTGCTTGGCGAGCGAGACGGCGGCGAAGGCCACGGAGACCGCGCTGCGTCCGATGGCGGTGTCGGTGCGCACCTGTTTGGCCACGGCGAAGGCGTGCTGGAACAGCCGCCCGAGGTGCCTGCCCAGGGTGCCGGCCTCGCGCGCCTTGCGGTAGGCCTCCTTGATCTGGCCCAGGATCTGCGGTTCGCCGAGGACCATGGAATCCAGACCGCAGGCCACGCGCAGGGCATGGGCGACGGCGCAACGGTCCTGATACCGGTACAGGTAGGGCTCGATTTCGCGTGGTTCGATCCGGTGGAACCCTCCCAGCCACTCGAGCACATGAGATTCGTCGTTGGCGCTGCTCAGCTCACAATAGAGCTCGGTGCGGTTGCAGGTGGACAGGATGGCGGCTTCCTCGACCCCGGGTATGCGGATCAGCTCGCCCAAGGCCGCAGGCAGCCGGTCGGGGCCGAAGGCCAGCCGTTCCCGCATGCGGACCGGCGCCGTCGTGTGGTTGAGCCCCA
>JALSSO010000111.1 GCA_026984215.1 Gammaproteobacteria bacterium | reverse complement strand
CGCTCGGCCCCGCGCACGTGCCCGGAGAAGCTGCGCCGCTCGATGCGCTCCGGCGCCGTCAGTCGCAGCACCGCCACGCGCTTGGGGCCGGGCAGCGGGGCGGGCTCCGGCGGCTTGCCGCAGGCGCTCAACGCTAGCGCGGCCGCGCCCAACAGCAGCAGGCGTGAGTGACGGAGTGCGGGGATCATGGCGACGAAGCGTGCCGCAGCGGCATGGCGATATCGGTTGGGGGCAGCCGCGGAATGTATCATGGCGCGAGGCGCATTGTGCATAAGGCGGAGGTCCCGTCGCCGTTCGGCGGGGGTGGCGTGGGGCATCGTTGCCACTATTGTCCGCCGGCGAGGCGGGCGGCCCGATCCTTCCGGCGGGCGTCGGTCTGGGGGATCACCCAGCCGATGAAGCGCACGTCCTGGAACACGCGTCCGTCGGCGGGTACCGGCCACACCGCGCCATCTTTCTCCACGAAGTGGCGGTAGGCCCCCTTGGGACCGAAGATCAACTCGGCCGCGGCGCCAGGCTGCGCGTCGGGGTTTTCGCCCCAGCGGTAGCCGTCGGGGGCTGTGACGTGGGAATCCACGCGCTTGCCACCGAACGTGAAGATCCCGAGGACCTGTCCGTCGGCGACGTGGTCCAGTCGGGCCGGCAGGCTCAAGCTCATGCGCCGCGCCGTACCGGAGTCCCGGTCGTAGTAGTACAGGCTGCGCAGAAACACCGTGCCGCCCCGGGCATGGCGCGCCACCGCCAACACCTTGCCGTCCTCCACCCCATAGCGGATCTCCAATCCCCGACCGCCGGGGGTGGCACTGTCCAGGGCGGAAAACACCAGATCGTAAGCCGGCGGGTCCACCCACCAGCGCGGCCCCCATTTCATCCACACGTAGAGGGTCATGGCCAGGGCGGGCAGCAGCATCGCCGCCACCACGGCCATCTTGCGTCGGATCCAGGGCGTCCAGTCCATGGGGCGAAGTATACTGCTGCGTGTTTCTGGGGCAGGCCCCGCTGGCGTGTCCCTACGCGGAATCCCCGTTGTGCTCGGCCAGTGATTCGATGATGGGGCAGCCGTCCTGCGCGCCGCGGCACAGGTTGAGCAGCAGGCGCAGCTCGTCGCGCAGGGTTCGGATCTCCTCCAGCCGTTGCTCGATCTCGGCCAGTTTGGCGGCCGTGAGCCGGCGCACCTCGTCCCGGGCGCGGCGCGGATCGGCGCGCATCTGCAGCAGCATGCCGATTTCCTCCAGGGTGAAGCCCATGGCCTGGGCGCGGCGGATGAAGCGCAGGTCCGACAGATCCCGTTCGTCGTAGACCCGCCGGCCGCCCGGGTCCCGGCCCACCCGCGGCAGCAGGCCGATGCGCTCGTAGTAGCGCAACGTGTCGTGGGAGAGCCCGGTTCGCCGCGCGACCTCGCCGATGGCGTACAGGCGGGCCGTCCGGCTCACAGCGTGTCCCACCATCGGGCCAGGGGATACAGGGCGAAGGCGGCGAACGCCCCAATGGCCCAGATGCCGATGCCGGCGGCCAGGACGCGCCGGTTCCAGCGCCGCGCCCGGGCGCAGGCGGCGGCCCGAGCGGGGTCGGCCGGGCACCGTCGCCCACGCGGGCCCCAGGTGAGCCAGGCGCTCACGGCCAACAGGACGCCCGAGACGGCGAACACCCAGCCTTTGTGTTGGCTGAGCGTGATGAGGAACGGGAAGGTGCTGGTCAGCGCCGCCACCGCCGCACCGAGGCCCAGCGTGACCAGGACGATGGGCAGCGCACAGCACACGAGCGTGCCCAGACTGGTGAACAAGGCCAGCCAGGAGATGCCGGTGGCCGCGTCCGCGCCGTGCTGTGCGGCACTCGTCTGTCGATTCATGGCAGTCGGATCCACAGGAAGTACTCGTTGAGCAGATAGATTCCGGTACCGACCAGTACGAGCCCACCCAGTGTCTCGAAGGCGCGCCGGTGCCGGGCGGCCATGCGCAGGGACTCCAGCCAGCCCATGCTCCAGGCGCCGGCGAGGATGGGTACGCCGCGCCCCAATGCGAAGGCCAGCAGGGCGGCGGCCCCGAATAGGAGCGCGGCGCTCATGGCGAGACGACCCCGAGCCGGGAGAGCAGCGTCGCGCGCAGCTTGCGCGCCGAGGGCAGGGTGGTGAAGACCAGCTTTCCGTCGATGGCGATGGCCGGAGCGGCCAGGACGCCCAGCGCCACGGCGTGGTCCAGTTCCTCGAGCACGTTCACTTCCCGCCAGTGCACGCGGTCCTCGCCGAGCTCGCGGGCCACGTCGCGCAGCACCTCCTTGGCGCGGCCGCATTTGCCGCAGCCGGGCGAGGTGAAGACCTCCACTTCGATGGGCATGACATGATCCTCCGATCTCAAAGTTTACGGGTTCCAGCCTACGTACTGGAGTCGGCTCCAGGTCAAGGGCTCGCTGCAGGATCGCCGCCGCGACGTTTTCGATAGGCTATCGTTGCGGGTTGTCCCCGCCTGGATCCCATGCGAGATCCGGCTGGGCATGGTGGAGAGAAAACGATCGAACCAGGAGGCACGATGGACGAACAGACACGTATCGAAGTGGAGGCGGCGGCCTTCCGAGGCCTGGTGGAACACCTGCGTCAACGCACCGACGTGCAGAACATCGACCTGATGAATCTGGCCGGCTTCTGCCGCAATTGCCTGGCCAAGTGGTACCGGGCCGCGGCGCTGGAGCGGGGCGTGGAACTCAGCGACGAGGCGGCCCGGGAAGCCATCTATGGGATGCCCTATGCCGAATGGAAACGCCGGTACCAAAAGGAAGCCACCGAGGAACAGAAACGGCGTTTCGAGCAGACCAAGCCGCTGCACGCGAAGATCAGCGGGCATACCTGACGGCCGGGCGCCTGCGTTCGTCGGCCGGCTTCCGCTCCCGCCGGCCACCGCGCGATAGACTGCGACCGTGACCATCGACGCAGACGAGGAGGTGAGGGCCGTGGGCATCTGGGGCTGGATGGTGCTGGGGGTCGTGGTGCTGGCGCTGTTGTACTTCATCGGGATCTACAACGGTCTGGTGCGGCTCAAGCACGGCGTGGCCAAGGCCTGGGCCAACATCGAAGTACTGCTCAAGCAACGCCACGATGAGCTGCCCAAGCTGGTGGAGGTCTGCAAGCAGTACATGAAGTACGAGCAGGACACCTTGGAGAAGGTCATGCAGGCCCGATCCCGGGTGCAGGCCGCCCAGGCGACCGGGGATATCAAAGCCCTGGGCGAGGCCGAGGGGATGCTGCGCATGGGGCTGGGCCAGCTGTTCGCCGTGGCCGAGGCCTATCCGCAGCTCAAGGCCAATGAGAGCTTCCAGCACCTGGAGGCGCGCATCTCCGGGCTGGAGAACGCCATCGCCGACCGGCGGGAGTTCTACAACGAGTCGGTCAACGCGCTGAACGTGCGCATCGAGCAGGTACCGGATGTTTTCGTGGCCCGCCTGTTCCATTTCCGGCCCGCGGAGTTGCTCGAGTTCGCCGAAGAAGAGAAACGGGACGTGGATCTCAAGCAACTGTTCACCTGATGGAGGCGCTGCGCCACTGGGTGCAGACCCTGCACCCGTTGGGGTTCTGGACGATGGTGGCGGTGCTGCTCGGCCTGGGTGGAGCCGGCCTGTTGCAGGCGTTTCGGCGCTGGCGGCGCCTGCGCCTGGTCGAGGACCTGCCGACCTCCCGGATCCGCTCGGCCGCCCAGGGCTACGTGGAGCTGGCCGGCACGGCGCGGATGCTGCCGGGCCAGCCGGTGGTGGCGCCTCTGTCGGGAAAGCAGTGCGTGTGGTACGCGTTCAAGGTGGAACGGCGGCGGACCACCGGCTCGGCTGCCAACCGCAGGACCACCTGGAGCACGGTGCGTTCGGGCGTGAGTGACGAGACCTTTGCCATCCAGGACGACACCGGCCGTTGTGTCATCGACCCCGAAGGGGCCGAGGTCTACCCCTCGGTTGAGCAGGTTTGGGAGGATTCGGCCCCCTTGTCGGCGCTGACGGCGGGCTCGATACTGGGAAAGCCCGGGGGCGACCATTACCGCTACACCGAGCGGCGCATCCACGATGGCGATCGGATGTACGCGCTGGGTGAGTTCCGCACGCTTTCCGGGGCGGATCAGGGCACCCTCAAAGAGGATGTGGCGGCGCTGCTTCGGCAGTGGAAGCGCTCCCCGGAGCACTTTCTCAAACGATTCGACGCCAACCGGGATGGTGAGATCGACATCACCGAGTGGGAGGCGGTGCGCGCGGCGGCCGAGCACCAAGCGATGCGCGAGCGTGCCGAGCGTGCCCAGCGGCAGGCGGCGGTCCATGTGCTCGCCCGGCCGCGCACCCAGAACCTGCCCTTCATCCTGGCCACCCGACACCAGGAGGGATTCCTCGCCGACCTGCGCAAGGAGATGTGGTTCTTCCGGTTGATCGGCGCGGGGTGTGTTCTCAGCGCGGCTGGGCTGCTGATCATGCGCTGAAGACGCAATGCTCGACCATGTGGTGTGTGGCGCCCACCGTTCAGCCCTGCGGCCACAGACGCCACAGGAGCAGAACGACGGCGCCCAACTGCGTGGCCCAGAACAGGAAACTCCAGCGCAGCCACGCCGCGTGGCCGCGCTCGATCTCCCGCGTGAGTCGAAGCTCGACTTCGCGGACTTCCCTGCGGAGCTGCTCGATTTCCTTGGTGAGCTTGAGCTCGGTTTCCTTGATTTCGGCGCGGACCTGCTCGATTTCTTTGGTGAGCTTGAGCTCGATTTCCCTGATTTCGGCGCGGACCTGCTCGATTTCCTTGGTGAGGTCGGCGCGGACCTGCTCGATTTCCTTGGTGAGGTCGGCGCGGACCTGCTCGATTTCCTTGGTGAGATCGGCGCGGACCTGCTCGATTTCCTTGGTGAGATCGGCGCGGACCTGCTCGATTTCCTTCAGCAGGCGCAACTCGGACTCACGCAGATCCTGCTGGGTGGCGGCATGAGACAAGTGGGCATAGTGCTGGGCGAGGGCCTCGAAGGCCTCGGCAAGAATCCGCACGCGTGCCTTGTCGTCGGTGGTCTCGGCAAGCCGCTCGTACAGATCGAGAACGGAGGCGGTCATGGGATAACTATACACAGATCCACATTTGCCCGCAGGCCCGGCGTTGCGCGGTGTTCGGTGCCCCGCACACGCCCGCATCGGCGAATGTCCGCATGTGGGCGCCGGAGGCGGGTCCGTCGTGATGTGCCTTATTCGCCGCAGCTGTAACCCAGTTGGGTGAGTCCTTCCTCAAGGTAGTCGGCCACCAGCGGCGTTCCCATCAGGTAGTCGGCGGTATGCGGCGTGAGGTTCGCTCGCGCCTCGTCCAGCGCCGCCTCCCATTCGGTGGCATCGAAGTCCCCCCGCCCGATCCACATGAGCGCCACGAGCTGGGCCTGCTGGTCCGGTTCCAGGTCGTCGATGGTGGAACGGACCTCGGCCAGGGTCAGGTCGTCGGCGTGGTCGGCCAGCATTTGCACGCCCCAGTCGGTGGAGGCGTCCTCGGGCAATACCACCCCCTCCTTGGCGTGGAATTCGTGGGCCTTGGCGATGATGAAACAGACGATTTCCGGGTTCAGATCCAGCATAACCGCATCTCCCGAGACGGTTTCTTCATTGCTTCAATCATAGCCCATCCCCTGGAGGGGACCGGTGTTCCGGATCAATCGAGGCGGGGTGTCGGGGAAATTCCGATGAGCACGCCAGTGCCCGTGGGCTCACTCGTCGGTGGGGGCCGACGGCAGTAGGCGGAAGACCTTTTCCACGAGCCGGGAGAGCCCCCGCTGGCGAAAACGCGGCTGCTGGTCGAGGATATCCTCCGTGTGCAATCGCTCTACCGTGTGGGTCCTCGCGTAGAGCGCGCGCACCTCGTCTTCGGGGACCGAGAAAGGCGGCCCCGGCATCTCGACCTGCGGGTATTCCATGGTCGCCAGGAGGATCGGGGTCCCAGGCCCGATCAGGTGCAGGAGCCGGTCCACATAGCGGGGGCGTACCGCCGGCGGCATGGCGATGAGCGCCGCCCGGTCCCACACCGCCGCCACCGGTCCCAGCTGTGCCGCCTTCAGGGCGAAATAGTCTCCACAGAGGATGTCGATGTCCCCGGCACGACAACGCCGGAAGTGGTCGAGCGTCTCCCACCGGGGGTGAAGGCCCTGCTCGGCGAAGAACTGTTCCACCGCCAGGGGGCTCAGCTCCACTCCGACCACCGGGTGTCCCCGGCCGGCGAGCCAGGCGAGGTCGCGGCTCTTGCCGCACAGGGGCACGAAGACCCGCCCGCCCGCGTCCACGGGGATCCGGGGCCAGTACCGTTCGAGATGCGGATTGGGGTGGGGAAGGTGCCACCCGATGTCGCCCCGCCGCCAGCGCTCGTGCCAGAACTCCGGTTCCACGTCATGCCCCTGGATCGTTGCAGCGCGCGCGCAGGCTGCGCGGCACGTGCAGGCGCAGGATCTGGCCGTGTTCCACCGTGTCCGGCTCGCCGGTTGGCGCGTGGGCCTGCACCGCAAGGAAATAGCCGCCATCTCCCAGCACATCGAAGGCGGGCACGATGCCGGTGGTTTCCTCGTCCGTGGTGAGCGGCTCGGCTCGCGGGTCGAACCAGGCCGGGTGGGCCCGGGCCACCGCTTGGACCCGACCGGTGTCCGGGTCGAAGAGCCAGATCCGGGCCAGGCGATCGCCCGGCGGGTCTTCCTGGATCAGCAGCCTCCCCCAGGGATCCACGGTGAGGTTGTCCATCATCTCGATGCCGTGTGCGCGGCCCTCCAGGGCGATTTCGATGGCGCCGCCGCGCCAGGGCGCGCCGAGATCGTCGAAGCGCAGTCGCCACAGGCGGCTGTGGCCGCCGGGTCGATCGGTGGTGACCACCCAGAACACGGCGGGCTCGCGAGTGTCCCAGGCCCCGTCCTCCAGCCTGCGGAACTGCATCACCCCTCGTTCCACGCTGTGTTTCTGAAGCGTCTTGCCCGTCTCGTCGTCCGAGACGTCGCCGAAGGAGACCAGTTCGAAACGGGCCCGCCGGCGGTAGCCGTCCCGGCCCAGGCCATGCTCCGGATCCTCGGCGCGCAGCCCGGGCACGCGCAGGCCATAGAGCCGCCCATTGGTGAGCCCGGCCCGTTCCACCGGATTGCCGTGGGCCTGTTTGGTGCCCACGTAGACGTAGAGTTCACTGGGGGGCTTGAGGTGCAACAGCGGGCCGGTGGAGAAATTGGGCGCCGCGTCGGCATCGTCGGGCAGCATGGCGATGGTGAGGGGGCCGGGGTGGGGATTCAGGAGCACGTTCTCGAACGCCAGCCGTCCCAGACGGGGCAGGGCGTAGCTGGTTCCCGCCAGTGGCCCTGTCACCACCTGCGCGAAGGCCCGCCCGTAGCGCCGTTTCGGGTTCCAGCGTGCCGTGGTTTCCTCACCCGTGAGCAGCAGGCGCGCGCGGGTGCCCAGGCCCGCATAGGTCAGCGCCCCCGGCGGAGGCAGATCCGCCGAGCAGAACCGTTCGAAGGCGGTCGTGTGCTCGCGCCAGCCTTCGGGTCCCGGAAACAGCACGCGGCGTATCAGGTCCTCGCCGTGCACCACGCGCCCGTCCGGTGCCAGGGTCCAGCGTGAGACGAAGGCGCCGCGCGCGCCGTGGGCCCGTCGCGCGCCCTGCCGCGCCTGCAGCTCGTGGTTGACGAACAGGGAGGCGGTCCCATCCGGGTGGGCCAGCACCGCCAGTCCGTCCGGGATGCCGGCCAGCCGGTAGGGACCCGCATTGCCGCGCACGGCGTCGCCTACGGTCAGCACCACCGCCACCTCCACGCCGCAGGACAAGGGCTCGAGCATGGGCGGACGGTCGGCTGCGGCCCGCGTGGTTGCCAGGGCGCTTGCGAGCGCGAAAGCCAGGAGGCATGAGTTCAGTCGAGCCATTGGTCCAGGTAGTAGACGTACAACCCCTCGGAGGATTTGGACGGCCCGACCACGCGGGCCGCATAGCGCTTGCCGGCCGGGTCGGCCGCGGCCACCGCCGACGCAGGATCCGGGTGGATTTCCACGCAGCCGGCCGGAAAGCGTTTGCGTCCGCGTCGAGGCGCGTAGACCACGGCGTAGCGCACCTGTGAGACCTCGGTCTCCGGATCCGGCGGAACCATGCCCTTGAGCGCCATGGTCAAGACCTCCGTGGTGGCTCGAATGCGCCCTATTGTGCCCGTTTCGAGGGCTCCCGTGTGGCGCGGGCCCCGGGTTCGATGCCGCGGCGTGCGAACCATCCGTCCGCGGCTTCCACGGCCGCTACGATGGGACGGTCCGGCAGGACCGTCCGGGCGGGCCGCTCACGGGAGACGGGCGTCATGCGCCGGATCTCGAACACCACACCCGCGGCGTCGACGAAGGCGAGATCCAGCGGGGCGTGGACGTTGTGCATGTGAAAGCCCACGCGCGCGGGCCGTTGGAACTGGAACCACATGGGCCGACGGGCCACGGTCTCGGGGCAGAGGTGTTGGAAGCCCGCACGCTGCTGCGCAGGCTCGTCGGCGATCCAGGCGGAGGTGCGGATACGGCGGCCGTCCGCCGTGACGAAGGCGATGGTCTCCACCGCCATGTCCTCCAACTCGGCGGTGCGTTCCACGCAGGTCTGTGATGGACGGCAGCCGGCGGCGGCCAGCGTCAGTGCCGTAATAGCCACGCCGAGTCGTAGGATGCCACGGTGCCGCATGGGTGTCAGGGTAGGCGTCGCAGGCCCGATCGGGCAAGACGGTTTTCAGGTTCCTTTCAGCTTGGATGCGTAGGCTAGGCGGCCTGTGAATGAGGTTCGAGACCTGGATGATCGGGAGACTGGGGATACGA
>JALSSO010000110.1 GCA_026984215.1 Gammaproteobacteria bacterium | reverse complement strand
CCCAGATCGAAAGCCGCCCGCACCGCGGGCCCGAACAGGCGCGGCTGCTCCGTGGTCTGGTTGGCGCCGCAGTGTTGCAGCTCCGGCGGGCGGTCGGCGCTGAACAGCACCAGCGGCACGCCCGCGGCGTCCGCCTCCAGGACCGCCGGATGCCAGTGGGCCGGCGCGCTGCCCGAGGTAGCCACCACGGCCACGGGGCGCCGCGACCGGCTCGCCAGCCCCAGCGCGAAGAAGGCCGCCGAACGCTCGTCGAGCACCACATGAGTCTCCAGTTCGGGGTGCCGCGCGAAGGCCAATGCCAGGGGCGACGAGCGCGAGCCCGGCGACATCACCGCATGCCGGACCCCACCGGCGCGCGCCGCCGCGACGATTCTTCGGGCCCAGAGCCAATTCAGCGTGCCAGTGTCCATTCCGTGTTCAACCCGCGGCCCACGCCGGTTCTTCCTGTAGCTCGAGCAATCCGGCCGCCTGCCGGAGTTTCCATTCGGTCTCACGCCACTCCACTCCGGCCCGCGACCCCGTCACGAGGCCCGCCCCGGCGAACAGCCGTGCCTGTCCGGGACGCAGCAGCGCGCAACGCAACACCACGTGGAAGACGCCGAGCCCCTCTGCGTCCATCCAGCCGATACCGCCGCTGTACCAGCCCCGATCCGCCTCGCCATGGCGTCGCAGCCACGCCATGGCCTCTGGCCCCGGGTGGCCCGCCACCGCGGGCGTCGGGTGGAGCGCAGCGGCCAGTTCCAGCGGCGTGGGCCCGGCGCCGGCGGCGCGGCGCGCGGTCAGGCGCTGGCAACGGTGCACGAGCCCGCCCACCCGTCGCACGGCGAGCGCCCCACGGCGCACCGGCGTCGCGAGCGCCCGTCGCAGCGCCGCCTCCACCGCCTCCACCACCCACGCGTGCTCGGCCACCAACCTAGGCTGGGCGAGGTCCTTCCCCGGCGCGAGCGCGGTTCCGGCCACCGCCTCCGAGATCACCTCAGACCGAGTCACCTCCACCAGCCGTTCGGGGCTGCGGCCCACGAGCAGCGCCCCGCCCCGGCGCACGGCATAGAACGCCCCGCCCCGCCCCCCTTCGGCAAAGGCGGTGAGCGGCTGGATGTCCGGATGCAACCCCGGGCCGCGCCAGCACTCCTGCCGACTCAGCACCAGCTTGCCCAGTCCGCCCGCGCGCAACGCCTCGAGCGCTTCGTGCACGCGGGCACTCCATTGCGCGAATCCCGGCCGCCGCTCCACGGTACCGCTGAATCCCGCCCCGCCACGCGCGGGCTCGAAACAGTGGATCAACCGCCCGAGCGCGCGCCGCCATCGGTCACGCACCGCAGCGGGACCGGCCATCCACTCGCGCCGGGCCGCTGACAAAAACAGCACCGAGCGGCCGCTCCCCTGCCACAGCTCCACCCGGGGCAGTATGCAGCACGCCTCCGGAAATCCCTCCCAAGCCTCGTGCGCCGGCCCCGGCGCGAAGGCGAATCCGGAGAACACCGCCGGCCGCGCGCCACCGGCCCGCAGCGCGTGCCAGGTCCTGCGCAGCCGGGCCCAACGGGCCCCGAGCCGCGCCAGCCGATCTGCCCCAGACGCCTGCAGGCGCACGGCCTCGCCGATGCCCAGCCGCCATCCGGGCGCACTCCCCCCGGTCTCCATGAACCAACCGTCGGCAGCCAGTCGGGCCGGATCCCGAGCCTCCCGCTCCACCGGCAGGGCCAGTGTGAAATGCTCGATGCCGGCGGCGAGGCCTCCCTGGGGCTCCAGTCCTTCCAGCCGTTCCATCCACGCCCGCAGGTCGCGTCCCCCCGGCATGGGGCGTTCCTTCACGAAGGCTGTTCCGGCTTGCCCGGGAACGTACACTGCTTGTCGCCCAGGGCCGCGAACACGATCTCCAACGCGGTCTCCTGGCGCAGATCGCCCATGTTCAGGGCCAGGTCGTAGCCGTGACAATCGTTCACGTCGTGCCCGGTGAGTTCCCGCACGAAACCGGCGCGGTCCCGGTCGAGCGCCTCCACCCGCCGGCGGGCCTCCGCTTCGGAGACACCCTCAGCCTCCGCGAACCAGCGGATCCGCACCTCGAGCGAGCCGGTCAGGCGCACACGCAGGGCGTGGCGGCAGCCCGCGATCAAGAAATTCGCCCCACGACCGAGGATCACCCCCCCGCCGCAGGCCACGCGCATGACCACGACCGTCAGCTGCCTGCGATACGCTTCGGATAGCTCGCACTTGCGGGTCAGGATCCGCTCGAGCCAAGAGGCCTCCAGGCCGCAGGCGTGCTCGTCGATGAATTCCAGCTCGTAGGGTGGCACGCCGGCTCCCTCGGCGATGGCCTCCAGCAGTTCCCGGTCGTAGAAGGGCAGCCCCATGCGTTCGGCCAGCGCACGCCCGAAACGGGCGCCGGGAATACCGGCCTCACGCGAGACGGTGACGATGCAGTTGGGCGCGCGCCGCCGCAGACTCTCCTTGCGCAGCATCTCGGCCTTGAGATAGGCCTGTAGGGCTTCCTGTGCGTCGATGGCCACCATGCCTCCCCCATCCGTTCGTGCGCCTCATCCGGCGCATTGTACGAACTCGCGGCCACGGGCGCGAACGGGGCGGGCCCCGATCCGAGGCAACTCGCCGCGCCGTTCCCCATCTCGCGCGGCGCGCCTCGGGCCGCCGCCCCCGGCCTCACCACGGGGCGAGTGGATCCGGGACGCCGGGGAGCCGCACGGGGCCGGGAACATCCGAACCCGGGCCTAACGAGGGTGTTGAAAAACGTCGCGAGAAGCCCGCCTGCAAGG
>JALSSO010000109.1 GCA_026984215.1 Gammaproteobacteria bacterium | reverse complement strand
TCAGGCGCTCTCGGGCACCATGTCGATGTAACCGCAGGGACATTCGTGGGCGCACAGGCCGCAGCCCTTGCAGAAGTCGTAGTCGAAGACGTAGTCGTCTCCGCCGGCGGCTTCCTGGCGGACCTTGAGCACGGCCGAATCCGGGCACAGGGTCCAGCAGTTGTCGCAGGCCATGCAGTTGCCGCAGGAGAAGCAGCGCTGCCCCTCGCCGATGACCTCGGCCCCGTCCAGGCCCAGCTCGATCTCCCGGCAGTCGGTGCGTTGCTCGGGCGGGACCACGCGTTCCCGGGGCCGGGCCCGGTGCTCGAAGTAATG
Organism: Gammaproteobacteria bacterium; assembly: GCA_026984215.1. Classification (GTDB taxonomy): domain Bacteria; phylum Pseudomonadota; class Gammaproteobacteria; order JAJDOJ01; family JAJDOJ01; genus JALVEU01. The sequence goes on along the minus strand of JALSSO010000109.1, from coordinate 5,619 downwards.
CGTATTGATCCGCTCGAAGGCGATGGGCTCGGTGCCCGCCTCCTGCGGTGGGGCCTCGCCGCGTACTTGGCGCGCGATGGCCATCGCCGCGCGGCGCCCGTCGCCCACGGCCTCGGTGACGGTGCCGTGGTCACCCCGCGCGTCACCGCCCACGTACAGGCCCTGCTGGCCGTCGAAATGCCCCCAGCGATCGGCGGGCAGCCACCCGCGGCCCTCCAGGATCGTTTCCAGCCCCTCTCCATCGACCACCTGTCCCACGGCGGGGATCACCTGGTCCACGTGCAGGATGTGCTCGGTGCCCTCGAACGGGACCCGGTGCAGCCGCCCGTCGGTGCCGGGCAGCTTTTTCATGTGCACCATCTCCACACCCACCACACGCTCGCCACGCAGGATGAGCCGCTGCACCCCCCGGTGCTCGTGGATCTGCACGCCCTCCTCCAGCGCCTGATGCACCTCCCGGGGGATGGCGGGCATGGTGTCCTCGGGTGGTGCGCCGTGGCCGGGAATGGCCTTGTGGGAGATGATATGGACCTCGGGCACGCCCGCCCGGCGCAGGACGCGGGCCAGGTCCACCGCCGTGTTGCCCGCCCCCACGATGGCCACGCTGTGCCAATCGGGCACCTCGCCCACCTCCATCCATTCCTTGAGCAGATCGAGACCCGCGTGCAGATCCGAAGGTGTCATGCCCCCCACGCTCCACTCGCGCGGCTTTTGCAGCCCCGGGGCCAGGAACACGGCGGCATAGTCCTTGCGCAGCTCGTCCAGGGCCACGTCCCGGCCCAGGCGCCGGCCCGCCTCGAGACGGATGCCCGCGGCCAGCAGCCGCGCGAGTTCCGCATCCAGCACTTCGCGCGGCAGGCGGTAGGCCGGGATGGCCGAGCGCAGCAGCCCGCCGGGTTCCGGCAGGGCCTCGAAGACCACCGGGCGCAGCCCCTCGCGCAACAGGTGGTAGGCGCAAGCCAGCCCCGCCGGCCCGGCGCCCACCACGGCCACTTCCTCGGCATCGGCCGGCACCGGTCGCACCGGGTAGGGCCAGTCGTTGGCGATGGCCTCGTCGCCGAGGAAGCGCTCCACATGGTGGATGGCGATGGGCTCGTCGTAGCGCCCGCGGTTGCAGGCCTGTTCGCAGGGGTGGTGGCAGACCCGCCCGGTGATGGCCGGCAGCGGGTTGGCGCCCACCAGGGTCTCCCAGGCCTCGCGAAACCGCTCCAGCTCCACGTAGGCCAGATAGGCCTGAGCGTCCTCCCCGGCCGGACAGGCCGCGTGGCAGGGCGCCGGCCGGTAATGGTGTTCGGGCCGCTCGATGCGCCAGTCACCGGTCCGAAAGGCCAGCGAGCTGCCCGGGAAGGCCACGGCCGCGGGCGTCAGTCTAGGCATAGCGCATCCCTCCCCGGCGCACCGTATCGGCACCCTCGGTATCCAGTGGGTCCGGCTCCTCCCCCGCCAGGCGGTAGACCTCGATGTTGTGATCGGCCAGGGCCTGCAGGTGTTCCAGTTCCTCCCGGGCCCGGGGGTGGTCGGCGAACAGGTGCCGGAAGCGACGCTGCAGCTTGAGGTAGTCGGTCACGGGACAGGGTCTGCGGATCGGCATCACCGAGGCCACCGATCCCCGCTCCATCTCCACCAGCGGAAACAACCCGGTCTGCACCGCCAGGCGCGCCACCTGGACGGTCAGCGCACTGTCGTGCCCCCAGCCCAGGGGGCAGGGCGAATGCACCAGCAGGAACGACGGCCCCTCCACACCCATGGCCCGCCGGACCTTCTTGCGCAGATCGGAAGGATAGGCCACCGAGGCGGTGGCGGCGTAGGGAATGTGGTGGGCCGCCACGATGGCCAGCAGATCCTTCTTGAGATGTCGCTTGCCCATGCGCTCGCGACCCGGCGGAGAGGTGGTGGTCATGGCGGCATGCGGCGTGGAGCTGGAGCGCTGCACGCCGGTGTTCATGTAGGCCTCGTTGTCGAAGCAGACGTAGAGCACGTCGTGGCCGCGCTCCAGCATCCCGGACAATCCGCGCATGCCGATGTCGAAGGTGCCCCCGTCGCCGGCGAAGGCCAGCACCTTGGTGTCTCGGCCCTGGGCGCGCATGGCGGCCTCCATGCCGGCGGCCACGGAGGCGGCGTTCTCGAAAAGCGAATGCAGCCAGGGGATGCGCCAGGCGGTCTCCGGCCACGGCGTGGAGAAGACCTCCAGGCAGCCCGTGGCGTTGGAGACGATCACGTCGGGGCCCGCCGCCTCGGTGACCAGGCGCGCGGCCAGGGCCTCGCCGCAGCCCTGGCAGGCCCGGTGACCGGAATCGAGGCCCTGGAACCTCGGCTGGTGATCGCGCAATGGATGATGAGAGGATTCCGTCACTTCAGCGCACCTCCTCAGGCAGTTTGTCCGGTTCGAGATCCAGAATGGAGAACCGGGTCTCCTGCTCGCCACGCGCCACCTCGATGAGCCGCGGATAGAGCTCCAGGGGCACATCCCGCCCCCCGAGCCCCACGGCCACGTCGTGCACACGCGGGGGTTCGTCCATCTCCCGCAGGGCGGCGCGGACCTCGGTGCCGACGATCCCGCCGGCGCCCGGGGAAAGCGCCCGTTCCACCACCACCAGGTCACTCAGCCCGGCGCAGGCCGCCCGCAACGCCTCGTCCGGGAATGGGCGGAAGCAGCGCAGGCGGATCAAGCGCGCCGCGGGCAACTCGGTGTACTGCTCCGCCGCATCGGCGAAGGTGCCCGTGACCGATCCGATGGAGAGGATCCCGATCCCGCCGCCCTCTCCCTCGCGCACCACTTCGACCAGCCCTCCGCTGTGACGGCCGCAGACTTCGGCCCAGTCCGCATCGGCCGCCTCGATTTCCGGCAATGCCCCGCGCAGGGCCACGTGATGGGTGTGCCGCACCTCGGTGAAGTAGGCCGGGCTCACCAGCTCCCCCATGCTGAGCGGGCGCATCGGATCCAGGGCCCGCGAAAAACGATAGGGGGGCAGGTAACCGTCCACTTGCGCCTGGGTCGGGAGCTCGATGGGCTCCAGAGTGTGGGTCAGCGTGAAGCCGTCCACGCAGACCATCACTGGCAGCTCCAGGCGCTCGCTGATCCGGTAGGCCTGGATGGTCGTGTCCACGGCCTCCTGGTTGTCGGCGCAGTAGAGCTGGATCCAGCCGGCGTCGCGCACCGCCATGGAGTCCTGATGATCGTTCCAGATGGACAGCGGCGCGCTCACCGCGCGATTGGCGCAGGTCAGCACCAGGGGCACGCGCAGACCCGCGATGTTGTACAACACCTCGGACATGAGCAGGATGCCCTGCGAGGCGCTGGCCGTATAGGCGCGCGAGCCTGCTGCGGCCGCCCCCAGCACCACCGACGCGGCCGAAAACTCGCTCTCCACGCTCACCAGCTCGCAATGCAGTTCGCCGTCGGCCACGAGCTTGGAGATGTTCTCCACGATGTGGGTCTGGGGTGTGATCGGATAGGCGGCCACCACGCCGGGGCGGCACAAGGCCACCGCCCGTGCGATGGCCTGGGAACCTTCAAGCGCCTGCGGCATCGATCACCTCCTTCCACGCCCCTTGGGGCACGGTCCCGGCGGCCGCCCGGACCAGCGCCTCGTTGCGGGCGAGCACCTCGCCCCGGAAACGTTCTTGCAGCGCCTTGAGCAAGGACTCCACCGGCAGCACGGTGGTCAGCGCCAGAAAGGCCGCCAACAACGCGGTGTTGGGCACGGGCCGGCCCAGATGTTCACGGGCCAGCTGCGCGGCCGGCAAGGATAGCGTCTCCACCCCCAGCCGTTCGGTCAGCTCCCCGGCCGAGCGCGTACTGTTGACCAGGATCCGTCCACCCGGCCTCAGTCCCGCCTTCACCCCCGCGTTCTTCAGCAGCGTCGGGTCCTGCACGATGACGAAATGGGGCTCGCGCACCTCACAACGGCGCAGGATGGGTTTCGGGGCCAGGCGTACGAAGGCCGCCACCGGGGCACCGCGCCGCTCGGCCCCGAAGGTGGGAAACGCCTGCGCGTGATGGCCCTCGTCGATGGCCGCCGTGGCGAGCAGATAGGCCGCCACCACGTTGCCCTGCCCGCCCCGGCCATGGATCCGGATCTCGATCATCCATTCCTCCTGCTTTTGGCCCGAATGCCTGCGCAAGTCTCGCGTCGGCCCCATGGGGAGACGCAGAGCAACTGTGATCGCGCGCCGCATGGCAAGCCGCCGACCGCGAGCCGCGATGCCCCGTTTCGCGTTCTCCGGGTCGCTCGGCATGGCCATTCTGAGAGCCTGCCCGCCCCACAGGTTGACTCCGATCAATCCGCCATGGATTGACATCGCGCATTCGAGCGGCAGGTATGACACACTCTTGTAACAAAACGAACATCGCGTCGCGTCCAACACAACGGAGGGAGACGATGCAGAATCAGAACAGCACCACGGCGCTCTGGCAGTTGTTGGTCTTCCTCCTCGACGAGGAGTGTGCGACGTCGCTGCCGGATTGCCTCAAGGCCACCCGCATCATCGAGCGGGAACGGCCCCGGTTCGAAGCCATCTATCGCAACCATCAACTCGCCCGGGAAACCCAGGCCGGTTGTGCAGCGGGGACCGCCACGCCGCCGATCGACTCCCGCAAGAGCGCGGCCCGTTCGCAGGCCCCGCTGCCCGCATCCCCCGCGCCGGCCGCGGTCTAGCCGGCGGGCGCCGGCCGCAGCGGGATACTCCGGCCTGGCGGCTCCGATCGGGTATCGCGAGCGGCGCAGCGGGCTTCGCAGTCGTTTTTCAACGGCCTGTGGTGCATCTCGGGCTGCCGCTTCGCCCTGCGGCGGATTATCATGGACCCGTGCCGGGGCGAGGACATGCCAGCGCCCCCACGAGCCGGAACCCGATGCCAGATCCCGCCTACGCACGCCACCGACTCCGCAATCAGGTTCAGACCGCCGTCCTCGTCGTGGGCATGATGGGTGTACTCGGGTTGGCGGCCCATCTGATTTTCGGGCAGAGGGCGTTCTTCTGGGCGGCGGGCATGATGGGGCTGACCCTGCTGCTCGCGCCGCGCATCTCACCGGCCATGGTCTTGCGCATGTACGGGGCCCGGCCCCTGCATCCGCGCGACGCCCCGCAGCTGTACCGGATCGTGGAAGCCCTGGCGCGGCGCGCCGGCCTCAAGGCCGTGCCGCGCGTGTATCTGGTGCGCAGCACCATGGTGAATGCCTTCGCCGTGGGGGACCGCGACTCGGCGGCCATCGCCGTCACGGAAGGACTCCTCGCCAATCTCACCCTGCGCGAGTTGACCGCCGTGCTCGGCCACGAGATCGCCCACATCCGAAACGGTGATCTGCACGTCATGATGCTCGCCGACCTGGTCACCCGCATCACCGACAGCCTCTCGCTCACGGGACAGATCCTCCTGCTGGTGAACCTGCCGCTGCTCGCCGCGGCCGGATACAGCATCTCCTGGACCGGGCTGTTGCTGCTGGTCTTCGCCCCGACCCTCAGCGCCCTGCTGCAACTCGCCCTGTCGCGCACCCGCGAGTTCGACGCCGACCTGGAGTCGGCCCGGCTCACCGGGGACCCCCGCGCCCTGGTCTGGGCGCTGGAGAAACTCGAGCGCATGCAGGCCGGCTGGATGGAGCGGATCTTCACACCCATGCC
>JALSSO010000108.1 GCA_026984215.1 Gammaproteobacteria bacterium | reverse complement strand
GGCCTCGTTCTCTACGTTCTATTCTTTGTTGCGATATGCCTTGATAGTCTGAAGGCAGCAACTCACAATGGTTGGGTGGGTGTATTCAGTGCGGGTTGGGGGGGGTGCGTCGTGGTTTTTTTGTTGTCTCTCATGTATAAGAATTTGATTTCGTCGGTGGCGTTGTTTGTTCCCTTTTATTTGTTTTCGGGAGTTGTGGTGCGTCTCGCGGTGGAGCGTGCTTCCAACGATTAATGCCCTTTACGGGCGGATGAATACGGGTGTACGTGTTCTTCTGAATAGGGCTAACTGATTCCTTGTGAAACGCGGTCAGTGCTCGAGATGTCGGGCGACGCAGCCCCGCACGACGCGTGGTGCCCGTTGTCGTCCAGGTAAACGGTCAATAAAATAAGTGTATAGGGTATCTAGGAGGAGGGTTGAAGCGGCGCGCGATAGGGTGCTGCTTTGCGAGTATTGGTCGTTACGTTATCTTCCGCATTGGTCGGATGTATAGGTCCGTGACTTCGGCCGTGTAGGGTGTTAACAGCGCCGAGGTTACGGTTGATGCCACGTCGTTTGGCTGAATCAGTTGCTGTGGATGGTATTCACGGCCTTCCAAGCGGTGGACGTATTCCTGCATTGGGGTGGCGGTACGCCCCAGATAGACGCTGAGTACACGGATCCCTTTGCTGTTGACCTCGGCCCGTAGGCTGTCTGCCAGTGCCTTCAGGCCATGTTTGGTGGCGGCGTATTGGGAGATCCCGGGGCCGGCGGTGATCCCGGCACTGGAATTGATGAATACGATCTGACCCCGGCAAGCTTCGAGCAGGGGGAGCGTATGCTGGGTCAGCAGGAAGGGTGCGCGCAGATTGGTGCGGTACTGCGTGTCGAAGTCAGTGATTGGGGCCACGGCGATTTCTCCGCGCGCGAATAGTCCGGCGCTGTGCACCAATATATCCAACTGCCGGTATTTGCGCCGTAAATCCTCGGCAAGCCCCCGTACAGCTTCGTCATGGGTCAGGTCGGTGGGGCGCGATGGGGCCTGTCCGCCCGACGCTTCCACCTCGTCTGCGGTTTCGTGCAGGCGTGCGGCATCGCGTCCTACGAGGACCACCGTGGCCCCAAGCCCGCCCAGCGCGACGGCGATGGCGCGTCCCACCCCGCTGCCGGCGCCGGTGACGAGCGCCACTGCGCCGTCCAGAGGCTTCATGTGACGGCCTCGATGAGTGCGACGCGCTCGAGGGCGGCCGCCGCAGCCGCCAGCTTGTTGAAGACGATCCCGGACCGCTCCGCCATGTCGAGCAGGGAATGTCGCCCGTCCGCCAGATTAAGGACCCAGAGCAGAGACATCTGATCCAAGCTCCCTTGGCCGAGGGCTCCACCCACGGAGCTGTACAGCCCCCGCTTGCCGAGCTGAGGCTCACATTTGGGATTGAGGCTGCGGTAGGTGCGGTCCTGCTCGAGCACTTGGACGACCTCGTAGAGGATGCGCAACGAGTCTTCCAGTGCTGCTGGCACGACCAGGTCCAGATTGTCGGCCGAGGTATGGTACTCGGGGTAGCGCCCGTTGGGGGTGCGCATGAAGCACCCCACGGGTAGATCGAAGCCCGGCGAGCAGTATTGGCGTTCGTCGTAGCCGTAAGGGACGAACGCTTCGACTTCGAATGCGCGCCCGGTATGTTGGAGCACGTGCTGTACCGCACGGTCGATGACGGCGTTGCCTCGTCGGCTTTTCTTGTAGGTCGGGTGTCCGGCATCACCCACACAACTCAGCACCAGTCCATGGCGGATGTTTGCGACCTGGGTCTCGTGCCGAGCGAGCCAGGTGATCGAGCCGATGGTGCCGGGGATGAACAGAAATCGGTAGGTATATCGTCGTGGGCCGCTGCGGAGCAGGCTGGCGAGCTGGGTGGCCACCGCGATGCCCGACAGATTGTCGTTGGCCAGCGAGGGATGGCAGCAGTGGCATGAGAAGAGGACTTCTTCCTCCGTTCGGCCCGGAATCACGCATTCGCCGTAGGTGAGCGAACCGTCTTCCAGCGTGGCGTCGATGCAAACCTCGTATTCGGTATCCTCGCCGAGTGCCTCGAGCGCCTCCCACTGCCGATGCGCCAGGCAGAAACCCCAGTTCTCCTTGTAGTAAGAGGTCCGGTAGGGGATCCAGTCCGGTTTGTCCGGGAGCGTGAACAGATGAGGCTTGAGTTCTTTCCAGGTCATCTTTCGGTGCACAGGCACGCTGTAGCCCAGCACGTGGAGGTTGGACTCCCGAAAGTCGATCACCCGTTCCCCTAGGGGGTTGCGCACGAAGGCGTCGCGGATGTTCCACTCGCGCGGCACCACCCAGTCGAACACGGGGGTGCCGGAGGGGACTTCGTGGATCTCGAGCGGAATCTCCCGGCCGATGCGACGCAGCGTTTCCCGCAGGCCCTCCCCCGTGATGCTGCGGCACAGGGGATAGAGCTCCTCGATCAGGGCATACATGGCCTGCCCGGAACTGGAGTGGTCCACCGATGGGGTCTCGGCTCGCGACATGGACGCATCCTCAGTCGAGTACGCGCACGGTCGGAATCGGCACCACGAACTTGCCGCCCCATTCCCGGATGTATGCGAGCTGTCCGGTGATCTCCCGCTCCAGGTTCCAGGGCAGGATGAGCACGTAGTCCGGGCGGGTTTCGCCGATGCGCTCCGGGGCATGGATGGGGATCCGGGTTCCAGGCAGGAACCGCCCCTGTTTGTGCGGGCTGCGGTCCACCGTGTAGTCGATGAAGTCCGTGCGCACGCCGCAGTAGTTCAGCAGCGTATTGCCCTTGGCCGGGGCACCATACCCCACCACAGTCTTGTCCTGTCGCTTGGCCTCGATGAGGAATTCCAGCAGCGCTTGCTTGGTGGCGTCCACCTGCGGCTGAAAGGCGCGGTACCGATCCATGCCGCGCAACCCGGCACGCGCCTCTTTCTCCAACACTTGGGCGATCGCGTCGGACACCGGCAGCGCCTCGTTTTCCGCGTGCCGGGCGAAGATGCGCAGGGACCCGCCGTGCGTGGGGAGTTCCTGAACATCGAACAGGGTCAGTCCATGGTGGGCGAAGATCTGCTGGACGGTGCCCAGCGACAGATACGAGAAGTGTTCGTGGTAGATGGTGTCGAACTGGTTCTGCTCGATGAGCCGGAGCAAGTGCGGGAATTCCATGGTGATCACACCCCGTTCCTTGAGCACGATCTTCATGCCGCCGACAAAGTCATTGATGTCAGGCACATGGGCCAGCACGTTGTTGCCTAGCAACAGATCGGCATAGCGGCCTTCGGCGGCGAGTTCTTGCGCCGTCTCCACGCCGAAAAACCGGATGAGCGTGGGAATGTCCCGTTCTTCCCGCGCATAAGTGGCCACATTGGCCGAAGGCTCGACCCCCAACACGGGTACGCCCTTTTCCTTGAAGTATTGCAGCAGGTAGCCGTCGTTGCTGGCCAGTTCGATCACCAGGGAATCCGGCCCGTACCCGAAGCGCTCGCACATGTCCTCCACATAGCGGCGGGCGTGTTCCAGCCAGCTGGAGGAGTAGGAGGAGAAATAGGCGTATTCCTGATTGAAGATCTCCTTGGCCGACTTGTACTCGGGCAGTTGTACCAGAAAACATTCGGGACACACGTAGGCGGCCAGGGGGTAGAACATTTCGCCGCCCATCAACTGCTCGGGTTTGAGATAGTCGTTGGATACCGGTGAGACCCCGAGGTCCACGAACTTCTCGGTCAGCGGGGTCTCGCAAAAGCGGCATTGGATCTCGTTCATGATGCCCCTGTCGTGTTTCGGGTCGGTGGAAGGAGGGTTGTCGCCGTGGCGGCTCATCGCCCCGTGAAAGGCGGCCAGGAAGCGTCCTTGGGAGACAGGATCGGGTCTTCGGGGTAAGGCCACTCGATCCCGAAGGCCGGATCGTTCCAGGCAACGCCGGTGGCGGATTCGGGGGCGTAGAACGCCGAATGTTGGTAGAACACTTCCGTGTGGTCTTCCAGGGTCTGGAATCCATGGGCGCAGCCTTCGGGAATGTACAGCATCCGATGACTCGCGGCGGAGAGTTCGTAGCCCACCCATCGCCCGAAGGTTTCCGAGCCCGGCCGCAGGTCCAGGATCACGTCGTACAGGGCGCCTCGGATGCACCGCACCAGCTTGGCTTCTTCGTGAGGCGCGCGCTGATAGTGCATGCCGCGCAGGGTCTTGCGGCGCCGGTTGTAGGAGATGTTGGCCTGGACCAGGCTCGGGTTGAGGCCGTGTGCCTCAAACTCCCGGGCGCACCAGGCGCGGGCGAAGAATCCGCGTTCGTCGGCGATGGGTTCGATGTCGATCACGAACGCCCCGGGGATGTCGGTTTCCTGGAATTTCACTTCGCTTCGACTGGTCCTGCTCCAGCGCCGCATTGCAGCAGAAACCCGCCCGCAAAAAAACCGCGCAGGTCTCAGTTCATCGGCTTCGGGGTCCGCTCCGAGCCGCCGCGGGCGCCACGTTCTTTCCCGGGTTGAACAGGCCGTAGGGGTCGAACAAGGCCTTGATCCGGACCATCAGGTCCAGCGTCTGGGCCTCGATCTCGCGGGCCACGAAATCCCGCTTCACCAGGCCCACGCCGTGTTCTCCCGAGATGGAGCCTTCGAGCCCCAGCACGAGATCGAACACGGCTTCGAGACAGGCCCGCGCCCGTTCGGCGGCCTGAGCGTCGGCTCCATCGTAGAGGAGGTTGACGTGGATGTTGCCATTGCCCGCGTGGCCGAAGTTCACGATCCGGGTGTCGTGTTTCCGACTCAGAGCCCGCAAGCCCCGGATCAGCTCGGGGATGCGCGAGACCGGCACCACCACGTCCTCGTTGATCTTGTCCGGCGCGGCCAGGCGCAAGGCGGGGGAAAGGGCCTTGCGTGCCGCCCACAGCGCGGCGGCCTCCGCCTCGGTGTCCGCCACCTCCACGCCCAGGCAGCCGTCCACCCGCGCCGCCTCGGCCACCGCGTCTACGGCGGCCCTGAGGCAGGCGGTCGGCCCGTCCACCTCGATCATCAGCAGGGCGCCCGCCTCGCCGGGGACGCCGTCGGTTGCAGACCGGCGGATCAGATCCAGGGCGGCGTCGTCCATGAACTCCAGGGCCCGGGGGATCGTGGCCCCGGCCATGATCGATGCGACCGCCGCGGCCGCGGCTTCCACGTCCCGGAACCAGGCCCGCAGGGTGCGCACCGCTTCGGGCAGGGGGGTCAGTTTGAGGGTCGCCTCGGTGATCAGCGCCAGGCCGCCCTCCGAACCGATCAGGAGTCGCGTGAGATCCAGGCCCACCACGCCCTTGGTGGTGCGCACACCGGTGCGCAAGGTTGCCCCAGTGCCGGTGACGGCGGTCAGGCCCAGGGTGTTTTCGCGGGGGGTGCCATACTTGACGGCCCGGGGGCCGGCCGAGTTGTAGGCGAGGTTGCCCCCTACGGTGCAAAAGGCCGCTGAAGTGGGGTCGGGCGGCCAAAAGAAGCCGTGCTCGGCCAGGGCGTCCTGAAGGGCCTGGTTGGTGATGCCCGGCTCGACCCGCACGAAACGATCTCGCGGCCGCAGCTCCAGGATTCGATCCATACGCTCGAAGCTCAGGACGATCCCCCCGTGGATGGGGACCGCCGCGCCCGTGGTGCCCGTGCCGCGGCCCCTCGCCGTGATGGGAACCTGCTGTTCTGCGCACCATCGCACGATACTGCAGACCTGGTCGTGACCGGTGGCGAACACCACGGCGTCGGGCGGGGCGTGCAGTCGGCTGTTGTCGTAGCCGTAGGCCCAACAGTCTTCCGGCGCGGTGAGCACGTTCGCTTCTCCCGCGGCCAGGCGCAGACCATGGATTTGTGCGGGGGAAAGCGGCATCGCAGGTCCCGCCTCGCCTCATTCGCCCAGCAGGTGCCGGTCGATCAGCTCGCACAGGCAGTGAATGACCAACAGATGGACCTCCTGGATGCGGGCGGTGGACTGGGCCGTCACACGGATCTCGATGTCCCCGTCGCGCAGGCTGTCGGCCAGGTTGCCGCCGTCGCGCCCGGTCAGCGCGATCACTTGCAGATCGCGTTCGTGCGCCGCGGTCACCGCCTCGGCCACATTGGCCGAATTGCCGCTGGTGGTGATGGCCACCAGCACGTCGCCGGCCTGGCCGAGGGCCTTGAGCTGGCGTGCGAAGACGTGGCGGAAGTCGTAATCGTTGGCGATGGAAGTGAGCGCCGAGCTGTCCGTGGTCAGCGCGATGGCGGGCAGCCCGGGCCGCTCCCGCTCGAAGCGATTGACCAGCTCCGAGGCCAGGTGCTGTGCGTCGGCGGCCGACCCCCCGTTACCGCAAGCCAGCAGCTTGGCTCCTTGCAGCAGGGCTTGCACGATACACTCGGCCGCCTGGGCCACCGGGGCGGCCAGCGCCGGGGCCGCCGCCTGCTTGACCGCGATGCTCTGCTGGAACAGTTCGAGGACGTGCTCGGCCTGGCTCATGAAGGCTTCAGGACATGCCGTCGATGGCGCCGGGCACCCAGTCTATCCGGTTCGCTCCGTCCAGGCCAACGACATCGATCCGCGCGGGCGCATCGGGTGCGTGGTGGGCGAGGAAATGGCGCGCGGCGGCCAGCAAGCGGCGCTGCTTGCTGGCGTCGACACTCTCCAAGGCGCTCCCGAAGCCGGGGTGGCGGCGCAGGCGTACCTCCACGAAGACCCATATCGGACCATCGCGCATCACCAGATCGATCTCTCCGGCCCGACAGCGGTAGTTGCGTTGTACGGGGCGCAGCCCTCGGGCGGCCAGGTAGGCTTCGGCCCGCCGTTCCGCGGCACGCCCCCGGTCCGTGCTCATCGCGCAGGCCGGCTGCCGGCGGTGGGTGACGTATCGGTGGGCATCGGTTCGGGCTCGGGCGACGGCTGCAAGGGGGCCCCCGGCGCGGCGGGCGTCAGTCGTGTGTCCGGCACGGCCTCCGCACCGGAGGGGGCGGGCGACGTCCGCGCATCCAGGCTGCTCAAGGGAACGGCCCGTCCCTCCTCGAAGCGTGCCCAGTCGAGCTCCCGGATCACGCGCCGCCCCGAACCCATGGACAACCGTCCCGTGACCCCGGCAAGCGCGCTGGCGCTGCGCGACTCCAGCACGCGCACCTGGGGCAACAGGATCCACGCATCGTATCCCAGGGCTGCGAGCCGTGGGAGGCGCTGCACGGCTTCCGGCACGGCCTGCTCCAGCGCGGCCCGCACCCGCCGGGCCTGTTCCGTGGAGCCGAGCACCAGGGGGGCGTCGCAGAACTCCACGCCGTTCAAATCCGCATCGGCGAAGGGGTTGGGGCGGCCGGTGTACACCCGGGAGGTGGCGTAGACGGGAAGATCGCCGGAGAAGTAGAAGCGCAGTTGTGGATGCAGGAGGCGCGCTTGTACCGGCGGCGCGGCCAGTGCGATGACTTCCACGTCGCCCCGCCTGCGCGGCTCGAAGCGGATCTCGCGGCGCAGCACGGCGCGCAGCCGGTTGTAGCGGGCACGGCTCTCGTCCAGCAGCAGCGCCTGCTGGATGACGCCGGAGAAGTCGGTCTGCCCGCCGGTCAGCGCCCGGGCGTCGAGCAGGACGCCGTCGTACTCGGTCAATCCGGCCTTCAGGGCGCGCAGCATGCGCTGGCCCCATCCACCCTCGGCCACGAAGGCCACCGCTCGGCGTCTTCCTTCCCGCCACATGCGCCGGGCGATTTCGCGGGCCTCGTCCTCGGGCAGGAGGCCGAACTGGTATAGATTGTCCGGCGTTGCCGCCTCCGCGTCGGGGAGATAATTGAGCGTGAGGGTGGGGACCGTGATGGTGACCTCGGCCGCCAGGCGTCGCACCGCCGCCTTGGACAACGGCCCGATCACGGCATCGGCCCCTTCGGCGGTGGCCCGCGCGTAGGCGGTAACGGCCCGGGCCGGATCGCTGGCCGTGTCGTAGAAACGGAGCGCCTCCTCACCGGGACGGCCGTAGTAGGCGGCCAGGAGACCCTCGGCGATGGCATTGCCGGCGCCGGCCAGGCGCCCGGTCAGCGGGAGCAGCACGGCCACTTGGCGGGGCTGCACGCGCAACGCCCGCCAATCACTCAGGATGCGCTGTGGGAAGCGCCGGGCGGCCGGGTGTCCCGGATGCCGGTTACGCCACGTCTCGATCGCGGCGGCCAGGCTCGCCTCGTCGCCGCTCTGAGTCGGGATCCAGGCGAGGGCGCACCAGCCCGCGAGCACTGGATCCTGCAGCTGTCTGCGGCAGGCGTCCAGCCGCTCCGGGGGCAGGGTGCGCAGCAGGTCCCAGAGGGCGTCCTCATCGGCCTCGCGCAACCCGGCCGTGGGTGCCTCGCGCGCCAGCCGGATGCGCAGGGCAATGGCTTGTTCCGTGCGCCCCAGTGCCGCCAGGATCTCGGCGCGCAGGTCCAGCAGGCGGGCGCTCAGGGCGGGGTCCAGGTCCGGGGGCGGGGATTCCGGGAGCAGCGCCAAGGCCCGTTGCGGCCGGCCCTCCAACAGGGCGAGACGGGCTTCGGCCAGCCGTAGCCGAACCTGCTGGTCGGGGGGCAGCCCCGCTCGTCCGATGCGCTCCAGATAACTGCGGGCCTGGGCACGGGTCTGCGGGGTGAGCAGCGTCTCCACGGCCCGGAGGCGCAGATCGAAGGCGGCCTCCGGGGGCGCCGCTTCGGCGCTATCCCAGTACAGGGCCGCGGCCTCCTCCCGGCGCCCCTGCGCGGCGAGGCTCTCGGCGCGATATACCGACTGCGGGGGCTCCCAGCGCTTGGGGGAGACGCCGCAGGCGGCCAACAGGATCGACGCCAGGCCGGCTAGCAGGATGATTCTCACGGGCAGCTTCCAGCACAATGGTGCCCCGGAGTATCCGAAGCGGGTCTCGACGTGTCAAACCGGCAGGGCATCCTCTATGTGGTGGCCAC
>JALSSO010000107.1 GCA_026984215.1 Gammaproteobacteria bacterium | reverse complement strand
GGACTGACGCCGTAACGCTTCCAGCGCCGTGCGCATGCGCCGGTTCAGGCGCCACAGATGGGCAAGGTCCCCCGGAGGGGAGGCGAGCAGGCCGCGCGTGAAGGCGGATACCCGGGCCCGGCCACGGGGGGTCACCGCTCGAATGACCCACGGCGGGATTTCACTCTGCAGATCATCCACCACCGCCCGGACCACCGCGAACGGCAGGTTGGCGGCCTTGGCCGCCTTTGCGATGGCCGCCGTCTCCATGTCCGCGGCCACCGCCCCGTGCTGCTTGGCGTAGCGCAGCTTCTGTTCCAGGGTGCACAGCGGCGCCACGGCCTCGGCGAGCACGCCGGTCGGGCGCACCCCCGGCGTGACGCGCCCCTGCAGCGCTGCATCGGGCGTGTATCGCCGACCCTGATGATCCCGCACCTCGGCGGGGACCACCAGCGCCCCCGTTTCCAGCCCCGGCGTCAGTCCGACCGCCGTACCCCAACTCACCAGCCCGCCGACCCGAGCCCGGATCAGTTCCCGGGCGCCCCGGTAGGCACGCTCGGCGCCCATGCCCGTCTCGACCACGATGAAGGGTCCGGTCACCGCGTCCGGCAGGGTTGCGGCCTCGGCGGCCAAGGCCACGATGATTCCGATTCGACGTTGCCTGTTCAAGTGCCCGGAAGCGTATACAGGGGAAGCCCGATACCGGCGAGCCGGAAACTCAGCCACATGAGCGCATTATGGCGTGCGGTGAGTCGGCTGACCACGATGGTGCCCTGTACACTGCGACGGGTGATCTTGACCTGCCGACCGTCGGTGAATCCAGGGGTTGCGTGGATGCGCCGCAGGGTGAGCACCGCCATGCCCAGTGCCCACAGACAGAAGTTGCGGATCCCGGTCTGCTCGGTGGGGATGCCCTGGGTATAGCGCACGGCATTGGCCAGGTGCCCATGGGCAATGCCGACCAGGTGGCGCAGCCCCCGCGCGAACCCGGACCCCGTCCGACCGGGTTGCAGCTCGTCGAGCTCAACCCCCTCGCGTTCGAATACACTGCGCGGGAGCCAACAGGCGCCCCGTGCGTGATCGTCCCAGATGTCCTTGAGGATATTGGTCATCTGCAACCCCTGGCCGAAGGACACGGCCAGGGACATCATCTCCTCGCGCCGCGCGGCGACCTCTGGGAAGTGGATGCAATACAGCTCCGTGAGCATCTCGCCCACCACCCCGGCCACGTGATAACAGTAGCGGTCCAGCTCACGCATGTCGGCCAGGCCACGGTGGGGACGCGGCCGTTGGAACTCCACCATACCCTCGGCCATGATCCGCACGCAGCGCGCCAGCGCCCGCTGTTCGTCCGCCGGGAAGCCGTGCATGATCCGCAGCACCTCGGGGGTGCGGGCGATCAGCTCGTGCTCGGCGGGGATCGTGGATTGCGAGAGTCGGGGTGCGAGCTCGCGGGCGAATCCTTCCGCGTCACCACGGCCTTCCACGGCGGCCACGAAGGCCTTGCAATGGTGTTCCTTGGCAGCGAGGTCGAGCGCGGGTTCATCCTCGATGGTGTCCACGATCCGGCACAACAGGTAGGCGTTGGCGACGATGGAGGCCAGCGGTTCCGGCAGCTGCGGGATGGTCAGCGCGAAGGTGCGCGAGACGCCGTCCAGCAGATGCGCCTGCAAGGCGCGCTGGTGATCGTTCAACGGATCGGCCGTGGTGGCTTGGGACATGCGGGTTCTCGGTTCCTGCGGCCGGAGGAGATCGGGGTTGCCGGCCACTCCGGTCACGGCCGCTGAGGCCGTGTGACACCGGGTGAGGGTATAATGGACCGATTATCTTACTGGATTCCTCCGGAGACCCGCATGGGCATTCCCTTTCGCCAGCAGTTGCGCATCGGCGCCTACATCCTGAAACAGAAGATCCGGGGGGTGAGACGCTATCCCCTGGTCCTCATGCTGGAGCCCTTGTTCCGTTGCAACCTCGCATGCGCCGGCTGCGGCAAGATCGACTACCCAGAAGAGATCCTCAACCGTCGCCTGAGCGTGGAGGAATGCCTCGCGGCGGTCGACGAATGCGGGGCCCCGGTGGTGTCCATTCCCGGCGGCGAACCCCTGATCCACAAGGACATGCCGAGGATCGTGCGCGGCATCGTGGCGCGCAAGAAGTTCGTCTATCTCTGCACCAACGCCCTGCTGCTGGAAAAGAAGCTCGGCGACTACGAACCTTCTCCCTATCTGGCTTTTTCCGTGCACCTGGACGGGCTGCGCGAGCGCCACGACGCCTCGGTGTGCCAGGAGGGGGTGTTCGACCGGGCGGTGGCGGCGATCCGCAAGGCGCTGGAACGGGGCTTCCGCGTCAACGTCAACTGCACGCTGTTCCAGGGCGAGTCCCCGGAGGAGGTGGCGGACTTCCTGGACTTCTTGACGGAACTCGGCGTGGAGGGCGCCACCATCGCCCCCGGCTTCAGTTATGAACGCGCCCCCCAGCAGGACGTATTTCTGCAGCGCAGCGCCTCCAAGCGTCTGTTCCGGGAGGTGTTCCGCCTGGGGCGCAAGCGGGGCTCGCGCTGGCGGTTGAGCCATTCCGCCCTGTACCTGGACTTCCTGGCGGGCAACCAGGCTTATCAGTGCACGCCGTGGGGCAATCCCACCCGCAACGTCTTCGGCTGGCAGAAGCCATGCTATCTGCTTTCGGACGACGGCTATGCCCCCAGCTTCCAGGCCCTGATGCAGGAGACCGACTGGGACGCCTGGGGAGTGGGGCGCAATCCCAAGTGCGCCAACTGCATGGCCCACTGCGGCTTCGAGCCCACGGCGGTCAACGATGCCGTGTCCCATCCGCTCAAGGCCCTGCGGGTTTCCCTGCGTGGCCCCCGGCTCGCCGGGCCCATGGCACCGGAGCTGCCGGGGGTCTATGCGGCGGAGGAAACGCGGCGGGGTCGTGGCATGGGGCTTGCGGAGGGAGAGCACTCCACCCGCTGAGCCCCACGGCCCGCACGTCGTGTCCACGTTCTGGCAGCCGTTGCTCGCCTGGACCTCGGTCCTGCTGTGGCTGTTCTTGTGGTTGCTTCCCTGGCGTCCGTGGTGGCCGGGGCCGCGACTGGAGCCGCAAGGGGAGGGGGCCGAACCGAACGAAGCCCACCTGAACGAGATCACGGCGCTGGTGCCGGCCCGCGACGAGGCACAGGTGTTGCCCACCACGCTGCGCGCCCTGAAGGCCCAGGACGCCGAACTGCGCATCGTCGTGGTGGACGATGCGTCCTCCGACGGCACCGCACAGGTGGCGCGCGCGGCCCTGGGTCCCCGCGGGGACGTGCTCCGGGCGGCCCGCAGGCCCGAGGGATGGACCGGCAAGCTGTGGGCGCTGGAATGGGGCCGTCGGTCGGTGGAGACGCCCTGGACCCTGCTGCTGGACGCAGACATCGCACTGGCGCCCGGCCTGGTGCGCGCGGCCCTGGCCAAGGCGCGCGAGGAACGAATCGACCTGCTGTCGCTCATGGCCACACCACGCATGGAAACCTTCTGGGAGCGCCTGCTCATGCCGGCGTTCGTCTATTTCTTCCAGCTCCTGTACCCGTTCCGGCTCTCCAACACGCGCCTGCCGTGGGTGGCCGCCGCGGCCGGCGGTTTCGTGCTCGTCCGCACGGCCTTGTTGGAGCGGATCGGCGGTTTCGGGGCACTGCGCGGGGCGCTGATCGACGACTGCACACTGGCCCGGCGGTGCAAGCGGGCCGGCGCGCGGACCTGGATCGGCCTGAGTCGCTCCCTGCACAGCGTGCGCCGGGCCGGCTCGCTCGCCGCGCTGCGCGACATGGTGGCGCGCACCGCATTCACGCAGCTCGGCCATTCGGCGTTCTGGCTCGCGCTGGTCACGGGCCTGATGGTGCTGGCCTTCGCGGTGCCCGTGTGGGCGAGCGCCACGCCGGGACTGCGGATGGCCGGATCGGCGGCCCTGATCGCCATGGCGGCGAGTTATCTGCCGACCCTGCGGTACTACGGACGGTCGGTGCTGTGGGCCCCGGCGCTGCCGCTCATCGGTCTGCTGTACCTGTGGATGACCTGGGTCTCCGCCTGGCGCCACTGGCGCGGGCGGGGCGCCACGTGGCGGGGCCGGAGCTATCCCGGATCCGCGGCCGGAGCGGGGGAGCCATGAACGGGCTGCGCCGGTCGCTGGCCGCCGTGTTCCTGATCTGGCTCTGCACCGCCGCCGGCGCGGCCGGGACGGAGGACGATCGCGCCGCGACGGCCCGTGCTGTGGTCGAACGGCTCCAGGATGCGTTGCTCGAGGCCATGAAAACGGGCTCCTACGGGGCCCGTTACGCGCTGTTGGACCCGGTCGTGCGCGAGACACACGACCTCGGCAAAATCGCGCGGGTCGCACTGGGGCGCAGCGTGTGGAAGACGTTGTCGGAGGCGGAACGCGCGCGCTATCTCGCGCTGTTCGCGAAGATGAGCGTCGCCAGTTACGCGCGCGCATTCAAGGGGTATTCCGGCGAACGGTTCGAGATCGTCTCCGTACAGCCGGTCCGGAAAAACGGGATGTTCGTACGCACGCGCCTGCACAAAGCCGACGGCGGGGTGGTGCAGTTGGACTATCATCTGATCAGGCAGCGCGATGGGCGATGGAGGATCGTGAACGTGGTTTCGGACGGGGTGAGCGACTTGGCACTGAAACGCGATCAGTTCCGCGACATCATCCAATCGCGGGGCTTCGAGGCCTTGCTCGCCGAGATCGAATCCCAGGCCCGACCCCACCCTCCGCGATGAGACCGTCCCCGCGCGCAGTGCCTGGTCGGACGGCCCTGGTCGGGCTGGCCGCGCTGATCCTGGCGGGATGCGCCACCACCCCGCCGAAGCCGCCGGCCAACCCCGACCCCTTCGAATCCTTCAACCGGGACGTCTACCAGTTCAACGACGCCCTGGACCGGGCGGTGTTCCGCCCCGTGGCGCGCGCCTATCTGCGCTACGTGCCGGATCCGGCCCGCCGTGGAGTGAACAACTTCTTCACCAATCTCACCGGGCCCAACGTGGTGCTCAACGACCTGCTCCAGGGTAAATTTCGGCAGGCGTTCGAGGACGGCATGCGCTTCGTGTTCAATTCCACCTTCGGCATCGCGGGGCTCGTGGACGTGGCGAGCAGCAAGGGGCTGGTCCGTCACGAGGAGGATTTCGGTCAGACGTTGGCGGTATGGGGTTTTCCCCAAGGACCGTTCCTGATGATTCCCGTACTCGGACCGTTCACCTTCCGCGCGTTGCCCGGCGCGGCGGTGGGCTACTTCACCTATCCGCTGTTCTGGGTCGAAGACGCGCGGATCACGACGCCGCTCGCGGCCCTGGGATTCATCGATCTGCGGGCGGGGGCCGAGACCACCATCCGGGTCGTGGAGGAGACCGCCCTGGACCCCTATGTCTTCGTGCGCAACGCCTATCTGCAGCGGCGCAACTTCCTGATCTGGGACGGTGACCCGCCCGTCGAGGACCTCCTGGACGAGCTCGACGAGATGGACACGCAAGAAAACGACGGTATGCAGACCGGTGACGCCGGACCGTCTCCCTGAAGCGACCGCCGCAGGCCCATGAAGATCAACAACATCGTGGTGAGCACCGGGTTGGCCCGCTCGGGCATGAAGGTGCGCGAATGTTTCCGGCATTGCGTGGCCGCCAACGTGCCGGGCATCCCCTTCGTCGACGATCAGGACCGGATCGTGGGCCGGTTTTCCGTGCGCCACACCCTCAAGGAAAGTTGCATCCCGGACTACGTCGTGGCCCATGCCGAGCTGCTGGGCGACCACGTGGGTTGTCTGGCCATCCCGGAGGAACACGCCCGTAAGGTGCTGGACACCCCCGTGGACCCGTTCATTCTCGATCTGGACAGGGTGGCCACCATCGGACCCCACTCCCCGGTGGTCAAGGCCCTGGCGATCATGGAGAAGTTCAACACGTCCTATGTCTTCGTGGTGGAAGGGGAGCGCTACGTGGGGACGGTCACCGTGGTGGCCATCGCGGCGCGCATGCTCGCCCTGGAGCAGGGCGTGTGAACGGGGCGCCCGCCGGCTTCGATGCCCCCATGGCGGTGGCCACCGCGATCCTGGTGGCGGCCTATGGGCTGATTTTCAGTGAAAAGATCCACCGGGCGGCCGCGGCCGTGATCGGTGCCGTGGTCATGGTGGGGGTGGGCTCATGGATGGGGTTCTACACCCAACAGGCGGCCATCCATGCGGTGGATGCCAACACCATGCTGCTGCTCACCGGCATGATGATGCTGGTGGCCATGCTCAAGCCTACGGGCGGATTCGAATATCTGGCGATCCGGGTGGCCAAGTTCGCCCACGGCCGGCCCCGCGTGCTGCTGGTGACCCTGGGTGCGGCGGTGAGTGTGGTGAGCATGTTCCTCGACAATGTGACCACGGTGGTGGTGTTCGCCCCGCTCACCGTGCTCATCACCCGGCTGCTGAACCTGAATCCGCTGGCTTACCTGATGAGTCTGGCCATGCTCTCCAACATCGGGGGAGTGGCCACGTTGGTGGGGGATCCGCCCAACATCATGATCGGCAGTGCGGCGGGCATCGACTTCAACCGGTTCTTGCTCCACATGGGGCCGATCACCGTGGTGACCTGGGCGGCGACCACGGTGTTGATCCTCGTCGTGTTCCGGCGTGAGCTGGAGCCGATGGGGCCGGTCGGCGCGGTCGACCTGGACGAACGCAAGGCCATCCGGGATCCCGCCACGCTGCGTTCCGTGCTGTTCGCGCTCGGCGTGGTCATCGTGCTGTTCTTCCTCCATCATCATTTCCATCTGTTTCCGGCCTATGTGACCTTCATCGGGGTGTCCATCGCCTTCGTGCTGCTGCGTCCCGAGATCGAACCCATCCTGCACGAGGTGGAATGGCCCGTGCTGTTGTTCTTCGCGGCGCTGTTCGTGATCGTGGGCGGGGTGGACGCCTCGGGCCTGCTGGCGCTGATCGGGCACCAACTCGCCGCTTTCGCCACGGAGCCCGGCATGCTGCTGGTGACCTGCCTGATCCTCATGTGGGTGGCGGCGGCCTTGAGCGCGGTGGTGGACAACATCCCTTTCACGGTCACCATGATCCCCATCGTGCTGGGCTTGGAGGGGCAGGGCGTGAACACCGCACCGCTGTGGTGGGCGCTGGCGTTGGGTGTGGGGCTGGGCGGCAACGGTACCCACATCGGCGCCACCGCCAATGTGATTTGCGTGGCCGAGTCCGAGCGCTGCGGCGTGCCCGAGGCGGTCATCACGCCCAGGGTGTGGTTGCGCAAAGGGTTGCCCGCGACCCTCCTGAGTCTCATGGCCGCCAGCCTGGTGTTCGTGCTGTTTTTCGATTTCTTTGCAGGATCGCGATCCGCCGGCTGATCGGCGGCGGCAGCGACCGGCGCAGGTCTTCCGGGCGGTCCAGGTCCGGCAGCGGCGGTAAGGCGGTCCAGCGCAGGCCGTGCGTGCGCAGGCGCCGGAGGGTCTGCCGCCAGACCCGCCCGGTGCCCCAGTCGATCCCTTGGAAGAGCTCGGGCGCCGGCCGGCGCAGCCCCACCAGCACGTAGCCCCCGTCCTCGGCCGGCGCGAACACGGCATCGACCTCGGCGAGCGCCCCCGCCGCCCGACGTAACAGTGTGGGATGCAGGGCGGGGCAGTCGGTGCCGATGAGCACGGCGGCCGGCGCCCGGTCCAGCGCCGTCCCCAGGGCCCCGGCCATGCGAGCGCCCAGCTCCGGCCCATGCTGCTCCCGCAACGCAAATCCAGCCCAGCGGCGCAGGCGCCGAAACAAACGGTGGCCACAGTTCGGCGCACACCAGAGCTCCACGGGGCCCAAGCCACTATCCCGCGCCGTACGTAGGGCATGGACGGTGAGCCAGGCCTGGAGGGAGGCGGCGCCATTCGGCCCGAGGACGCCCGCCAAGCGGGTCTTGGCCGCCCCCGGCACGGGCGCGCGGGCGAAGACCAGGACCCGGACTTCAGGGATCACCGCCCCGGGTCCTTGTAATAGCGCGCATGCAGGCGGGCGGGATCGGCGCCAAGGGCGTAGGCGGCCCGCAACGACCACATGCGCAATACGCTGCGCCAGATGCCATGACGTTCCCAATAGCGGGCCGAGCTGGTCACCGGCGTGTCGATCCATGCGGGCGCGCCGGCGGCCCGCCGCAGGATCCGGCACAAGGCGACGTCTTCCATCAGGGCGATCGGTGGGAATCCACCCACCTGTTGGAAAAGCGCGCGCTCTACGAACAGGCACTGGTCGCCCGTCCCGATACCCGTCAGGCGCGAACGCAGGGACATGGCCCGTTCGATGACCCGGAACGCGGCCCCCCGTCCATCCAGCCGCACGGCGAAGAACCCCCAGCGGGCCCGCCGGGTCACCGGTGAGGTGGCGGGGCGGGTGAGGGCGGCGAGCACCCGGTGGGCGCCGTGTTGCGGCAGTACGGTATCCGCGTGCAAGAACAACAGCACATCCCCACGGGCGGCCTCCGCACCCGCGTTCATCTGGGAGGCCCGGCCACGGGGGGCACGCAGCAGATGGTCCGCCAGCCCCAGGCAACGTTCGAGTGAGCCGTCGGTGCTGCCACCGTCCACACAGATCAGCTCGTGGCCGGCCGCCCGCAGCCCCTGCAGGCGCCTGAGCGTCCTGGGTAGCACGGCGGCCTCGTCCAGCACCGGCATGACGATGCTGAGCCGGGCGCCGGCAGACCCGCCGGGGTCGGCCCCGTTATACTGATTCGTTTTCATCGCCGCCTTTGCCCGCATGAGATCCGATCATCGAACCACACCGGAACACCGCGCCGGCCTGTTGCGACTCGCCACCCGTGCCTCGGTGATCACGGCCTCTGTGCTGATCGGGGTCAAATTCGTCGCCTGGCTGCTCACCGGCTCGCTGAGCGTGTTGTCTTCGCTGGTGGACTCGCTGCTGGACGTGGCCGCATCGCTGATCAACTTCTTTGCCGTGCGCTATGCGCTGATGCCCGCCGACGAAGAACACCGCTTTGGACACGGCAAGGCGGAATACCTGGCGGGGCTGGCCCAGTCGACGTTCATCGGCGGATCGGCGCTGTTTCTCATCATGATGGCCGTCGACCGTCTCATCCATCCGCAACCGCTGCAAAAACTGGGTGTCGGCATCGGCGTGATGGCCTTTTCCATCATCGCCACCCTCGTGCTCATCGCGATCCAACGGCACGTGATCCGCAAGACGGAATCCGTGGCGATCAAGGCGGATTCCCTGCACTACCTGACCGACTTGTTGACCAATGCGGCCATCGTCCTGGCACTGCTCCTGTCGGTGTTCGGATGGAGCGGCTTCGATCCGCTGTTCGCCCTGGGCATCGCCGCCTACATTCTGTACAGCGCTTGGCAGATCGGCTACGAATCGGTGCAAATGCTGCTGGACCGCGAACTGCCGGAGCACATCCAAAGCCGGATTCTGGCCATCGCCGAGGCCCACGACGAGGTCACGGGGATCCACGAAATGCGCACCCGGCAGGGCGGGCACACCAAATTCGTCCAGCTCCACTTGGTGATGAATCCCGACATGTCGCTGGCCGAAGCCCATCGAGTCGCCGACGAGGTCGAGCGGGCCATACGCCGGGAGTTCCCGGATGCCGATGTCATCATTCACCAGGATCCCTACGATGACCAAGGGACGCAAGGCTGAGCAGGCCGACGTCCGGATCCGCCGGGGCGCCTTTCTCGATCGGGTCCGGGCCGCGGAGGCCCGTGCGCTGGCCACCGGCGCCCTGCAACCCATCGCGACCCGTTCACGCGTGCTGGAGCGCGGCGGATTGCGCGTGCTCGTGCGCATCCTCACACATGCTGAACGCAAGGCATTGGCTCGGAAGGAGCAGGATGTCGGACAGGCCCCGGAGGACCCCTTTCTGCCCTACGACCCGGAGCTGCTCGTGCAGGGGTTGGGTACACACCACGTCGCCCTGCTCAACAAGTTCCAGGTGCTCGAACACCACGTGTTGATCGTGACCCGCGACTTCGAGCATCAGGAATCCCCGCTCACCCGAGCGGATTTCGCCGCCCTGCACGAGGTGATGCGTACCGCGGGCGGGCTGGGATTCTACAACGCGGGAGAGGTGGCGGGCGCCAGCCAGCGACACAAGCACCTGCAGTGGGTGCCGACCCCGTTGGATCCGGCCTGTTCCCGGGCGGTACCCATCGATGCGATGATCCCCGAAGGCCCCACCCCCGGTCACAGGATGCGGGTGAGGGGTTTCCGCTTCGTGCACGAGCTGCAAGCGGTCCCAGGGTCGATCTGGACCGAAAAGACCGGCCCGACGGAATTGCTGGACCGCTATCGGCGGATGCTGGATCGGGTCGGACTGAAACCGCAGACGCGGGGACGCCTTCCTCCCTACAATCTTCTGCTCTCCCAGCGCTGGATGTTGTTGGTGCCGCGCCGGCGCGAGTGCTGGAATGGAGTCTCCATCAATGCCCTTGGATTCGCCGGAGCCTTTCTGGTGCGGAAGGAGGAGGAGTTTCGGCAGCTTGCGGCGGTCGGCCCCCTCGAGGCGTTGCGCCATGTGGCGGTCGTGAAGGCGGTTTGACGGAACACGCGATTGCCCCGGGTATATGCCCGGCCACCGCCTCGCGTATGCGACGTATAGTCGGAGACGAGAGGAAGGGAAGGGGGGCGGCGTGAATGACGCGGACGCACGTCATCCACGCCGCGAAGCTCGGCCTCAGGCGAGCATGTCCTCCGGTTTCATCCCCCTCTCCAGATTCTCTTTGAACCAGGCCGGCCGTTTTCCTCGTCCCGACCAGGTCTGGCTGGGATCATTCGGGTTGCGATACTTGATCGGAAGCGCCGATTTGGTGCGTCGTCCCCTTCCGGAGGTGCCCACGATCTCCACCGCCAGGCCGGCGGCTGCGGCGATCTCGCGAATTTGCTTCTCCGCCTCGCGTTTACGCGCATTTTCGCGCCTCGCGCGCTCGCGCCGGATCCCGTCCTCGAGTGCCTTCAATTCATCATCACTCATCGCGGAAAGGTCGATTTCAGGCATGTTCTAGCTCCTTTGTCGTTCGAGTATACGAGAAACGCCGAATAAACCCGCCTTGCGTCCGCACGGCCGCGTTGGTCGGCACCGGACACGCATTCCTATTCTCATCCCGTGCGCCGTAGACCGCGTTCTCCGGCGGCTTGCGGGGGTTATCCAGCACTTCCCAAAGCCACACCACCAATGGGGAACAGGGCGCAGATCGATGTCCACATCACCGCGGCACGCCGACGATTCGAACCGATTTCCAAACAACCCCTTCCAAGACCAGGAAATGCATGCAACGATTCACCGACCCGTGCGCCAGTCGATGCGATCAGGGTTTACCCTGAGTCTGCCATGGCCGCATCACGGCGATGCCAATCCACTATTCCCATCGGGCTCACCGCATTTCCGTATCGAGGAAATACCGGCAGGTTACCGGCACGCTCAATAACGGTCGCGTGAATTATAGATCTTCATGATGGAATGTAAAGTGGCGTTGCACCGGCGTCGGCTTTTTCTCATAGCTGCTCTTCGAACGGAAGCATTCCAATCAGCGCAGCTCCCAATCGTTTCCAGATCCCCGCCCTGGGATCGTGCCGGTACACTCTGCGTCGAGTACCGAAATCCAGGGTCCACAGTAATCCGCCTCCCATGTCGGAATCAGCGAGCCTGACTCGGTATGCGTTCTCGGGCCTGACACCCGCATCCATGAAGCGGGCCACGGAAGCGGACAGCCCGGGGCTATGGCAGAGCAGCGCGACCTCCGTGTTGATGGCGAGGGAACGCGGATCGAGATTCAGTGAGCCCACTAGAACCTTTTTCCGATCGAAAACGATCGTCTTGGTGTGAAGCGCCGACTTCGAGCGAAACGCGAGGGGACGCCAGCCGCGCGCGATCTCGCGGGCATCGGGACGCATTTCATAAAGCTCGACCCCGATGGCAAGCAGTTCCCGTCGAAACCGCGCATAACCGGCGTGCGCGGCCAGCACGTCGTTGGACGACAGCGAGTTGGTCAAAACACGCACGCGTACGCCCCGTTCGAGCAGTCCACGGAGCCGATCCAGACCGGCGCGGGTAGGAATCAGGTAAGCGGTTTCGATGAGCAGTTCCCTGCGGACACTCGCCACCAGGCTGTCCAGCCGCCGCTGGATGACCGAGGCTTCCTGGCCGCCCACCTTGGCGGGCGGATCCACGAGTGCCTCGGTCTTGTCCCAGGTGAGGGAGAGGAAAACCGTCTCCAGCCAGCGCAACGCCTCCTCGGGAAGCATGGTCTCGGCGTAAGGGAACCGCCGCCGACGCCCGAGGCGTCGGGCCACGAACCACCGGTACCGGTCCCCGCCGGAGCCGCCGAGGCGCCGGCCGATGAGAGAGGCCACGGGAACGGCCCACGGGCTCTCCCAGTAGTCGTCGAAACTGCGCGAAAACTTGCGCACCACGGGCCCCGCCACCAGCAGATCGAGGTCCCGGAAATTCGCGCTGGTATTGACGCCGAAATAGTCGTCGGCGATGTTCCGGCCTCCCACGATGGCCGCCGCGCCATCGGCCACAAACACCTTGTTGTGCATCCGGTGGTTGAGCCGCTCGAGATTCGTGAGCGCCCGAAAACTCCAGCCGCCTCGGTCAGGAAATGGGTTGAACAGCCGGATCTCGACATTGGGGTGCATGTCCACCAAAGCGATGACGCGGTCCTTGCCGCGCACGTGAACGTCGTCCAGCAGAATGCGCACCCGCACCCCCGCATCCGCCGCCGAAAGGACATTGCTCATCAATGTGACGCCGGTGGCGTCGGGCTCCCAGAGGTAGTACTGGATGTCCAGTGTCCGTTCCGCGGCCCGGCACAGCGCCAGCCGCGAGTGAAAAGCGGCATCGCCATGCTCGAGCAGATGGACACCCGAAGTACCCGGCGGGTGATTCACCGATTCCCGCTGAACCAGGGTGCTCAGTTCCGAGGCGGGCGCCGATGCCGTGGGTATCGGATGTCGACAACCCACCGAAGGCCGCTCAGCATTCATGAATGCCTTCCGCACGGCAAAAGCCACAACCGGCCGAAGCCGCGCTTGCCTGCAGGGCCCAAAAGAAGGATCATTGCGGTGTGCTCGGATTCGTCTTCCACTTCCCCTGAAGGGGACGGAGTCGAACGATGAAACCGGACCAGTTCTGGAGGTCCTTCGGTTTTGCCGTCGTCGTCACTGGCGTCCTGATCTCTTTCTTCGTGGCCGTACTCCCGTTTCACGGGGCGGGCTACCACATGGCGTTCGGCCTGTTTCTTGTGGGCATTGTCCCATATCTGGTCTATGCCACGCTGTCTCCCTATCTCACCGGCGCGCCCCGTGGGGTGGCCGGCGGGTTCATCCTGCTCATCGACCTGGTGACGCGGTTGCCCAGGCGACTGGGGGACGATCCCGTGAATGCCTCCTCCACGTATTGGACGGCCCCGATGGTCATGACCGCAGTGGTGATCGCGATGGCGTGGTTCATGGGGCGTCGGCCACCGGAAGCTCGGGATTCCGTGTCGCTGGGCAACGGAAACCAAAAGAACCGGCAAAAAGGCGAGGAATCCCCAAACGCCGATGCATGAGCCCGCCGGGATCATCGGCGCCGGCGGACAGCAGCGCACGACCCGGGCGTTTTTGGTGAGCCTCGCCGTGGCGGTCCTGCTGCACGCCGCAATGCTATGCCGCACCGGCCGTGTTCAGCATACCCTCGAGGTGAACACGGACACCCTACGGCGGCTCAGGCTCTCGCTGTCCGTGTCCGAGGCCGACTTCCCAGACACGAAATCCGTCTCCGCGACGCAGACCGACCGGACTGAGCACGGAACGGAAACACGAAAAGGGGCGAAAAGCGACAGGGGTGTAAACCGTGAGCTGCCACTTCGGCCCGGGCGACATGGGCGGCCTGGGGCCGAAGGGAAGCCGAATATGGTCGAAACCGCCAGACCCACACCGGGCGAGATGCGCAAGGGCCAGGAGGCGGGCACGGCCCGTACGCCAAGGGCACCATCGCAACGAGCCACGGGAAGGGTGCCCTCCGTTCGGCGCCCGGAGACGACCGACAGCCTGCGCGCGGCCGGTAGAACTGCTCCGGCAACTCCCCGAACACACCAGGCCGAGGCCACCGGAACGAAGCGCGCCGCGAGCCTCATCGTGCCCGTGCACCAACCCGCGCCAGCCTATCCCCCCAGGGCGCGGCGCCGCCGCATCCAGGGGTATGTGGAAATCGAATTCTCGGTGGATGCGGCTGGAGCGGTCCGCGACCTGCGCATCATCGAGGCCAAACCTCGGGGTGTCTTCGAATCCTCGGTGCGGAGCGCGGTGCGGAAGTGGCGGTTTCAGGTTCCCGCCGGTTTCGTTGGAGAGCGGATGCATGAGACGATCCGTTTCCAGCTCGAGCCCTGATCGGACCGTCGATTATTTAACATAATATACATTATGCGAACTGAATGAACGGCCCGCCGATGCCGGCCCCACAACCGAGCGGCTGTATCGTCGATGCGCCACTCGATTCATTCGGGCTTCGGAGCTGCTTCAGCTTTCCGATACAGGGCCAGCAGCGCGACACCTTTCTCGCGGGGGTGTGCTTGCAGGGCTTTCAGGACCTTGGCATCCCGTTTGTAGAAATCCGGACGAAACTGGATGCGTCGTGGATCGTTCAGCAGATCCGGTACGGCGGTCAGGTAGAGGATCAGGATCGGCATGGGCCGTTTCAGAGTGATCCGCCGGGTCTGCCCGGCGTCGATCAGCCGCTGGATGTGTTCCCGGGTCCACTGCGGCCCGTTGGGACGCAGGAGCAGCTCACCGAGTTCCAGAGGCTTTTGCACGCGGATGCAACCGTGACTGAACGCGCGCCGAGTTCGTGAGAAGAGCTGTTTACTCGGTGTGTCATGAAGATATACGTTGTACTTGTTAGGAAACATGAACTTGATCCGACCTAGGGCGTTGGCGGGTCCCGGACGCTGGCGCAGGACGTAGGGGAAATCGCGCGGCGTGATCGCGCTCCAGTCCACGGCGGCCGGATCCACGGGCCGTCCGGAGGCGGTGAGCAGCTCCATGTCCTTCTCTTTCAGGAACCCCACGGGATCTTTGAGCAGTTTCGGGGCCAGTTCCCGCCGCGTGATACTGGTGGGAACGGTCCAGGTGGGATTGATCTCCACGTAGGTGATCGTGTCGCGGAACACCGGTGTCTGATGATAGGGCTTGCCCACCTGCACGGCGCTGGACCAGGCAGGCCCGTGATTCATCCACAGGTGCAGATCGAAGCCCGCCAGGTCCACGCCGAGGAATGTGTCCGGCACGTCGTGGTACACCCAGCGCAGACGCTCCATGTTGACGCGCAACTGGTCGATGCGGCGCTGCACGGCGACGTTCAATGCCCGACGCGTGGCGGGCCCCACGACACCGTCCGGCTCGAGCAGGTGCAAGCGCTGAAAGGCGCGCACGGCGGCTTCCAGACGGCGATCGAACAGTTCCGGCTGTGACGTGGGGTCGTCGTTTAGGAATCCTTCCTTTTCGAGTCGTTCTCGTAACAACGCAACTTGTGGATGTCGGTCCCCGGGATGGAGGGTCGGGCCGGCCGGGAGTGCCTTCCAACCCCCGTGGCCGGCGATGGCCCGATACCGCCCCAGGGCCTCGCGCAGGCGCGGATAGAGCGATCCACCGGGTCGGCGGGCGCGCAGGAATGCATCCACCCGCCCTTCGGCGATGGCGCGCAGGATTTCGTCGGCTCCCGGGGCGGACGACAGGTCGGGTTCGTAGTTCCAGCTCCGGAACAGGCGGCGGGGGTCGGCCTTGCCGGTGCGCAGGTGCACCGCCAGGGTCACGAAGGCGTCGGTGAGCAGGAGCTCCCGGTCCACCGCGTTCGCCCCGCCCCGCCCCTCCGACACCAACGTCCTGAGGGCGCGGAAATGATAGTCCTCGGGGTCCAGCCCTTCTTCCCCGGCCCGCGCCACCCACTCCAGCAACGCCCGCACCGCGTCGGGGCGGGTCCACAGCGGGCGATAGGCCGCCGCCTCGTACAACCAACGCACCAAGGTCGGCTCGGTCAGCCCTTCTCCGGCGGCCTCGAAATGGCCCGAGGCCGTCGCCAGTTCGAACCGTCCCGTCAGGCGCGTGACGAAGTCCTCCCCCGCCCCCATGGCGGCCGTGGATCGGGACCAGCAGACCGCCAGTCCGAGAAGGACCAGGATCACAACCCGTGTCCTTGAGTCGAAACGCCTTGTTGCCTTACCATCCATCGCGTTTTCGTGGGCTGTTGCGCAAAAGTCAGGAGGTGCCATGCCTTTCCCTCCCTCCGCCGCTCCCGATCCCGCCCGGCGCCGCTTTCTGGCCGGCTCCCTCGCGGGCCTCGCCCTCCTGGCCACGGGTCCCGCGGCGGCGCGCATGCGGCGGCCGCGCGAACTCGCGTTGCACCATACACACACGGGGGAGCAGTTGCGCGTAGCGTATCACGATGGCTCGGGTTATCTGGACGATGCGCTGCGCGAGATCCGGCACTTCCTGCGCGACTTCCGCACGGGTGAGGAACACCCCATCGACCCGGGTGTCCTGGACATCCTCTACGAGTTGCAGTGCAAGACCGTGGGCGGCTGCAAGCCGTACCATGTGATCTCCGGCTACCGGTCACCCAAGACCAACGCCATGCTGCGCAGGCGCAGCAAGGGGGTGGCCAAGCACAGCCTCCACATGCAGGGCAAGGCCATCGACATCCGGTTGCCTGGCGTGGACATCCGTCACCTCTACGAGGCCGCGCGGAGCCTGAAAAAAGGGGGCGTGGGCCTCTATAGCCGTTCGCAATTCGTTCACGTCGACACCGGCCGCGTACGAACCTGGGGGAGCTGAGCCGGGGCGCCATCAATCCGGGGACCCGGATCCCGCCAGCGGTTCCCTCGCGCTCCCCTCCCCTTTCCGCGCGCTCTGCATCTCAGGCAGCTCCTTGATATAGATGTCCTGCTGCGGGAACGGGATGCCGATGTCGGCTTCCTGAAGCGCGTCCCAGATGGCGAACATCACTTTGGATTTCACCTCCATCCGGCTGAACTGAGAAACGTCCACGAAGTATTCGACGCGGAAATCCACCGACGAGGCGTTGAATTCGGTCAGGAGCACCCGCGGCTTACGTTCCAGGGAGACCTCGGGTTGCATGGTGACCGCGTTTTCGATGACCTCACGCGCCTTGTGGGGATCGTCCTGGTAGCGGATGCCCACTACGAAAAGCGTTCGCACCAGCTTGTCGCTGAGCGTCCAGTTGGTGAAAGGATTGCTGATGAGATTGGCGTTGGGGATCACCACATCCTGGTTGTCCCAGGTGTTCAGTGTCAACGATCGCATGCCGATGCGCGCCACGGCCCCCTCCTTCCCGTCGATGGTCACCCAATCGTCGACGCGCACCGGGCGCTCCACGAGCAGGATCAGGCCACTGACGAAATTGTTGGCGATGTTCTGGAGGCCAAAGCCGATCCCCACACCCAGAGCGCCAACGAACACCGTCAAGCTGGTGAGGTCGATCCCCATCAGGTTCAACCCCACCAGCACGCCGAGCAGGACCACAGCATACTGAGTGAACACCGCCAGACTGTCACGCAGTCCACGGTCGCGGATGCGGGCAAAGAGCCAGTCGGCCGACAGCCTCCTCGTCCACAGGGCCATATAGACCAGCACCGCCAGATACACCCCGCCCAG
>JALSSO010000106.1 GCA_026984215.1 Gammaproteobacteria bacterium | reverse complement strand
CGACTGATCAGCCCCAGGCGCCCCAGGTCGGAAAGCACCACCAGCAGCCCCATCAGGACCGCCACGGCCACCAGACGGCGGTGCAGCCCCACATCCCGGCGGTCCGGGCGCACCAGCTCGGAAGCGAAAATCCACCGGCTCAGGGAGATGAACAGCTGTAGCGCCACCGCCACGGCACCCGTGACCGCCAACAGCTCTTCCTCCTTGGCCGGAATCTGGAGGACGCGCCCCGCGAGGGTGACGGCCCCCGCGGGCCAGAGGGTCCAGGGCAGATCCCGCAACAACGCCTGGGCCACGACCCGCGCCTTGGTGGTGAAATTCCAGTCGGGATCGAGGCGCCCACCGGCCCATGGCGGGGGGATGCGGCGAAGGAGCAGCACGAACACCACCCAGCCCAGCTCCACGGCCACCAGCATGGAGCGCGCGTCCAGATCCGACTCGCCCCATGCCTCGACCAGTATCCCGCCCGCGCTCCGCCATGCAGCGGCCATGGTGGCCGGAAGGGCGCGCACCTCGCCGGCGATCCGCGCCCACTCCTGCGTGGACTCCGGCAGGGGCTCACGAGCCGTGAGGCTGCGGGCCGCCGCCTCCTTCCGGGCCTGTTCGTAGGCCGCTGCCTGGCGTTCCAATTCCGTGAGGAACCTCGCGACCTCGCGACGCTGGCTCTGGAGGCGATCCCGCAGCGATTGCAACGCGGCGAAGGTTTGCTGGTAGACCTCGCCCGCGGCGCGCTCCACGTCCCTGTTGGTCTCCAGCAGCGCCAGCTCCCGGGTCGCCACCTGCGTCTTGCTGTCGATGAGCTGCAGAACCGGTTTCAGGGCCGCCTGGATCTGGCGGATCTGGCGGGCCGAGGCCTCCAGTACGGCGGGATCGAGCGCGGGGTCCGGCCTGGATGCGGGCAGTCCTTGCAGCTCGGTGCGGGCCTGCTCCAGGGCCAGACGGGTGCGCAGCAGAAACACGCGATCGAGCGCCTGAGCGATACGAATCGTGAGCAGATGGCGTTCGGCCACGGCCGCCGGGTCGTCACCGGAGATCGAATCCAGCTTCCGCCGCCAGGCCGCGGTCTCCTGGTCGGCCCGTTTCTTCTCCCGCTCGAGTGCGCGCTCCAGCTCGGCGAGCGTGGCCCGGCTGCGACGCTCCCGGGACATGCCGTAGGCCTCACGCAGCGCCTCCCACAGCCGTCTGGACAGCGCCACGTCCTTGCGGGCCAGATCGACCCGGCGCTGCAGGATCTGAAGACGGCGCTGCTCCAGGTCGAGCAGGGCCTGTTCCTTTCGTTCGGCCGCTTCGAGCGCGGCCACCTGCTGCGGATCCGCCTGGGGCTGCGCCTTGAGGCGGGTCAGCTGGCTGTGCGTTTGCGCCACGCGGTCGCGCAAGGCTTCCAACCGACGAGAGGCCGACAGTAGATCGATCTGGGCGGAGGCCGCCTCCACCTGCCGGGTCTCCATGTCGATGCGTGCCTTCTCCACCGCCGCCTCGGTCACTTCCATCTCATCCAGCGAGGCCAGCGTGCGTTCCACTTCGCGTTCCCGGGCGCGGAGCTGCGTTTCCTTGGCCTCCAGGGCCTTTTCCTCGGGGGCGAGCGTGGCGGCGGGCTGGTGATCCGCGGCGGGTGACAGTGGCGCACCGGGCAGCGGCCGCATCCACAGCAGCACCGGCAGCAGCACCGGCAGCAGCGCAGGGAGCGCGGACCACAGGCGAGACGGCCGCGCGGGTCTTTTCGCTGGATTGGCCGCGCGCGTCACGGGGTGGCCCGAGTCGTCGGCAGCCGAAAAGATCGGCCGGGGCTGTTTCCCGGCCCGTGGCATCGCCATGCGTTCACGGTCGAGATCCTCGTCCGGCATGGGGGACAACGATCCACCCGCCCCCGGAGGGCCGTCACAGATACGGCTGGAACAGCCGCACCGCCCCATCGCGCAGACGCCTCCACAGGGGCCTGGCGGCCAGCTCCGCGGCGCTCAGGCGGCGGGCACGGGCGCGTTGGGCGTCGATGAACACGGCCGTGCGGCGGCCGAGCTCGGGATCATAGCAGGAAACGTTGAATTCGAAATTGAGCTGCAGGCTGCGCGGATCCCAGTTGGCCGATCCGAACAGGACCCAAGCCTCGTCCACCACCATGAGCTTGCTGTGGTCGAACGGCGGCGGCGCCAGCCAAACGCGGCAGCCGTGCTCCATCACGTAGGGGATTTGCGCGGCCATGGCCCATTCCACGAACCGCAGGTTGCCCCGCTCCGGCAGCACGACGTCCACTTCCACGCCGCGCAGCGCCGCCGTATTGAGCGCGGTGACGAGGGTCTCGTCCGGGAGAAAATAGGGGGTGAGCACCTGGACGCGCCGTTGGGCGTTTTCCAGCGCCCCGAGCAGGGTCATCCAGAGCTGCTCGAAGTTGTCGTCCGGCCCATCCACGATGCCTCGGCAGGCGGTGGTCCCCCGAGGCTCGAGCGGCGGGAACCAGGTCTCTCCCTCCAGGCGCTCGCCCGCGGCGAAGTGCCAGTCCTCGGCGAAGCAGCGGGCGAGCTGGCAGACCACCGGCCCCTCCACCTGGAAATGGAGGTCCTGGGTCGGATGGTCCGGCTGCAGGGCCAGGATGCAACCCTCGCGGATGTTCAGCCCCCCGGTGAAGCCGATCTTTCCGTCCGCCACCAGGATCTTGCGGTGGTTGCGCAAATTGAAATAGGGATTGCGCCAGGGCAATACCGAGGGCAGGAACTCGGCCACGGGCACTCCAGCCTCGCGCAATACACGAACCATGCTGGGCTTGCTGTAGCGGGCTCCGACCCCGTCGATGAGCACCCGCACCGCAACGCCCCGCTCCACCGCGCGCCGCAACGCACCCAGGAACTGCCGCCCCGCCCGGTCGTTGTCGAAGATATAGGTGGCCAGGCCCACGCTGCGGCGGGCCTCCTCGATGGCCGCGAGCATCCGTGGGTAGGCCTCGTCTCCGTTGCGCAGCGGGGTGATGCGGTTACCCGCGGTCAGCGGCGCGCCGGTGAGGCGGGCTTCGTAACGGTCGAGGCGGCGCAACGTCTCCGGCAGCGCCGCCGACAGGCCGATCTCCGGGGCCGGAGGGAATTCCGGCACGTAGTGCCTGTCACCAGGCTTGAGTTCCCGCGCGCGGCGCTTGATCCGGTTGATGCCCAGCAGATAGTAGAGGAGCGACCCGTACAGAGGCGCCAGCCAGATCAGGCCCGCCCAGCCGATGGCCGCACGCACCTCACGCTTGTGCAGGATGACGTGCGCGGAGGCGAGCCCCGCCACCCCCAGATGCGCCGCCAGCAGCAACACCTCCCAGGAGTCGCGCAGGAACCGCAGCCAGAAAACGCTGTCCATGGACGGGATCCGATATTGAACCGAGGCGAGTATTCCACAATCGTCCCGCCCGCGCAGGCTGGCCGGCCGGCGCGCCGCTCTGCCACAATGCTTTCTTTTGTATCGTCGTAGTCCCCCATGCCCCGCCACGTCATTCGCATTCGCGGCGCCTGTCAGCACAATCTCAAACGGCTGGATCTGGACATCCCCGCCGGCCAATGGCTGGTACTGACGGGGGTGTCCGGCTCGGGCAAGTCCTCGCTGGCGTTCGACACCTTGTACGCCGAGGGCCAGCGCCGTTACGTGGAGACCTTCTCGGCCTACGCCCGGCAGTTCCTCGAGCGCATGGACCGGCCCCGGGTGGAGCGCATCGAGGGCATCCCGCCGGCGATCGCCATCGACCAGACCAATCCGGTGCGCACCTCCCGCTCGACCGTGGGTACCATGACGGAGCTGGCCGAGCACCTGAAGCTGCTCTACGCGCGCGCGGCCACGCTCCACTGCCCCGGCTGCGGGCGAGCGGTACGACGCGACAGTCCGCAGTCGGCGGCCGAGACGCTGTTGCGCGCCGCCGGCGCGCAGGGCATCCGTGCGGTGGTCTGCTTTCCGGTGCCCCTGAGCGGGGCGGCCTCGCGCGCCTCGCTCCAGGCGGTGCTCACCCAGCAGGGGTTCGACCGCATCCACCGCCAGACCCCGGACCGGCTGGAGGTGGTGGCCGGCCGCGTGCGCATCGAGCCGGCCCGCCGCGAGCGGCTGGTGGAGACATTGGAGACCGCCTTCCGCGTCGGGCACGGGCACGCCGCCGTCTGGCCGGAGGGGGCGGACACGCCGTGGCGGTTCTCCGACCATCTGCACTGCCCGCACTGCGATCGAGCGTTCCGCGATCCGACCCCGGCCCTGTTCTCGTTCAACAATCCCGTGGGCGCCTGTCCCACCTGCCGAGGCTTCGGCCGTGTCATCGACATCGACCCCGACCTGGTGGTACCCGACGCCTCCAAATCGCTGGCCGACGGCGCCGTGCGTCCGTTCCAGAGCCCGGGCCACCGGGAATGCCAGGACGATCTGTTGCGGTTTGCCCGCGCGCGCGGCATCCCCGTGGATCGGCCGTGGTCGGCCCTGTCCGAGGCCGAGCGGCGCTGGGTGTGGGATGGCGAAGGCGACTGGGACGACGGGGTGTGGTATGGCGTGCGGCGCTTCTTCGATTGGCTCGAGGGGCGCGCCTACCGCATGCACGTGCGGGTGTTGCTGTCGCGCTATCGGACCTACCGGACCTGCCCCGCCTGCCGGGGCGCGCGCTTGCGCCCCGAGGCCCTGTGGTGGCGCCTGGACACGCCGGGCATGGATGCCGCCGGCCCCGACCTGCACACACTCAACACCCGCAGCGTGGAGGCGCTGGCGGCGTTCTTCGCGCGCTGGCCCGCGCCGCGAGGGCTGGAGCGGCTGGTCGACGAGATCCGCGGCCGGCTCGGGTATTTGCTCGACGTCGGGCTGGGCTACCTGACCCTGGACCGTCAGTCCCGCACGCTCTCGGGCGGCGAGGTGCAGCGCATCCACCTGACCACCGCCCTGGGCACGGCCCTGGTCCACACGCTGTTCGTGCTGGACGAACCCAGCATCGGGCTGCACCCGCGGGACCTGAACCGGCTGGTGGATATCCTGCGGCGGTTGCGGGATCGCGGCAACACCCTGGTGGTGGTGGAGC
Organism: Gammaproteobacteria bacterium; assembly: GCA_026984215.1. Classification (GTDB taxonomy): domain Bacteria; phylum Pseudomonadota; class Gammaproteobacteria; order JAJDOJ01; family JAJDOJ01; genus JALVEU01. The sequence continues at coordinate 17,044 of JALSSO010000106.1, read as the reverse complement.
ACGATCCGCAGGTGATGCTCGCGGCCGACCGCATCGTGGATCTTGGGCCCGGCCCCGGGCAACGAGGCGGCCGCATCCGATTCGACGGCCCACCGGCGGCGCTGCTCCAATCGTCCGACTCCGCCACCGGCCGTTTTCTGTCGGGCCGTGAAAGCGTGCACGCCCACCGGCGGCGGCGCCCCGTGGGGTCGGACACCCCCCGTCTGCACATCCTCGGCGCCACGGCCCACAACCTGCGGGATCTGGATGTGGCGCTGCCGCTCAACCGCCTGGTGTGCCTGACCGGCGTGTCGGGGTCGGGCAAGAGCACCCTGCTCCACCAGGTGCTCTATCGCGCATTGCAGCGCCGATTCGGGCGTCCCACCGAGGCACCAGGGCCGCATCGCGCACTGGAAGGCGCGGAAGGCTTGACCGACGTGGTGCTTGTGGACCAGTCGCCCATCGGACGCACGGCGCGCTCCACCCCGGCCAGCTACATGGGCGCCTTCGACGCCATCCGCAAGCGCTTCGCGGCCCTGCCCGAGGCCCGGAGCCGCGGCTGGGGGGCCGGCCGGTTCAGCTTCAACGCCGGGAAGGGGCGCTGCCCAGCCTGCGGCGGCACGGGATTCGAGCACGTGGAGATGCAGTTTCTGGCCGACGTGTACCTGCGTTGCCCGATCTGCGACGGGCGCCGCTACCGCCCCGAGGTGCTGGAGGTCCGCCTGCCCCGACCGGACGGCGCCGCCCTGTCCGTCGCCGACGTGCTGGAGCTGACCGTCGCCGAGGCCCTGCGCCGCCTGGCCGACTGGCCCGAGGTCACCGCGGCCCTGCGGCCCCTGGCCGCCGTGGGTCTGGAATACCTGCGCCTCGGGCAGCCGGTGCCCACCCTATCGGGCGGTGAGGCCCAACGGCTCAAGTTGGCCGCGCGTCTCGGGGCGCGCCACGAGGCAGGCCACTGCCTGTTCCTCCTGGACGAACCCACCACCGGACTCCACTTCGCCGATGTGGCCCGCCTGCTGCGGGCGTTCGAACAGCTCCTGGAAGCCGGCCATTCCCTGGTGGTGATCGAACATCACCTGGACGTCATCCGCGCCGCCGATTGGGTGGTGGATCTGGGCCCCGAGGGGGGAGAAGGCGGCGGGCGCGTGGTGTGCGCCGGGCCGCCCGAGGCCGTGGCCGGCTGCGCGCACAGCCATACGGGGGCGGCGTTGCGCGGGGCCTTCACCCCGTCTCCGGCGGCCGCGCCGGCCCCTGCCGAGATCCCGGAGGATCCATTCATCCGCATCCACAACGCCCGCGAGCACAACCTGCAGGGCATCGACGTGGCCATCCCCCACGATCGGCTCACCGTCGTCACGGGCGTGTCGGGTTCCGGCAAGAGCACCCTGGCCTTCGACATCCTGTTCCAGGAGGGACAGCGGCGGTACTTGGAATCCCTCAACGCCTACGCCCGCCAGATCGTGCAACCGGCCGCCCGCGCCGAGGTGGACGCCACCTCGGGGATCCCTCCCACGGTGGCCATCGCCCAGCGTACCACCCGCGGCGGACGGCGCAGCACCGTGGCCACCCTCACCGAGATCGACCCCTACACACGCCTGTTGTGGACCCGTCTGGGCGTGCAGTACTGCCCGGACTGCGAGCTGCCCATCGAACCGCGCGAGCCCGCCGTCCTGGCGGCCGAGCTGCTGGAGGGATTGACCGGTCTGCGTGTCCACCTGTTGGCCCCGCTGGTGCGCGCGCGCAAGGGCGTGTACCGGGAACTGGCGGCCTGGGCCGCGCGCAAGGGTTTCGGGCTGTTGCGGGTGGACGGCGAATGGCTGCCCACCGAGCCCTGGCCGGAGCTGGCCCGCCACCGGGAGCACACCATCGAGCTGCCCCTGGGCGAGATCCGCCTGGAGCGCGCGCACGCCGCCGAGCTGCGGGCGATGCTGGACACCGCCCTCGAATACGGCAAGGGGGTGGTGCGGGTGCTGCCGGCCGAGGCGCTGGAAGCGCAGGCGGAGGGACCTCCACTGCGCCGGCGGCTCCTCGCCGAGGGCGGACTGGTCTTTTCCACCGAGCGCAGCTGCCCGGGTTGCGGGCGCAGTTTCGAGCCTCTCGAACCCCGTCTGTTCTCCTTCAACTCCCCCGTGGGGTGGTGTCCCGAGTGCCTCGGTACCGGCGTGCGCCTGGACGCCCGTGGCCGCCGCCGGGCCGCCGATCCGACCGCCCCCGATCCCGGCGAGGGGTCGCCCTGCCCCGCTTGCCGGGGACGCCGGTTGCGTCCCGAGGCGCTGGCGGTACGCCTCGCAGGCCGTTCCCTGGACGCCTTCACCGCTCTGTCGGTGGAGGCCGCCGACACCTGGCTGGAGGGGCTGGAGCTGGATCCCCGGGGACAGGCCATCGCCCGCGACCTGATCCCGGAAATCCGGCACCGCCTGGCCTTCCTACACCGGGCGGGACTGGGCTATCTCACCCTCGATCGGGCCGCCCCCACGCTGTCCGGCGGCGAGGCGCAACGCATCCGGCTGGCCGCCCAGCTCGGCTCCAACCTGCGCGGGGTCTGCTACGTCCTGGACGAACCCACCATCGGGCTGCACCCGCGTGACAACGCGCGCCTGGTGGAGATGCTGCGTGCGCTGTGTAGGCGCGGCAATACCGTGGTGGTGGTCGAACACGACGAGGACACCATCCGGGCGGCCGACCACGTCCTCGATCTCGGACCCGGCGGCGGGCCCGAGGGCGGGCGCCTAGTGGCCGAGGGCAGTCCCGCCGACATCGCGGGGCATCCGATCTCCCTCACCGGCCGCGCCCTGCGCGCTCCGCACCGTTTGCCGGCGCCGCGGCGCCCGGCGCCCGAGCACTGGCTGCGCATTCGCCGGGCCCGGCGGCACAACCTGCGCGGCATCGACGTAGCCGTCCCGCTGCACCGGCTGGTCTGCGTGACCGGCGTGTCCGGCTCCGGCAAGAGCACCCTGGTGCGCGAAGTGCTGGAACCCAGCGTGCGCGCCGGCCTGGAAGGCAGACGACCGGCGGTGGGCTGCGCGGGGGTGCGCGGGCTGGAACGGGTCGGGCGGGTCCTGGAGGTGGACCAGAGCCCTATCGGGCGCACGCCGCGCTCCTGCCCGGCCACCTTTCTGGGCCTCTGGACCGCCGTGCGGCGGTTGTTCGCCGATACCGCCGAGGCCCGCATCCGGGGCTTCGGCGCCGAGCGCTTCTCCTTCAACAAGCCCGAGGGTCGCTGCCCCGAATGCGAGGGCCAGGGTCTCGTGCGCCTGTCCATGAACTTCCTACCCGACGTGGTGCTGCCCTGCGAGACCTGCGGCGGGACACGCTTCAACGCCGAGACGCTGGAGGTGCGCTGGCGCGGCCGCCACATCGGCGAGGTGCTGGCGCTCAGCGTGGAGGAGGCCGCGGCCTTTTTCCACGGACACTCCGCCATCCAGCGCCCCCTTGAACTCATGCGCGAGGTGGGGCTGGGCTATCTGCGTCTGGGCCAGCAGAGTCCGACCCTGTCCGGCGGCGAGGCCCAACGTCTCAAGCTCGTCAAGGAGCTGGCCAAGAGCCTGGGGCGCGGCCGGGCGGCCTCCACCCTCTATCTGCTGGACGAACCCACCGTGGGCTTGCACATGCACGACGTGGCGCGGCTGACGGACATGTTGGAGCGCCTGGTCGAGGCCGGCCACAGCGTGGTGGTGATCGAACACAACCTGGAACTCATCGCTCGAGCCGACTGGATCATCGACCTCGGCCCGGAAGGCGGCGACGGCGGCGGAAGGGTCGTCTGCCAGGGCGCCCCACGAAGCATCCTACGCGAGGCCGGACATTCCCACACCGCCGCCTGGCTGGGCCGGTGGCTGGACACCGAGCCCGCAAGCGCCCACCCGCGCAGCGCCTGAGTGCGATCCTGCACATGTGCGCGCTGCCCATGCGCCCGTGGCGAAGGCGGTGAAACATGTGTCCACCACGTTCAGGGGCTTTACAGCCGGTCGCCACCGGGGCACAAACGCCACGATTCCAGAAAAGGCGATCTGAGGGGCCCACGGCTGGGTATACTTCCGTGTACGGTTGCGCACCGAAACAGACCAAGAAAGGAGGATGAAGTGAACCCCAAGGTCGTTCCATTACTGTTCCTGGCGTTGTCACCCACGGCCGTCCTCGCCCAGGATCCACCCCCCGCCCAGGACCCGGGGCAGGCGTTCGTGGAACATTTCGACACGAACAAGGACGGCAGGGTCAGCAAGGCCGAGTTCCTGAAGCCGGCCGAGGCGCAGTTTGCCGAGATGGACCGCAACGGCGACGGTTTCGTCTCGCTGGACGAGGCGCGCGCCGCGGCCGAGGCGCGGCGCCGACAGATCGAGCAAATGCGCCAGCAGCGGGGTCAGCAGCGACGCTGAAGGGCCCTCGTGGTCACCGGGAGAACTCCGGCAGCGTCCCGTCCAGGTACCACCGTCCGGCTTTTTCGTCGTACCACCATTGCTGCTCGTCGGTCAGCTCCCGCACGGTGGGTGAATCCTCGCGATAGTATTCGATGTGGGCGCGCACCACGGCCCGATTGGGATCGCGGGGGGAAAACCGTTGGCTGACGATCTCGTAGCTGGTCACGCGTACGGGCTTGAGGCGGGCCGTGTCGACTTCCTCGCTCGTCTGCGGCACGTCGGCGGTGCGGCTCGCACCGCCGTCTTCCTTCGGGGGCGGCGCCTTACGGATGTAGCCTCGCGCGGCGTCGTAGAAGCCCCAGCGGATCATGCGCCCGTATTCGGAGATGTCCTCCTGGAAGGACTGCTCCCGCGTGTGTTCCTTGATCCGCGCGCAGGCACCCAACACGCCAATTGCGAGCAGGACCAGCACGATACGCCATATGGGCCCTCTGGACATCGTGTCGTCTCCATGAGGAAGGCGCCCGATGATAGCGCGGGGCAGCACGCCGGGGCCAACCCACCCGGGACCGGGCATGGTCGCCACCCCGACGAACGTCACACGGGGCTGCCGGACGTAGAGACCCGAGGGGGGAAGCGATGCGATACGGTCTGAGACGCTGGGCGGTTGCAGCGGTGCTCCTTCTCACCGCCGCGTGGGCGGCGGGTGCATGCGCACACGATCCATTTCCGCGGCCGAGGGGTCTGGAGCCGGACGTGGCCTTTTGGAAACGGATCTTCACCCAGGTGGACACCCGACACGGGCTGATCCATGACGACCGTCACCTCGACGTGGTCTACGCCCGGATCGAAGTCCCGGAAAACGGGCGCGAGCGCGCGGTCAAGCGCGCCAAACAGCGCTATCGCCGCATCCTGGAGACGTTGGCCGAGGGCAAGCGCAAGGGATTGACCGCCGAGGAGCGGCGTGTCTACCGCCTTTGGAAGGCCAAGGGGAAGACCCGGCCGCGCGATTTTCGGGCCGCCGCCAAGCGTCTGCGATTCCAGCTGGGCCAGGCCGACAAGTTCCGTGAGGGCTGGGTCCGGGCAGGACGTTGGCGCGACTACATCGAGCATACGTTGGAACAACATGGGCTGCCCAAGGGTCTGGCGGCCTTGCCCCATGTGGAGTCCTCGTTCAATCCACACGCCTATTCGCGCATCGGCGCGGCCGGACTGTGGCAGTTCACCCCCCCCACGGCGCGGCGCTTCCTGCGCGTGGACCACGTGGTGGACGAGCGCATGGACGTCTACGAGTCCACCGAAGCCGCCGCCCGCCTGCTCAAGTACAACTACGAGCTGCTCGGGACCTGGCCCCTGGCCATCACCGCCTATAACCACGGCGCGGCCGGGATGCGGCGGGCGGTACGCAAACTCGGCACCAAGGATATCGAGACCATCGTGCGCCGTTACGACGGGCGCAACTTCGGCTTCGCTTCGCGCAACTTCTACGTCGCTTTCCTGGCGGCGCTGGAGGCCGACCGCGAGGCCGAAAAGCATTTCGGCCCATTGCGGGCCGAGGCGAGCGAGCGGCGGATCACCGTGGAGCTGCCCGCGTACGTGCCGGCAGCCGAGCTCGAGAAGGTCCTGGGCGTGCCGCGCGATCAGCTGCGGCGCTGGAACCCCGCCTTGAGCGAGGCGGTGTGGCGCGGGGCCAAGTTCGTGCCCAAGGGCTACGCCCTGCGGCTGCCCTGCACCGAGCGCTGTCCGGACCCGGACGATGTCACCGCCGCACTGTCCGAGGCCCGAATGTTCGACCGGCAGAAGCCCGACCGCTACCACCGGGTGCGTCGCGGCCAGACCTTGTCGCACATCGCTCGCAAGTATGGCGTGAGCGTCAAGGCACTCATGCGCGCCAATGGGCTGCGTAACCGCAACCGAGTGCGCGCCGGCCAGAAGCTCCGCCTGCCCCTCCCCCCGGCCCGACCGGTCCAGGTCTCGTTGTCCCTGTCCGAGTCCCGACCCGGAACGTCGCCGGACGGATCGCGTTCGGTGGAATCAGGGGGCCCGGCCCCGGACCACTACCGCGTTCGCCGCGGCGATACGCTCTCGGGGATTGCCGCGAAATTCGGCGTGAGCGCGCGCCGGCTCATGGCCTGGAACCACATCGAAGACCCACGACGCATCCGGCCCGGCCAGCGCCTGCGCGTCCGGGCGCCCGGTGACGACCACCGTCGGGCCGACAGCCCCCGCGAACCGACCTCGCTGGCCTCGCTGGAGAGCGAAACGCTGGGGCCAGCCCTGCCTGGTGAGGTACATCCGAACCTTTCCGCAGACCCCAGCGACTACCGCGTCGCCAGCAACGGCACCATCGAGGTGCAGGCCGCCGAGACCCTCGGACACTACGCCCTGTGGCTGGAGACCAGCACCGCGAAGCTGCGCGGGCTGAACGGACTGCGCAAGGGTAAGGGCCTGCGCGTGGGACGACGCATCAAGCTCGATTTTTCCAAGGTTTCACGCAAGACCTTCGAGCAACGACGCAAGGCCTACCACGAACGACTCCAGGCCGAGTTCTTCTCCCGCTACCGGATCGCGGGCACCCGCCACCACGAGGTACGCCCGGGTGAGAGCCTGTGGGTTCTCGCCACGCGCAAGTACCACGTTCCCATGTGGCTGGTCCGGCAATACAACCCCGGCGTGACCGATGAGAACGTGAAGCCCGGACAGGTCCTCCGGTTCCCGGTACTGGAATCGCTGGGTCCGCTCGACAAGGATCTTGCGTCGGCGCCGGGATCCTCGCACCCCGCTTGACGAACCGCCCGGTGGCGGAGCTGTCCCTACGTGTGCCGGGCTTCCCGGGTCCGTTCGGATCGCCTCGTCGGATCAGCCGCCGGGTGCGGGGCACTTCGGACAGTCGAACCAGATCAGCTCACCGGGGCCGTCGAGGGCTTCGGGCCAGTCGGTGCCGTGAAGGCGGACCCGCGCGGCCCCGGCGGTGGGAACATTGTCGATCCCGGCCCCAGTCAGCTCATTGAGAAACTCGGTGATTCCAGGATTGTGGGCCACCACCAGGACGTCCCGGCAGGCGGGGTCCAGCGCGGCCAGCACGGCACGGAAATCCACGGTCTCCGCCATGTAGAGGCGGGGTTCCTTGCGTATCGCCTTTTTTCCGATCCCCAGTTCCCGGGCGACCTTGCGGGCAGTCTTGCGGGCCCGTTTCGCCGGGCTGGTCAGCACACGATCGGGACGCAGGCAGCGGGCGGCGAGACGCCGGCCCATCTCCGGCGCGTCACGCTTGCCCCGCGCGTTGAGCGGTCGGTCGAAGTCGTCGAGGGTTGGATCCGACCAGCTCGACTTGGCGTGGCGCAACAGGGTGAGATAACGCTCCACGACGGCCGGCGCCGGATCAGAACATGCTCGAGGAGTCCACCTCGCCGTCGGTGGGCCTGGTGCGCGAGGGGATGAAATCGCCGGTGATCATCTCCGTGTAGGGCATGCCGGGGCCCACCATGGGATAGACCCCCGCGTCCGGGTCGATCATCACCTCCAGGAAGGCGGGCCCGTCGAAGGCCAGGAACTCCTCGACCACGCGGGGGACGTCCTCCTTGCGCTCCAGGCGCACCGCATACTCGAACCCGTCGGCCTGGGCCGCCTTGATGAAGTCCTTCTTGCGCAGGGATTTGTCGCTGGCCGCGAGGCGGCCCTTGAAGAAGAGCTTTTGCCACTGCTTGACCATGCCATCGCCGCAGTTGTTGAGCACCACGACCTTGATGGGCAGACCGTAGGTGGTGACGGTCTCCAGCTCACCCAGGTTCATGCGAATGCTGCCATCGCCATCGATGTCGATCACCAACCGGTCGCGCCGGGCGAACTGCGCCCCCACCGCCGCGGGCAGCCCGAAACCCATGGTGCCCATGCTCCCCGACGTCAGCCACAGCCGAGGCTCCTTGAAGTCGAAGAACTGGGCCGCCCACATCTGGTGCTGACCGACGCCGGTGGTGATGATGGCCTCTCCGCGGGTGCGTCGGTTGATCTCCTCGATCACGTATTGCGGTTGGATCAGGGCGCTCTCCCGGTCGTAATTCATGGCATAGGTCTTTTTCAGATCGCGCACATGCCGGTGCCAGGCGCTGAAGTCCCGGGAGAAACCTTGTGTGCGGGCATGATCGAGCAGGGCCTGCAGGGCCTCGTCCAGGCGGCCCACATGATACCAGTCCGCCTGCTTGACCTTGCCGATCTCCGATGAGTCGATGTCCAGGTGGGCGATGTGCCGCGCGCGCGGCGCGAAACGCGAGGGCATGCCGGCCACCCGATCGTCGAACCGGGCCCCCACGGCGATCAGGAAGTCACAGTCCTCCACCGCATAGTTGGCGTAGGCCGTCCCATGCATGCCCAGCATGTGCAGGGCCAGCGGGTCGGTGGTGTCGTAGGCGCCGATGCCCATGAGCGTGGTGACCACCGGGATCTGCAGGGTCCGGGCCAGCGCGCGCAACTGGCTCACGGCGTCGCCGTTGATGACCCCGCCGCCCACGTACAGGAGCGGCCGGTGACTCTCGCCCAGCAACTCGAAGAACCGCCGCGCGCGGGACTCCGACAGCCGGTTCTCGTTCCAGGCGTGCATGCGCTGGCGGTAGCCGCGGATCGGCAGCCGACCCATCCCCTTGAAGGTGCCGGTCCAGTTCTGCACGTCCTTGGGGATGTCCACCACCACCGGGCCGGGCCGCCCCGTGCGCGCGATCTCGAAGGCCGTGCGCATGGTGTCCTCGAGCCGCCGCGGATCGGTGACGAGGAACACATGTTTGGCCACCGCGCCCATGACGTTGGAGATGGGCGCCTCCTGAAATGCGTCCGTCCCGATCGCCGTGGTGGGCACCTGCCCGCAGATCACCACCATCGGCACCGAATCGGCCATGCTGTCGCGCACCGGCGTGACCATGTTGGTGGCACCCGGCCCGGAGGTGACCATCGCCACGCCCACCTTGCCGCTGGCGCGCGCGTAACCGGCGGCCATGAACCCCGCCCCCTGCTCGTTGGCCGGCACGATCAGGGGCATGCGGTCGCCGTGTTCCCGGTTGTAGCGGAACACCGCGTCGTAGGTGGGCAGGATCGCCCCCCCGCTGTACCCGAAGATCGTGTCCACGCCCTCGTCGGCCAGGACCTGGACGATCATCTCGGCCCCGGTCATGGTGGTTCCGGCCAGGGGATGCCCACCGCCGGCCGGCGTCCCCGATTGGATCCCGGGCTGGATCTCTTTCACCCGCACAGTGCTCTCTTGCGCCATCGTGATTCCAGAAGCTGGTTTTCCAGCACGTTGCCCGCTCGATCCCGCCATTCTAGCGCAAGCCGCCGGGGGGATGGAGCACGATGGGCGGGAGCGCCGGTTTGTGTGATTTTTCATAAGATGGGCGGTCATGGGATCACAGACCGAACGGGCTGCGCATCCTAACCTTCCCGTATCCATCGGGTATCCCCTTGCGGGTGGTGACAGGAGTCCGGTGACGCAGGACGCGCCCCCGCCGAACGGCATTCGAGCAACCCGACGCGAGGAGCGATCCATGCCATCTACCGTGACCTCGGCATCGTCCCATCGCTTGCGCGTGATACCTTCACGCACCACTCCCCCCCCTTCGGCGCCGCCACCCGCAACGGCTCGCCGGCAGGAGACCGCGCCAGGGCGCTGCGCATCCCCCGCCGGGTCCGGCGCCGTTCGCCCGGATGCGGCCGCGTTGCATGCCTGGATGCTGTCCCTGCAGGAGGATGAGGCGTTCTACCGCAAGCTACAGAAACTCTACGCGCGGGCGGCCTCCGTCGCCGAGTGGGGGTGGGAGCCGCTCTACGAGGACGAACGCATGCGCTGCGGCCTGCTCTGGCTCGGTCCCGACGGCGCCCTGCCCCTGCACGATCATCCGGGCATGGTGAGCGTGCTGGTCGGCCTGGTCGGCGAGATCGAAATGGAGCGATACGATGCGCCGCGCGCGCCCGTGCCGAGCGAGGGCCATGTGCTCCTGAGCGGAGGCACTCGCACGTGCCTGCGGCGCGATGACCTCAGCGTGATCGACGGCCCGCGGGGCAACATCCACGGCTTGCGCAACACCACCGCCCATCCGGCCGTGGCCCTGGACGCGCTCTGGCATGGAGGCAGGCCGGTGTGCCGTCACCTCTTCTTCCCCACGGGCAGCCGATCCGCCGCACGCCTATCGGCCGTCATGCTCCGTGAGTGTCGGGTACGGACACTGGGGGACCAACTGCCGGGCTTGACACCGTTGCGCGGACCAAGCGGCGGGTGAGCCGGACGTGCCGCCACCACGGCCGAGGCGCTACAATGCATGCCCGTCGCATCATGGCCCGAGTGGCGCGGCCGCCGCCCATCCATGCCCACGACCCATCAGACCATCCTCGCCAAGAAGGCGGCCCTGGCCGAGGCGGTATCCGGCCCCCTCTCGACGCTGGCCGAGCGCTGCGCCGGACTGTGGGACACGCCCGACGCCCTGGATGCGGCGCTGGCCGAGGGACTCGACCATCTGCCCTATTGTGATGCCCTGTATGCCTGGACCGTGGGGGGACGGCAGATCTCCTCGCTGGTGACGCGTGAAGGGGCCGATGCGGGCTGGCGGGGCAACGATCTCTCCCAGCGCCCCTATCTGCGCCACAACCTGCCCTTCAAGGGCATCATGCTCTCCTCGGTCTACCACAGCATGCGCGGCGGGCAGCCATGCGTCACCGCGCTTCAGGCGGTGCGCAACGACGGCGAGCTGCTCGGCTTTCTCGCCGCCGACTTTCCCGTTGCGGCGCTCCTGCGCGAGGCCACGCTGGCCCCGCCTGCCCCGCAGTGGCAACAGTTTCGCGGTGACCCGGCCATCCGCGGCCACCTCTTCGCCCAATGCCGCGCGCACAGCCTGGTGGACGAGCACATCGACCAGGTCCACGAAACCATCGCCGACCTGATGCGCGACCATGGGGTCTTCCACATGAAGATCCACTACTCCAGCGGACGCTGCTCATTCTGGCTCGTGGACGACCCGTTCTCCTATCGGATCCATCCGGTGAACGAGATCATCGATCCCGACCTGTGCCTGGCCTATCCCCGCCACCCGTATCCGGAACGGGCCACCGTCACCCCCGCGCAGGTCAAGGCCACCCTGGATCAATTCCGCGCCCTGCGTTTCGCCGACGAGACCATCTACCTGCGTTCGGCATCGCTCAACATCGTCAACGGGATGATCGGGCTCACCTTTTCCTGCGACGGCTCGCACTACATGCCGGTCGCCGAGTTTTTGGCCAAGGACCTGGAGTTCTGGTTCGGGAGCCTCGGACACGCCTAACGACCCGCCCCAAGAGCGGCCGCCGCCTTTCAGCGGCACAACGCCTCCAGTCGCGCCAGCTCCCGCTCGCTGAAACCGGCCTCCCGCCGCGCGGCGTGGTGCAGCGGACAACGCACGGCGCGCGCCAGACGACGGGCCAACAGATCGAAGAAAGCCTCCTCCGGGTCCAGGCCACGCTCGGCGCAGAGGTGACGCAGCCAGCGGCTGCCGGCGGCCACATGCCCCACCTCTTCACGCAGAATGACCTCCAGCACGCGGGCGGTCTCCTCGTCTCCGGCGGCGCGGAAGCGCGCGATCATGCCGGGGGTGACGTCCAACCCTCGGGCCTCCAGGACCCGCGGCACCAAGGCCATGCGCGCCAGCGGGTCGTGCGCGGTGGCGCGGGCCGTCTCCCACAGCCCGTCGTGGGCGGGGAAGTCGCCGTAGTCGTGGCCGAACGCACGCAGGCGCCGACGCAAGGCGAGAAAGTGCTCGGCCTCCTCGCGGGCCACCCGTACCCAATCGTCGTAGTAGGCCCTCGGCAGACCACGGAAGCGGTGTACCGCGTCCCAGGCCAGATTGATGGCGTTGAACTCGATGTGCGCCAGGGCATGGATGAAGGCGGCGTGGTCCTCGGTGCGCCCCAACCCCCGGCGGTGCAACCGGCGCGGCGGGACCAGCTCCGGGCGCGGGGGCCGGCCCACCCGATCCACCGGCAGGACGGGACCGCCGCCGCTCAGGCGCAGACCTCCCTCCGACCATCGGGCCGCCGCCCGGGCCGTGCGCCGGGCCTTGGCGACAGCATCGGTCTCGCGGAGGCAGGCGCCGGCCACATCGAACAGGTTCTCTTCGGGGCCCGTCATGGAATGGGTGCGCTTTCCCTGTGAAAACCGCATAATAGCCGCCCTTCTCGAACACGGCGACCCGCCGTCGGCAGTCATCCCATGGCCGAATACATCTTCACCATGAACGGGGTGGGCAAGGTGGTGCCCCCCAAGAAGGAGATCCTGCGGGACATCTCGCTCAATTTCTTCCCCGGGGCCAAGATCGGCGTGCTGGGCTACAACGGGGCCGGTAAATCGACCCTGTTGCGCATCATGGCCGGCGTGGATACCGACTACGTGGGCGAGGCCCGCCCCATGCCCGGGATCAAGATCGGTTACCTGCCCCAGGAGCCACGACTCGATCCGGACAAAGACGTGCGTGGCAACGTCGAGGAAGGGCTCAAGGAGGTCAAGGAGGCCCTGGAGCGGCTGGAGCAGGTCTATGCCGCCTATGCCCAACCCGACGCCGACTTCGAGGCCCTGGCCAAGGAGCAGGAGCGTCTGGAGCGGCTCATCCAGGCCGCCGACGGCCACAACCTAGAGCACAAACTGGAGGTGGCCGCCGACGCCCTGCGCCTGCCGCCCTGGGAGGCCGACGTCACCCGTCTCTCCGGCGGCGAGCGCCGCCGCGTGGCGCTGTGCCGCCTGCTGCTGTCCGGCCCCGACATGCTCATCCTGGACGAGCCCACCAACCACCTCGATGCCGAGTCGGTGGCCTGGCTGGAGCGCTATCTGCAGGAGTTCCCGGGCACCGTGGTGGCCGTCACCCACGACCGTTATTTCCTCGACCACGTGGCCGAATGGATCCTGGAGCTGGACCGCGGCCATGGCATCCCGTGGAAGGGCAACTACTCCTCCTGGCTGGAACAGAAGGAAAAGCGCCTGGCGCTCGAGCAGAAGAAAGAGGCCGCCCGCATCAAGGCCATGCAGGCCGAGCTCGAATGGGTCCGCTCCCAGCCGAAGGGGCGACACGCCAAGAGCAAGGCGCGTCTCAAACGCTTCGAGGAGATCGCCTCACGCGAATATCAGAAGCGCTCGGAGACCAACGAGATCTACATCCCACCGGGTCCCCGGCTCGGCGACCAAGTGGTAGCACTCGAGGGCGTGACCAAGCGCTACGGCGACCGGGTACTGTTCGAAAACTTGAGCTTCGAGATCCCGCGCGGCGGTATCGTGGGCGTCATCGGCCCCAACGGGGTGGGCAAGACCACCCTGTTCCGACTCATCACCGGGCGCGAGCGGCCCGACGCGGGCGAGATCCGCATCGGCGACACCGTCCAGATCGCCTACGTGGACCAGTTCCGCGACGATCTGGACGGCGACAAGACCGTTTGGGAAGAGGTCTCCGACGGCCACGACATGATTCAGGTGGGCGGCTACGAGGTGCCTTCACGCGCCTATCTGGGCCGGTTCAACTTCAAGGGCGCGGATCAGCAGAAGCGCGTCAAGGACCTCTCCGGCGGCGAGCGCAACCGGCTCCACCTGGCCAAGCTGTTGAAAAGCGGAGGCAACCTCCTCCTGCTGGACGAACCCACCAACGACCTGGACGTGGAGACCCTGCGGGCTCTGGAGCAGGCGCTGTTGGATTTCCCCGGCTCGGCGGTGGTGATCTCCCACGACCGGTGGTTCCTCGACCGCATCGCCACCCACATCCTGGCCTTCGAGGACGACGGCAACGTGGTCTTCTTCGACGGCAACTACAGCGAATACGAGGCCGACCGCCACCGGCGCCTGGGACCCGAGGCGGATCGCCCCCACCGCGTGAAATACAAGCGCCTGCGCTGAAGCGGCGGTATCCCTCCGGCGCGGTCGGAAGACGGCCTGCCCGCGGCCGTCCGGATCGCACCGGCGCGCGCGCCCGCCCGCTTGCGCCCGGCACGCGGTGCTACCGATCAAGCGGGCCGATCGCGGGGTCAGTCGGCAGTCTTGAGGATACGCCACCGGGGATCGTCGGGCGGGCCCTCCAGCGCCCCGCCCTCCCCGGCTGGATTCCAGGTGACCGTCTCCTCGATACGCGCGGCCAGCGCGAAATCCTTGTCCGTGACGCCGCCGGCCGAATGGGTGCTGAGCGTCACCACCACCCGGCCCCAGGAGACCGTGAGGTCGGGATGGTGGAAAGCGGCCTCGGCCAGAAATCCGATCGTGTTGGCCACCAGCAGCGCGCTTCGCCAGTCCACCGTGGTGTATTCGCGGCGGATGGCGCCGTCGGCCCAGCGCCAAGCGGCCAACGAGCCGGTGAGCCGCGCCGCCGCCGATTCCGCGTCATAGACTCGCGCTTGTTCGCTCATCGCGCACCTCTCCGACGTCGCTGTCGGGAAGTGTAGCTTCGCACCGGGGCGTTTTCACCCGTCCCACTCGGGAAGGGTGAAGAGGCACGCCGCCGGTGCCACGCGACTCACCGCTCCGACCACCCGCGCCGCCGCCCCGCCCATGCGCCCAGGGTGAGCAGCAACGCCAGCACCGCCAGCCACCACCCGTTCAGCGTCGGGATCTTCTTGCCCGGTGGGATCAGCAGCCAGCCGGTGTTGTCCACGCCAACCCCATTCACGGGAATCAGCAAGGTGGTGGGATTGCTCCCCTCCCCGTGGTCGTCGTTGGTCAGCCCCTGGATCCCCCCGGGCAGTGTGCCCCGGTCCACCTCGACGATGGTCTCGCCCGCTGGGACCTCGCGCTGGAAGAAACCGTTCGCATCCGTGACCATCCGGTATACCCCGCCGTTGGAGGTGGTGATGATCACCGTGGCATTGGGGATGGGACTATCGGTGATTTCCAACAGGCCGTTGCGGTTGCGATCGATGTACACCGTGCCTTCGACGCGGGCCAGCTGGGCGGGGAAGACATAGCCGTTGTCGTCCCGCGCCACACCACCGGCCGGCACCACCACCGTGGTCGGATCGTTGCCCTGGCCGTGGGCGTCCGTGGTCAGGAACGCACCGGGTGGCAGCGTGGCGTCCACCACATCGACCACGGTCGCCCCCGGCACCACCAGCCGGGAGAAGGAGCCGCTGCCATCGGTGGTCAGGGTGTAGACGGCACCGTTGGCGGCCGTGATCACGACGGTGACACCCGGGAGCGGGTTGTCCGTCCCCACGGTGAACAGACCATCCGCGTCGGTGTCCTCGTAGATCGTGCCCTCGACACGGGCGGACTCGGTCGCGGCCAGCAGCAGATAGCCGGTGTCGTCACGGCCCACACCGCCAACCGGCACGTCCACCACGGTGGAGTCGGTGCCGTTGCCGAAATCGTTGCGCGTCAACACCACGCCGGCCGGCAGGTCCGCCTCCACCACGTCCACCACCGTGGGTCCGGCCGGCACGATGCGGCTGAACTCCCCGTTGGCGTCGGTCACCAGGGTGGCGACGCCACCATCCGAATTGGTGACGATGACCCGCACACCGGCATAGGGCGTGTCGGTGCCGGGGTCGTAGCGGCCGTTGCCGTTGTCGTCCTGGTACACACGCCCTTCGATGCGGGAGGTCAGGCCGGAGGAGTCCACGTAGCCGGTGTTGTCCACCGCCACGCCGCCCAGCGGCACATTCACCGTGGTGGGATCGCTGCCCTGCCCGCTCGCGTCGGTGGTCAGGGTGAGACCCGCCGGCAACGCGCTCTCGTCCAGATCCACCACGGTGCTCCCCACCGGCACCACCCGGGAGAAGAAGCCATTGGCGTCGGTGGTGAGGTCGTGCACGTCACCGTTGCTGTCGGTGACCCGCACGGGCACGCCCGCCAGCGGGGTGTCCGTGCCGGGATCGTACACACCGTTGCCATTGACGTCTTGGAACACCGTGCCTTCCACTCGGCCGCCCAGGTGACCGAAATTGTAGTCGGTCAGCGCGTCGCCCGAGACGATGGTGATGCCGCTGACCTCCTGCGTCGCCGCCGTGGTGGCCGGCGTCCCGTTGCCCGGATCGCCCACTTGGGCGCCGGTGGCGTCGAGGCCCGCGGGCCGCGTCTCCTTCACGGTGTAGGTACCTGGACGCAAGCCACTGAACTGGTAGCTCCCGTCGGCAGCCGTGTCGAGGGTCTGGTTGACCGCGCCGCCCAGGTCGTCGGTGCCGGTGAGCATGATCTCCACGTCCGGGATCACGATGTCCTCGCCGGGATCGCGCACCGCGTCGCTGTCGGGATCGATGTATACCGAGCCGGCGATGGAGGCCGGTTGCAGCTCGCCGAAATCGATCTCGGTGCGGTGGGTGTCGTAGGGCAGCACGATGTCGCTCACCTGATCGGCGCCCACGGTCCCCCCGCTGTCGCCCGGGGCGTCCTTGCCGTCCAGCCAGCCGGCCGGCTGGGTTTCGGTCACGGCATACGTCCCGGCGTAGAGATCGGTGAAGGCATAGGCGCCGGCGCCGTCGGTGGTGGTCACGCGGTTGACGGCATTGCCATAGGCGTCGGTTCCAGTGAGCGTCACCGTAACCCCGCCGATCCCCGTCTCGCCTGGATCTCGCACGCCATCGTTGTCCTGATCGTGCCACACGTAACCGGACAGCGAGGACGGCGGCAGTTCGCCGAAGTAATGCCCGGTGAGCGCGGTATTGGCGGGCAGGACGATCGCGGAGATCACATCGGTGCTCCGGCTGCCCGCGATCACGCTCGCGCCCACCGC
>JALSSO010000105.1 GCA_026984215.1 Gammaproteobacteria bacterium | reverse complement strand
CCCCACGTTGTCCGTATAGTCCGTCGCGTCATCGGGGGTCGCCCACTCGATGAAGCCGTTGACGAACGCCGCCGGACGACCCGCGATGGTAGAGGGATCGATGATGTTCTGTTCCTCGTTGGGCAGCTCGAAATTCACCGACCTGCGGTTCTGCTCGTCGTCGTAGATGTTGACCGTGTAGACCTTGCCCGGCCCGCCGATGGACTCGGCCGACCACACCACGATGTCCGTGGTATCTCCGCCGGAGATGGAGTACCGCATGATCAGGGTCTCGTTGCCGCCGGCGCCGCGCAGGTCTTGGGCGCCTTCCAGCAAAGTGACCAGCGTGGTCTTGTCCAGCGCCGTCAAATCCGCGATCTGTCCATCCAAGAGATTGACGGCGGTTATCGGCCATACCGGCACATAGGCGACGTCGTTGTCGGCGGCCACCACGTGGAATGCCTCTCCCGCCAGGCACCGTCCACCTGCCGTAACATCGGGAGGGGTCAGTGCGCCGTCCCCCGTGGCGTCCACGAAGAAGGTCAGATAGCCGTGCGTCCCTTCCAGACCGAGCCCGGACTCCGCGGCCCAGACGAACGCATATACGTCGTCGTTGGTCATCGTGAAACGGCCGTCCGTCACGTGCTTCGAGTCGTTGTCGAAGAACGTCCAGTACACGTCGATCTGCGAGACGCCGCAGCCGTGCGCCACCAGCCCCACCGCCGTGGTATCGCTGGCCCCGTTGTGCACCACGTTGGGCACGAGCAGGCCGTACTCGTATTTCCCCATCTCGTACGCGCCCCCAGAGGTGGCGGCCAAGGCCAGGGCCGCCCCCATTCCTACCGCAATCCGCCGCTTGTTCATCTTCCCCACTCCTGAACCAGATGGTTGTCCACTATAGCTTTTTGCACCGAGTATCCTGCAAACCGGGCTCACCCGAAACCTGTCGGGAGTTTACCACAACGCCGTCGTATTTTTGCATCACAGCCGGCTGTCATCAACGGCCTGGAGGGAGATCTACGGCGTACCGTGGATATCCCCACGAGCCCGTCGGTCTGGTTCCTCAGCCCTGGCCCCGCTCCTGGCG
This sequence comes from Gammaproteobacteria bacterium, assembly GCA_026984215.1. Lineage (GTDB taxonomy): Bacteria > Pseudomonadota > Gammaproteobacteria > JAJDOJ01 > JAJDOJ01 > JALVEU01. Next base: position 8,109 of record JALSSO010000105.1, on the reverse strand, counting down.
GCTCAAATACTCGAAGTAGGCGCGGGTCCCGCCGTCCATGAAGTAGTAGTCCTGCAGCCCTTCCCGTTCCAGGAAGTACTGCAGCCAGCGAACCTGTTTGCCCACCGCATCGAGCACGAACAGCGGCCGCCCTTCCTTTCTGGCCTTTTCGACGTATTCGGCGATTTTCTCGTTGTCCAGCGGAACGTAGTGCTCGCGGCCGAGAAACAGGGAAATCCCCTCGCGCTGGCGCCGGTCACGCACGTCCAGAATGATGCCATTTTCTTCATGGGCGCGTTTCATGAACTCTTCGGGCGGAAGCATGTGGGCCTTGAGCTGCTCCTTGCTCAGCAGCCGATCCAACGGCACGGGCGACTTCCCCAGGAACACGCCTTGCTCCGGATGCGCCTTGACCCAATCGAAGATCCCGCTGTCATAGGCGTAGACGTCCTTGAGCCCCGCTTTCTGGGCCCTGCGGGCCGCTTTGTACGACTTCATGCACGTGTGCCCGTTACAGTAGAACACGATCGGCTTGCCGGTGGCCTGCGCAAGCTCCCGTACCCCCTCCTTGAAGTCCATCCTGGACAGCGGAATGTTTTTCGCCCCCTTGATATGCAGTGTTTCGTATTCATACCGCGACCGCACGTCCACCACGTTCACGTCCTCGAGCCGGTCGGCGAGCTCCTGCGTACTGAGCACCCGCACATCCTTGTAGATCTCCCGGCCGGGAAACTCACTTGCCCATGCCCCCCAGCCAGTCAGCAGTAACCAGGCGCACAAGACCGGCGTCCACACCGCTCGTCTCATCGATTCCACCCTCCCATGCCACGTCTGCGTTCAGGGTTTACCCCAAGCGACCCTACCGATAGCACTGCCGCAGGTGCGACCCGAAGTGGTTCCCGCCCAGCGGGGCGCTCCAAACGGATGAACGGCGGGTTCAGCCGGTACCGCACAGGCGGTGGGGATCGAGCAGGCGGCGTAGCTCATCATCAGGAAGATCCGTCATCTCACGAGCCACCTCCAGGATCGGGCGGCCCTCGGCATAGGCCCGCTTGGCGATCTCGGCGGCCCGGTCGTAGCCGATGACGGGGTTGAGCGCCGTCACGAGGATGGGGTTACGGTCCAGGGCGGCGCGGAGCCGCTCGTCGTTCACCGCGAAGCCCTCCACGGCGCTGTCGGCCAACAGGGTTGCGGCACTGGCCAGGATTTCGATGCTTTGCAGCAGGTCGTAGGCGATCACCGGCAGCATCACATTGAGTTGGAAATGGCCCGACTGTCCCGCCACCGTGATGGTGGCATCGTTGCCGATCACCTGGGCACAGACCATGCACACCGCCTCCGGGATCACCGGATTGACCTTGCCCGGCATGATGCTGCTGCCCGGCTGCAAAGCGGGCAGCCGGATCTCCGACAGTCCCGCCAGCGGTCCCGAGTTCATCCAACGCAGGTCGTTGGCGATCTTCATGAGACCGACGGCGATCACACGCAGCTGCCCGGACAGTTCCACGGCCGCATCCTGCGCACTCAGGGCCTCGAACAGATTGGGCTTGCGCCGGAAGGGCAGCCGGCAGGTTTCCGCCAGCGCCTTGGCCACCGCGTCCCCGAAACCCTCGGGCGCGTTCAGGCCCGTGCCCACCGCGGTGCCCCCGATGGCCAGCTCATGGATCCTGGGCAGGCTGGCCTCGAGCCGATCGATGCCATAGCGCACCTGGGCCGCCCAGCCGCCCAGCTCCTGGGCCAGGGTCAGCGGCAGGGCATCCATGAGATGGGTGCGTCCGGTCTTGACCACCTCGCCCAGCGCACCGGCGCGGCGTTCGATCAACGCCGCCAGCAGGCGCAACGCCGGCAGGAGTTGCTCGTCCACCCCCAGGGCGGCGGCCACGTGCAAAGCGGTGGGAATGACGTCGTTGGAGCTCTGGCTGCGGTTGACGTGATCGTTCGGATGCACGGGCCGGCCCAGCGCCTCCGAGGCCAGACGCGCGATCACCTCGTTGGCGTTCATGTTGGTGCTGGTGCCCGAACCGGTCTGGAAGACGTCGACCGGGAAGTGGTGGTCGTACTCCCCGCTGGCCACGGCGTTGGCGGCCCGCTCGATGGCCCCGGCCATCTCGGTATCCAACCCGCCCAACTCCCCGTTCACCCGCGCGCAGGCCGCCTTGACCAGACCCAGGGCACGCAGGAACAGACGCGGCATGCGCAGGCCGCTGATTGGAAAATTCTCCACCGCTCGCTGAGTCTGAGCGCCGTACAGGGCATCGGCCGGGACCCGCACCTCGCCCATGCTGTCGCGCTCGATCCGGTACTTTTGCTGTGTCATGGCCGGGCTCCCGTGGACAGGATCGCCCGCGTAGTATACTCAGCGCCATTTCGCGTCCCGCACGGTGCGTTCCCATGGAACTCTCCCCCCTCACCGCCCTCTCCCCGGTCGACGGGCGCTATGCCCGCATCACGGCCCCCCTGCGTCCGCTGTTCAGCGAATTCGGGCTGATTCGGCATCGGGTACTGGTGGAGATCCGCTGGCTGCAGGCGTTGGCCGCGCACCCGGCGATCACCGAGGTGCCGCCCCTGTCGCACAAGGCGCTCGCGTTGCTGGACGCCGTCGCCACGGCGTTCTCCGAGGCAGACGCCCGGCGCGTCAAAGCGATCGAACGCACCACCAACCACGATGTGAAGGCGGTGGAATATTTCCTCAAGGAGCGTGTGGCCGAGGAGCCGGAGCTTGCGGCGGTCCGGGAGTTCTTCCATTTCGCATGCACTTCCGAGGACATCAACAACCTGGCCTATGCGCTCATGGTGCGCGCCGGACGCGACGAACTCCTGCTGCCGGCCATGGATGAGCTCATCGCCTCTCTGAGGGATCTCGCCCATGCCCTGGCCGACCGGCCCATGCTCGCCCGCACCCACGGCCAGCCGGCCTCGCCCACCACCATGGGCAAGGAGATCGCCAATGTGGTGCACCGCCTGCGGCGCCAGCGCGGCCAGGTCGCCGAGGTGCGCATCCTGGGCAAGATGAACGGCGCCGTGGGCAACTACAACGCGCATCGCATCGCCTACCCCGAGGTGGACTGGGAGGCCCTCGCCCAGGATTTCGTGGTGTCCCTTGGGCTTGCCTGGAACCCATACACCACCCAGATCGAGCCGCACGACTACCTGGCCGAGCTGTTCCATGCCCTGGCCCGCTTCAACACGATCCTCATCGATTGGTGCCGCGACGTCTGGGGCTACATCTCGCTCGGCTATTTCCGACAGAAGACCGTGGCCGGCGAAGTGGGCTCGAGCACCATGCCCCACAAGGTCAACCCCATCGACTTCGAGAACGCCGAGGGCAACCTCGGATTGGCCAACGCCCTTTTCGAACACCTGGCCGCCAAACTGCCCGTCTCGCGCTGGCAGCGTGATCTGACCGATTCCACCGTACTGCGCAACCTCGGCGTGGGTTTCGCACACAGCCTCATCGCGTACCGCTCCGCCCTGCGCGGCCTGGCCAAGCTCGAAGTGGACCCCGGCCCCCTGAACGCGGATCTGGAGGCCAACTGGGAAGTCCTGGCCGAAGCCGTGCAAACGGTCATGCGCCGTCACGGCATCGACCGCCCCTACGAGCGGCTCAAGGAGATGACCCGCGGCCGGCGCATCGACGCCGAGACGCTGGCCCGGTTCATCCGGGCTCTGCCCATTCCCGAGACCGACAAGGCGCGGCTCCTGGAGCTCACCCCCGCCGCCTACATCGGCGACGCCGCGCGGCTGGCCCGCGATCTGGCCTGAGGCCCATGGACGCATCCACGGCCTTGCAGGCGGCGCGGCTCGGCGAGACCGGCGGCGAGATCGCGCTGGAGGGCCACGACGTGATACACCAAGCCATCCTGGCCTTAGTCCAACAGGCGTGTGACCGGGTTCTCATCCTCTCGCCACGACTCGACACGCGCCTGTTCGGTTCGCGGGAACTCGCGTCCATCCTTTCGTCGCTGCTGCGCGCCCACCGGCGCGCCCACGGACGCATCCTCGTGCAAGACGCCGCGGCCCTCGCCCGCGAGGGTCACCCGCTGCTCGATCTGGCGCGCCGGCTCAGCTCGCATCTGGAGATCCGGCGCCTGCCGGAAGAGCAGGCCGCCCTGGGGGAGACCTGGGTGCTGGTGGACGAGGCCGGCCTGATGCGCATGCCGCACCCGGAGCGTTATGCCGGCACGGCCTGCTTCCACGCCCCCCAGGCCGTGCGGGAACTCACCCAGGAATTCGCTGCCCTGTGGGAGGCCGCCGGACCGGACCCCAACCTGCGGCGGCTCCACCTGTGAGGCGGCGCGCATTCCTGCTGCTCGCCCTGCTGGGCGGAGCCGCCCGTGCAGGGCGCATCGCCGTCATTTCGGTGCGCAACCGCCCGGCCGTGGAACTGGCGAGGATGATCCGTCCGCTACTCAACCCGGGTGACGCGCTGAACGTCGCCGGCAATGCCCTGATCCTACGCACGGACCCCGACACCGCCCGGCAGGTGGAGGAGCTGGTCCGGCGCCTGGACCGCCCGGCCGCGGACCTGCTCATCACGGTGCGGCGGGTCTTGCGTGGCCGCCATTCAACCCGGGCCGCGCGTGGGGGCGTGAACGTCTGCTGCGGCGATTTCCGGCTCCAGGCCAGCGTGCCGATGGACGAGGGAGCCGCCGTGCAGGCGTGGGGCCACGAACACACCGTGGAAACTGCGCGCGAGCAACCCGTGCGCACCATGGAGGGGAGTCCCGTGCTGCTGCGCGGGGCCGGCGAACTGGAGGCCACGGCACACCTGGTGGGCGACGGTGGTGTCCAGCTCACCATCCGCAGCCTCGGCCGCCATGGCGAGGCCGGCATGGACACCGTGGTCTCGGGCCGGCTCGGCCAGTGGATCACGCTGGGCGGCATCACCGAGCACGAGACGGACACATCCACCGGCATCCTGACCGGCAGCCGCCACGCCGCGGCGCGGGAGGAGATCATCCAGGTGCGGGTGGACCGGGCCTCGCCCTGAGCGGCCGCCGGACCGGCCCCCGGCGGGGCGCGGCCCGCCATCTCGAGGCGCGCCGGCGCCCCGTTTCGGGGATCGATCGCCCGCCCCCTCAGTCCCAGCGTTCGCGTACCGTCTGTCGATGTGCCTCCAGCCATTGCAGCGCGATGATGGGCTGGGCCGACTCGAACAGACCGCGCCGCATACGCCCGACGGCCTCCTCGGCATCCATGACGTGCACCCGAATGTCCTCGTCCTCGGCGGCCTGGCCGGTGATCGTCCGGGCCTCGTTCGCATCGACCCGCCCGAGGTAGAGGGAGACGCGCTCCTTGAATCCGCCCGGGGTGGAGTAGTAGTCGTGAATGGGGATCAAATCCAGTAGACGACAGCCGGTCTCCTCGCGGGTCTCGCGGGCCGCTGCCCCCTCGCGGGATTCGCCTTCGTCGATCAGACCCGCCACGATCTCCAGCAACCACGGTCCCCTCGGGCTGTCCAGCGCCCCCACTCGGAACTGCTCCACCAGTACCACCGCGTCGCGCCGCGGATCGTAGGGCAACACCGCCACCGCGTCGGCCCGCCAAACCAGCTCCCGGACCAGTGGAGGGCTCTCACCGCCGGCAAACAACGCATGACGTAGCACCAACCGTTCCAGACGGAAAAAACCTTGGTAACATAGGGTTCGTTCCAGGATCTCCCATTTCATCGCGACCCTCCCGACCGGGCATGGATCTGATCGACGCCTTACAGGATCTCATCGGGCGGCACTGCCGCCACGAGGACTGCCACTGCGAGATCATCGAGATTCTGGAGGAAGGCCCCTCGATCGTGCTCTACACCCACAGCAAGGGGGAGATCCAGTGCAACTGGTTCGGCGAGGCGCAGCGCCGGGCCCCCAAGACCTACACCATTCCGCTGGTCAGCAGCCGGGACGAAGACCTGCATCCCGTGGTGCGCGCCGTGACCGACGAGGACGAGCAGGCCCGGCTGCGCGCCCTCACGGGTCTCACCGACTGACCGCCCCTGCGAGGGAACGGGGCATCGGGTCCGGCACCGAACGGTACCGGACCCGCCATACGATCAGCTGCCGCGTCGGGGAATCACGATACGCAGGGTATCGTCCTCGACCTTGCGGCTCATCCGGCTCGTGTCCGCATCCCAAGGCAGGGACAGGAACTCGTGGAAGTACCGGTGCTCGGTCTGGGCCTCCCAGGCACCGGGGCCCGTGACACGGCGCTCCCATCCCAGGCCGGAGGAGACCACCAGGCCGCGGTGCCGCACCTGGACCTGCACCTTGTCGGGGTCCAGCCCGGCCAGGTGCACGATCACGTAGTAGTTCTTGTCGTCGGCGTCGGTCTCCACCGTCACTTCTTCCCGCGCCATGGACTCAGACCACTGGGGGAACGGGGGGCGGGGCGGCATCGGGCGCGACCACGGGCCGCCCCAGGGCCCCCAAGGCCCATATGCGTACGGTCCACGCCCGGCACCCGCCGCCCAGGGAGACATGCCGCCGGCACAGGGATTTTGGGCCGGCCCGGAGGCGGCGGACGGCGCGCCCGCGGGAGCGGTCGCCTGCCCTTGCGCCGACGCCGCGGGCTCCGACGCCGCCGGGGCCGAGCCGCCCGCCTGCGTCTGTTGCGGGGCTTGTGGTGCCCGCGCGGGGGCAGCCTGCGCCGGCGGGGTCGAAGCCTCCGGCGCCGCCGCGGCCTTTCCAGCCTCCTCGGCGGACCCAGCGGGTGCCATGACCAATACCGAAACGATGCCGCCCAGGGCGGCAACCCATGTGGCTCTATACATCATGCTCTGCTCCTCGTTGCCTGCGTCGAACCGCTCAACCAGGGTAGTCCACAGCGGAGGACGGACCTTGATCCACCGCAACCGCTGCCCACGCGCACCGGACTCACGCCGGATCGTGCTTGCGCCAGCGCTCGTATTCCTCCAGCTCGAGGCCGCGCGCCTCCTCCTCGAGCATGACGGGGATCCCGTCCCGGATCGGATAGGCCAACCGTGCCGAGAGCGAGATCAATTCCTGATGTTCCCGATCATAGATGAGCGGGCCTTTGGTCACCGGGCATACCAGAATGTCCAGCAGCTTCTCGTCCATCACAGCTTCTCCACAGGGTAGGTCTCGTGGCGCAGCAGTCGGTCCACCTCGTCGAGGAACTCCTCGCCCAGATCGACTTCCAAGGGCACGGCCCAGTGGTTGCGCCGCGCAAAGGCGCGGACCTTCACGGCGTCCTTCTCGGTCATCAACACCACCCGCTCGCCCGCGAAGGCCAAATCCCGGGGGCGGAACGGGTGGTGATCTGGAAACGCTCGGGTCTCCACGGTCAAGCCCGCGTTGCGCAGATCGGCGAAGAACCGCAGCGGATCGCCGATGCCCGCCACGGCCACCACGGGCTCCGAGGCGAAGCCGGCCAGCGGCCGCCGCAGCGACGGGTCCAGGAGATTGTACGGGGTTCCCGGCGCAAACCGCACCCGCGCATCGGCCCGCAGGCCGGGAATCCCCTCCCCCTCGCCTTGCATCACCACACGGTCGGCGTCTCGCAAACGAGCGGGGGACTCGCGGAGCGGACCCGCGGGCAGACACCACCCGTTGCCAAACCCGCGACGCGCGTCCACCACCACGATCTCCAGGTCACGGAACATACGATAGTGTTGCAGACCGTCGTCGGAGATCACCAGATCGCAGCCCGGATGCGCCGCCAACAGCAACTCGACCGCCGCGTTCCGGTCCCGCCCCACCACCACGGGGCAACCTCCGCGCCACGCCACCAGCACCGGTTCGTCGCCGGCCTCCGCCGGAGCGCTCGCCGCGTCGACCCGCATGGGATCCGCTGTCCGCCGCCCGCCGTAGCCCCGGGCCACCACGCCGGGGTGCCAGCCCCGTCCGCGCAATCCCGACACCAACGCCAGCACCAGCGGCGTCTTGCCCGCGCCGCCCACCGTCAGGTTGCCCACCACCACCACCGGCACCGTGAACCGACGCCGCGGATCGCGACCCGCGCGCAGGATCCGGCGCCGCAGCCAGACCCCTGCACAAAAGGCCGCCGCCGGCGGGGCGAGCAGCCAGCGCGCCGGATGTCGGCCGTACCACAGCCGTTCGAGCAAGCCCTCGGTCACCATTTCAGGGCGATCGGGCATGCAGTTGCGTGCGGTACAGACCT
>JALSSO010000104.1 GCA_026984215.1 Gammaproteobacteria bacterium | reverse complement strand
TGCCTGTCAGATGACGGTGGACCTGTTCGACATGGACCGTTCGGAGTTCATCGACAATGTGGAGTATGGCGGGGCGGCGACGTTTTTCGAGTTCGCGGGCGACTCCGACATCTGCCTGTTCATCTGATCGCTCGCCCGGAACCGGGTCCCGGATGCCGGCGTCCACGAGACGCTGAATGGAGCATCGCGGGCCCCCGAAGGTCAGGGCGCATGCCGCCGTGGGCGGGGGCCGTGTCGAACCGTGCAGCGGAGATTCGGTGGCTGGGATACGGGTGCCCGGTGTCCGCCGCGGCGAAAACCGGTGTGCGGCGAGCGGGCAATGTCCCGGACTTGTTTCCGCCCTCGCGTCGGATCGGTGCCCACGCGGTGGGGTGGGCGAACGCGCCCGTCCCCGGAGTCCCTTCCGCGCAGAGCGCGGTGCGAGGGGCGTCAGTGACGTGTCTCGACGGATGAATGAAACGAAACCGACTTCGATACGGGGGAGCAGTCGCGAGCGGATCCTGGAGGCCGCCCGGGCCCTGTTTCACCGCCAGGGGTTCGAGGCCACCTCGTTCAGCGACATCGCGCGTGAGGCGGGCATCCCGCGCGGCAATTTCTACTATCACTTCAAGACCAAGGACGAGATCCTGAGGGCGGTCATCGCCCGCTGGCGCACCCGGCTGGAGGAGGCCCTGGGCCAGATCGAGCGCGCCACGCCGCAGCCGCTGGAACGCATCCACCGGATGCTGGCGTATCCGCTCGAGGAGTCGGAGACCAACGTACGCTACGGCTGTCCGCTGGGTTCGCTGGTCTACGAACTGCGCAAGGCGGAGCACCCGCCGCAGGTCTGGCAGGAGGCGGTGGGGCTGTTCGACGTGCTGGCGGACTGGTTGGCCGCGCGGCTGCGCGAGCTGGGCTGGTCGGCCGGTCCGGCCCGGTTGTTGGCCCTACGCGCGCTGGCCCGGCTGCAGGGGGCGATCCTGCTGGCCAGTGCCTACGGAGACCAGGGGCTGCTGGCGGCGGAGGTCGCCGATCTCTACGACTGGATCCGCCATCAACGACCGCAGGAGAATGCACCGTGAGCGCGGAGCCTGGCGCGCGGAGTGCGTTTCTTCGGGCCTTTCGGGGCGGTTTCACGGGCATCCTGCGCTGGCCGCAGCTCGATGCGCTCTGGGCGCGGCTGCGCGATCGGGCGGACGCCGGCTGGTATGTGTATTCGGTGGGAGACCCGCCACCCACCGAGCCGGCCAGCGCCGAGGCCCTGGAGCGGTTTCTCACCGAGGTGGACGCCCTGTTGCGTCGCGAGCACGAGGAAGACTACTGCGGCATCGTCTATGTGGACGATCCCCGCGAGCCCACTTTCGTCAAGATCTTCGACCCCCACAACCTGGGGGTGAGCTGTGGTTACAGCGACAGCCCCCCCTTGCCGGGCTGGATCCTCTCCCGGATTCCTCCGGTGGATCTGCCCGAGGCCCTGCCCAAGCCGGCCGGGCGCCGTCGCTGGTGGCGGCGGCTGTTCCCGGGCGGAGGCTGAGGGACGGACTCGACGGGCCGTCGCGTCCGCTCGGTGCCGGTCAGCCCGGCCGCGCGCCCGCCCGGCATCCGCGCCGCGACGAGGCGCGCCGGCGGGGCGATGGGGCACGATGGGGCCGGGGCTCGAATCCCGGCACGGCCTCCGTGGCCAAGCGCTGATCGATGACCCGCTCGATGGCACGCAGCAGGCCGATCTCCTCGCGACTCACCAGGGAGATGGCGGTCCCGGTCTGCCCGGCGCGTCCAGTGCGCCCGATGCGGTGCACGTAGTCCTCGGCCACCTGCGGCAGGTCGAAGTTCACCACGTGCGGCAGCTGTCGGATGTCCAGCCCGCGCGCGGCGATGTCCGTGGCCACCAGCGCTCGGACCCGGCCCTGCTTGAAGTTCGCCAGCGTGCGGGTGCGCGCGCCTTGGCTCTTGCCGCCGTGGATCGCCTCGGCGTGGATCCCG
>JALSSO010000103.1 GCA_026984215.1 Gammaproteobacteria bacterium | reverse complement strand
CATGCACGGGAAGTGATTGGACGTTGGATACGCCACTACAACACCGAGCGACCGAACCAGGCGCTCGGCTACCAGGTGCCTGCGCGGATCGCTGCGTAGGGTGTGCAAAAACCAGGGGGTCATTACAACGGCACGCCTCGGCCACATTGCCCAGCTCCCGCGCCAGCTCAAGCACGCTCAGGCGCTGTTCCGCAATCTTGGTCGCTGCATCACGTGGCCGACCCTCCCTGACTGTCGATGTACGTCCCATTCGTCGTTCCTCCTTCCCATGAATAGCACGGAAAGAAGGTTAAGAGTACAAGTCAGCCAAGGCGGCCTGACTCAAACAAAACGGTCTCCGGAATTCCCGGGGCGGTTCACGACGCTTAAAACGTATACTTGAAGTAGTCGATATCCTTTTCGAATCTCTTCGCAATTAACTTCTTAGTGCGTTCTGTATACAATTCCCTATATTGCTCGGAGCGAGAGCGAGGATTTTTGTTTGCCTTTGTTTTTTTAAAACAGATACGCCCGTTTGTGCGCTCGAAAATTTCATTCATTGCAATATCGAATTCCTCTACTTTGTAAATATAATCCATTAGACAATTCCCATTCTCATCGCACAGCCAATCTATTTGATTCCTATGAAGAGTCGGATGCACACAAGTATCACTCGCATAAACATGGTTCACGCAAAATTCTTCAAAAGATATGCGTTTTCTCACTTGGATCCCCTCGCGCCTATAGTATAACGATACAGCACGGGCCCATGGATTCCTAACAGCGGCAAATTTAAAAAATCCCTCAAAAACCGCGCGTGCTCGGTCACGCAGCTCCCTATCTGTGGGAACGGCAATTGTAGGGAACACTTTATTACACCCCAAAGACCGCATCAATAGATACACATATATAGAGTCCCTAACCTGGGTTATGCTTAAATGTGGGTTGCTGATTAGAGGGGTGCCTTCCTGTTGCATCTGTCTTCGTACAGAAGTTGTACCGGTTTTAGGTATGGCAATAAAAATGACCTCTTTTTCAAAGTTTACAGCCTCATTGAGAATTAAGCGTTCATTTTTTGGCAGCCCCCAAACGATCCGCCTGAACCCGTGATACATTTGTTTGAATGATTTCATAGCTCTCTCCGCGTAGCATCTATTGCTAGGAAGCTCTGAGTCCCGCCCTTGTGCCGGACATGCTGTCGCTCGAAATTGATCGGTGACAGATAGCCCAGCGACGAGTGCCATTGAGCCGATTGTACCAACCCTCGATGAATTCAAAGATGGCACGCTCTGTTTCCACGCCCCACAGCCCGGTCGGCCTGCTGGCAGTTATGGGCTATAGTCAAATCTGGTATATGGCCTGATCAGGCAGCGTCCTTGGTGATTTCGGTCTCGTCGTTGACCTCGACTCCGTCTTTGAACTTCACTCCTTCGATGACCTTGGCCAGATGCCCGATTCCCCGAATCCAGCGCCAGCGCGTCTCGCCGCTCATCCCCTGCTTGTAGATCATCGCCAGCATCGTGTTACGGCTCACGCATCCCTTGGCCCGGTCCGACCGGTGGCGAATCGTGGCAAAGGCCGACTCGATCGAAATCGTCGTTCGTATGTGCACCCCATGCTCGGCCGAAAAGTCGTAGAAAGCCAGCAAGGCTTCCCGCTCTTGCCCCAGACAGGCTGCCGCCTTCGGGTGCTTCGCTTGGTACACCTGCACGAAGTGATCGAAGGCTTTGTGCGCCGAGGCCCGATCCTCGGCCATCCAAATCTCCTGCAACGCCTTCTTCGCCTTCGCCTGCGCCCCCTTGGGCAGGTCGTTCAGCAGGTTCGCCGTCTTGTGAACCCAGCAGTGTTGCTGGCGGGTCTCGGAATACGCTTCATCCAGTGCCGACCAGAACCCCAAGGTGCCATCTCCCACCGCCAGCCTCGGCGGCACGGTGAGACCCCGCCGTTTCAGGCCCAGCAGCACCTCGCGCCAGCTTTGGCTCAACTCCCGCACGCCGTCCTCGATGGCCAGAAAGTGCTTCTCACCCCCTCGTCCACCTGTCCCTCATACTGCGCCAACAACTCGGCCAGCGCCGCCTCGATGGCCTGCTGAATCAGTCGCCTGGCTCCGTGCGCAGTAGTTCCGTCAAAGGTCCGAAACCTCCTTCGGCGCCCGAAATGCGACTACGCTATCTTTCCCCATGGTGGCATACCTCCTTTGCTGTATCCGTTCTCGGCAAACCGATTGCAGCAGGGTACGCCGCCTTCTTCAATCTCTCCGTACACCAGATTTCAATCACCCCATACACCAGATTTCGGGCATGGCTCTCTGATAAAACATCATGCCCCTGTGACCCACAAAGCCAACGGGGGCGAACTGCGCACTGGCTCCGGGAGCTTATGATCCCGGCCGCGTTCCCTCCCACAGCGCTTGGCGGGCCGCCCTGCGCCGCCGCCCACGGTCTCGGACCACAGCCTTCCCTCACGCCTACCATCGACTAGCCTGCCCGTAGCCCTTGATCCAGCTCTGCTGGCATCAGCTCCCACGCCGGGCGACGCCACTTGGCAGCTAGTCCTGCGGTGCGCATTTGAGGAGGCCGTTGAGACCAGGGATCCCGCAGGCGGCCCTGGCACAATCTCTCCAGTGCAAGACCCTTTCAACCCGGTGTGTTGGACGCCACCCAGCGGTGTCCCTGTTCCAGCTCTTCACGCTTCCAGAACGGGGCACGGGATTTGAGATCTTCCATGATCCAGCGGTTGGCCTCGTAGGCGTCGCGCCGGTGGGCGGACCACACGGCGACCAAGACGATGGGATCGCCGGGATGCAGATCCCCCACCCGGTGGAGCAGGAGGGCATCCTGGAGGTCCCAGCGTTCGAACGCCATATGGACGATGGACTCGAGGTGACGTTCGGTCATTCCGGGATAATGCTCCAGGGTCATGGCGCGTACGGGGTCCCCCTCGTTGAACTCGCGCATGGTGCCCACGAACACGGCGGTGGCCCCGAAGCGCCCGTGCTGTGCCGCCATGCTGGCCTGGTGACGGGCCACCTCAGTCCAGGGGTCGAAGGCTTGGGTTCGTATCTCGATCTTCATGTTTGCAGGATTATAGCCTCTGAGTCATCCCGCACGCCCGGCGGTCGCCCCATGTCCCTATAATGGAGTAAGCATCCCGCTCGATACCACCGGAGCCGTCCATGGCCGAACGCGAATTCATCCCCCTGTCCATCGCCGTGCTCACCGTCTCCGATACCCGTGACGAGTCCACGGACAAATCGGGACGACTTCTGGTCTCGCGGCTGGAGGAAGCGGGACATCGACTGCATGAGAAACGGATCGTGCCAGACGACCCGTATGCCATACGTGCCGTGTTGAGCCAGTGGATCCTGGATCCCGACGTGCACGTGGTGCTCACCACCGGAGGAACCGGCCTGACCGGGCGCGACGGCACCCCGGAGGCGGTGCGCCCCTTGCTGGATAAGGAAATCGAGGGCTTCGGCGAGATGTTTCGTGTGCTCTCGTTCGAGCACATCGGCACCTCCACCATGCAGTCGCGCGCACTGGCCGGCGTGGCCAACGGCACCTATGTCTTCTGCCTGCCGGGCAGCTCCGGTGCCTGCGCCGACGGCTGGGACAAACTCATCCGAGCCCAGCTCGATTACCGCACCCGTCCGTGCAATCTGGTCGAGCTCATGCCACGGCTGGGGGAATAACGCCGCGTCAGTCCCGAAGCTTGGGTTCGACCGGGTGGGGTCGTTCGCGCTCCAGGACATTCCATTGCCCTTCCTCGTCGCGGCAGAGGGTGGACCGGTACACCCAAGTCTCCTGTCCCGGCAACGTGAATGTGTGCACGACGAGTCGGCAGGGGCGTCCCTGCCGGTCGAAGCGGCGCAGCAGCTCGACCCGTCCACGCGCCCGGGTGTTCGGATTCTCCCAGTTGGCGACACCTCCCTCCTGCTTGCCGTCCAGCCCACCACGCGCGGCCTGCTGCATCCGTTCGAGGTCCCCCTCCTCGAGGCGCGGGAACACACTACTCCAGCCGATCATCTGGCCGCGGGCGCCAGCGGCGGCGAGCACCAACACCAGGGCCGGCGCCAGCCGGCGAACGATTCGAACAGTCATGGCGCGTTGTGCTCCATATCGTTATACTGCGCCCATCCTACCACTGGCTGTGCACCCTCGTGATCCGTAGGTTCCTGTGGCTACTGGCGATCTTGACCCTGGTCAGTTCCGGCGCCTGCAGCCGCATGGAGACGAAGGCCAAGGCCACCCCCGGCGCCGATTTCAGTGCACTGAAGACTTACGCGTGGGTGCGGCGCAAGACCGGGGGCGGCAAGCAGTTCAGCAAGGGGTTCCTGTTCACCGACCGTGAGGTCCGCCAGGCGGTAGACCGGGAGTTGGCCGCACGGGGATTCCAGCGGGTTGCCCCCGAATCTGGCCCGGATTTCTGGGTCCAGTACTACCTTTGGGCCGACGAGGGTATCAGGGGTGGCAATCCCTACCCTTACAACCACGGTGCCTGGGGCTATCGTCGTGGTGCTACCCTGGACACCGCCACGGGGCGCTACGGGGACTATCGCATGAGCGCCCGCGACGTGCGCCAGGGCACCCTGATCCTGGTAGTGAGTGACGGGCGGACGAAACGCGAAATGTGGCGCGGGTCCGCCCAAGCCAGGGTCAAAGACAAGCACGACGAGAAGCACGTGGCGCAGCTCATCGACAAGGCAGTACGCCGGATCCTCCGCGGGTTTCCGGCCCGGGGAGGGCACCCCACCCCTTAGCAGGCGGCTCAAAACGCCATGGGAAGTTGGGGTGCAAAACGCGCGCAGCGCAGCGACCGCTGCTCATCCAATCCAAATAGACAGGCGAGGGAAGGAAACAGCGCGCATGTGAACCGTTTTTTCAGCCGTCTTGTCCCACCGGGCCACCCACGGCACACCTGGAAAGACACCCCGTGACTTGCCCGAACCCATTTTGCATCCATCACACACACCGGAGAGGCATCATGACCCATCCAAACCGTATTTTCCGCGCCATGGCCGGCGTGTTCCTGTCCATGGTGCTCGCCGCTCCCCTGGCTGCCTCCACCGGTGAGAAACAGGAGGCCGAAGCCCTCGTGGACTCGGCGCGCATCACCTTCACCAAGGTGGCCACCGACGAGCAGATGACCTGGCTGCGGGACAACCTGCACCGGGCCAAGGGGTTGCTCATCTTCCCGCAGATCCTGAAGGGCGGGTTCATCGTGGGAGCATCCGGAGGGAGCGGGGTGCTGATCGCGAAAGATCCCGAAAAAGGCTGGAGCGACCCGGCCTTCTACACCATCGCAACGGCCAGCTTCGGGCTCCAGGCGGGCGCGCAGGCCGCCCAAGTGGTGATGATGGTGATGACACAGAAAGGGCTCGACTCGCTTCTGACCACCAAGGTCAATCTGGGCGCGGGCGTCAGTGTCGCCGCCGGGCCCGTCGGCGTGGGCGCCAAGGCGGCCACCGCCGACATCATCCAGTACTCCCTGACCAAGGGGGCCTTCGGCGGCGTCAGCCTGGACGGGGCCGTCATCAAGGTGCGCGAGAAACTCAACGAAGCCTATTACGGCAAACCGGTCACGCCGGTGGACATCCTGGTCAAGCGCAGCGTGCACAATCCGCAGGCTCGGGGCCTGATCCAGGCCGTGGAACAGGTGGAACGCGCACAGAAGAAGGCCTCCGAATGACGCCTGCGGAATCGATCAACAGATGACGAGAATCCAGCGTTCCATCCTCGCTGTCGCCCTGATTTTGCTGGCCGGCGGCCTGCGGCCGGCACCCGCCCGGGACCTGACGCTGCTCGCCAGCCGCTGGCCGCCGTACGTCGAGGACATCCTTCCAGGTCAGGGACTCGCCCTGAGCATCGTCCGAGAGGCCTTCCGGCGTGGTGGGCACACGGTGCGCTTCGACATCAAGCCCTGGTCGCGCAGCCTGGAAGGCGCACTGCTGGGGGTCTACGAAGGACTCGCCACGGCCTGGCATTCGAAGCAACGCGCCGGAGAACTCGCCTACAGTGCTCCCTATCTCACCAACGAAATCCGTTTCGTGGCCCGGGCCGACCGCAACCTGCGGGTGGACTCGCTACGTGATCTGAGGGGCATGCGAATCGGCATCGTCCGCGACTACGCCTATGGTGAGCCGCTGGACAGCGCCGACTACGTGATCAAGGTGCCGAGCAACGCACTGCTCGAGAATCTCTTGAGGGTGGTCAACCGCAAGATCGACGTCACGCTGGACGATGCCCGCGTGGTTCGGTGGCAGATCGACAACTTCCTGGCGAACGGGCGCAAGCGTCTGGCGCTGCTCGATCCACCGTACCGGACGCGCAAGCTGTTCGTCGCCATCCACCGCACCGTGCCCGACCACGCCCGGCTCCTGTCCGACTTCAACCGGGGGTTGGCATCCATGAAGAAAGACGGTACTTACCGAAAGATCCTGGAGCAGTTCAATGCATACTGATCGACGCCTCCCCACAGCCTCTTTGTACCTCGTCGCGCTGTTGTTCTGCCTGGCGCTCGCCGTACCACGGGGTCCGGCAATGGCCGACGACGCGACCGAGGCGCGCGCCCTGGTGGAAAGCGCCAAGGTCACGCTCGAGAACTTCCTGGCGGACGAAAACCTGGGCTGGTTCCACGACAACGTCGGCAAGGCCAAGGGCGTCCTGATCGTGCCCCAACTCCTCAAGGGTGGATTCCTGGTCGGGGCCTCGGGAGGCAGTGGCGTATTCCTGGTGCGCGACGAGAAAACGGGACAGTGGAGCTATCCGGCCTTCTACACCATGGGGTCGGTGAGCTTCGGGCTGCAGATCGGCGCGCAGGCCGCCGAGGTCATCCTGATGGTGACCACGGAGAAAGGGATCGACGCCTTCCTGAGCAACAAGTTCCAGCTCGGCGCCGATGTGGGTCTCGCCGCCGGCCCCGTGGGCGCGGGCGCGCAGGCGGCCACCGCCGACATTTTGGCCTTCTCCCGGGCCAAGGGGCTTTACGGCGGCGTCTCCGTGGAAGGGGCAGTGATCGCCGTGCGCGACAGTCTGAACGCCGCCTACTATGGGCGCGAAGCGACCCCGGTGGACATCCTCATCAAACAATCGGTGGTCAACCGCCATGCCGATCCGCTACG
>JALSSO010000102.1 GCA_026984215.1 Gammaproteobacteria bacterium | reverse complement strand
ACCGGGACCTCGTGCCCGTCCACCGGGTTGGAACCCCGCACGGGGCGCACGGCCTCCACGCAGTGGGCCACGATCTGATGGCCGTGAAAATCGAAGTCCACCCACCGCGCTGACGCGCGTCCCACGCCGCACCCCAGCACCCGGACATAGAAGTCCCGCGCGGCGTCCAGATCGTGCACCGGAAAGGCGAGATGAAAAGGCGGTCGCAGGCCCTGTGTCATGGCTCCGCCACGACGCGCAGCGCGGTGCGGTAGTTCTCCTGCGCGATCCGATTCCACTCCCCCGCGCGTATTTCCCCGGCCGAGGCCAGCGGCACCTCGATCCGTGGGGCATCCAGTCCATGATGCACGAGCCGCACGCGTAGCCGTCCTGAGACGAGCGCGGGCTCGGTGGCGAGAAACTCCGCAAAGCCCAATGATTGTTCGGTATCCGGACGCAACACCATCTCGCAGGCGTGGAGCGGGGTGTTCTCCGGGGGCAGGATAAGGCGGTCCGACGGAGTACGCTGCAGGCAGAAACGCGCCGCATGCGTATGCACCTCCAACGTCCCCCGCAGGCCGGCCTTCGCCAACCGGCGCACGGTACCCTGAAGGAGGTGCAGGGTGTGCGCCCCGAGCAGTGGCTCTCCGTAAGGTACCGAACCACTGGTATCGTACAGCCACTCCACGGCGTCGAGCAGCGCCGGCGCGACCCGCGCTCGTGCGGCTCCCGCTGCCGCCGCGGGTTCCGCCGCCACGGATGGGACCGAAGCATCCCGTGCGACCGGCTCGCTTGGAGCGAACGGCGTCAGGGCGGCCACGGCCGGCTCTGGGTCTTTCTCCCGAGGCACCGACGCCTCCTCCCGCGCCGAGAACAAATAACCGATACCGGCCAGGGCCACGACCAGTGACACCCCCGCCAGTCCCAACGCCCATACCACCCGCCGGTCCGACTCGTCCGGCAACTGGGCGGCCTCGATCACCGCCGCCTGCCTGCGCGCCACCTCGCCGGCGGCCTCCTGCGCCACCTGCTGCGCCATCCGACCCAGCTCGTGACGCAACCGGATCCGCAGACCCGCAAGCAGCGGTTCCACCGCCTCGCGCACCGAGGCGGGATCGATGCGGACATCGGGGGACGCGGCCGTGCCGCCCGGCGTGGCGGTGGGTCGAGGCGGCGTCGGCGCAGCGGTTTCGGCCTCTGGCACCTCCGGCGGTTCGGGGGCACCGAAGGTCCGGGCCGCGCGCCGGATCCCCGATGCGTCGGGGTCATCCTCGTCCGGTACCAGATGCAGCGCCCGCAGCACGTTGAGCAATTCGACCGGCTTGACCTCCTTACTGAGGACGCCGACGGCACCCAGCGCCCTCGCCTCACTCACGTACACCGATCCGCCCTTGGAGGTGTACATCATGATGGGGATCATGGCGGTGGTGGGGTCGTCTTTGATTACACGCAGGGCCTCCAGGCCGTCCATCCCGGGCATGAGGTGATCCATGAAGATCACGTCCGGATGGGAGGTCTTGAGCTGTTCGAAGGCGTCTTCTGCCGAGACAGCGGTATCCACCGCCAGCCCATATCCCTCGAGCATCCGTTTGAGGATCACGCGGGCGGTCGCCGAGTCGTCCACCACCAAGGCCCGCTTGCGGACCGGACTGCGTACATCCAGCGTGGCCACCCGACTATGCGCCATGGACAAGGCCTCCGGTTTCGCTGGTCACCGGACGTATCCGGCCGCGGGCAGCGATGGGGAACGGCCTCTCACTGCACGCCCGCCAGCAGCATGACACCCCGCACGACGGCCAGCACGACGAGGATGAACGCCACGGTCAGGATCAACCCGATGATGATGAAGTGGGCTGGCTTGCCGTGCGTGAAATCACGTTCGCGCCGTTCGTTGCTCTGCACGCCGAAAAAGGCCGCCAGAACGCTTTTCAGCGTGTCGAGAAATCCGGGTCGTCGCTCGTTCATGGACCCCCCAATCCAGGGGTAGCCGAATGGAACACTACTGCGATTGTAGCCAGTTTCCCCGACCCACGACACCACACGGGAAATGCACACCGGATCGGCGGCGGGGAACGATCGGCACACGGTTCGCTGCGTGTCTCCCGAGGAGGGATGGGTCGGCGCACATCCGGACGTGGCGCAGAAAGGCCCCCTCCCCTGGCCCGTCCGGCGCTCCACGAGGCCCCATCACCCTCGAGCGGCGTCCGC
>JALSSO010000101.1 GCA_026984215.1 Gammaproteobacteria bacterium | reverse complement strand
GATTGGCCTTCCAATAGCGGGCGGCATTCCCGTTGTCCATAGGAGTTCTCCCCGAAGTGATTGTCAGAAACGGCGCCGAGGGACGTATCCCCCCGGGGCGCGGGCGAGGCCCCGGCGGAAGCCGCTGAAACAGTGCAAGGCTTTCCGCCCCCCAAGGCGCGAACCGAAACGCCCCACCACGATGGGACTTGCATCGGGCTCGCCCGCGGGAACACCCCGGTCACACGGCGCCGGTCGGCTGGAATTATCGCTTTCCAGCTCACGGCACACGGATTGTCTTGTGAACAGCGCGCAAATGCAATTTTGCGCCTGCGTCGCGAGACGGTCCACCCGACCGCCACACACCCGCGCACGGAACCGTCCCCCGGCTTGATCCCGGATGCAATCAAGGGCACTCTGAGCCGTCTCGAGCGGAGCCGGTCGCCGCGGACACCGCCGCGCGGCTTGTATTCCATGCCCTGCCCCCCATTTAGAGGGAAGACACGAGGTTGCACGACAGATGAAGACACCGCCCAACATGGATTGCGAAACCCCCAACGCCCGCCGCGAGCGCCGGGTGAGGCCCGACGGTGGGCCGGTCTGCTGCCCACCCCCCGAGGAATGCCTGTGGAACTCGCACCCCCGTGTGTATCTTGCGCTCGATGCCGAAGGACGGGCGCGCTGCCCGTACTGCAGCACCGTATTCGTGCAGAGCGAGGGCTAGGCGGCACTCCCACGTTCTGGGGCGGTTTCCCTTACGCACTCACTGGAGCAGAGGAATCCCATGGAGATTCGGATCCGTTTCAAGAACATCGATCCCGTGTCGCATTCGAGCGTCGAACAACGCCTGCGGGCATTGTTCGACGAACGGCTGCGGCCCACCCTGGAAAAACACTTTCCACCGGCCTCGCTCCGCCTCTTCGCCATCGTGGAAAAGAGCCGGCACCACCAGCATCTATATCGCGTGGCCTTGCGGCTCCACCTGCCCCCCCGGAAGATCCTCGTGGCGCGTGAAGACGATTTCGACCTGGAAGTCGCGCAACGGGGAGCCGTGGCCGAGCTGGAGCGCCAAATTCGTCGTCACCTGTCGCGCATGCGTCACGAAGACGCCTGGAAACGCAAGGCACGGCGGGCGGAGCTGCAGCGCCTCAAGGGTGAGCTCACGACCTCGCCGCCCCCGGCCCGCCGGAACTTCCTGGAGGCGGTCCGCCCCCAGGTCCCCCGCCTGGAGAACGTCGTGCGTCGGGAACTGACCTACCTGCGCGCCACCGCAGACCTCGCCCCCGACTATCCCACCGTGTCGGACGTCATCGATGAGACGTTGGTGCGCGCCCGGCGGGAATGGGATCCGTCCGCCGAGGCGGATCGGTTGTTCCGTCTGCTCCTGAAACACATGATCGACGTGCTGGCCGAGGAGGTGGTGCGCTACCGCAATTCCGAGGAGGCCGCCTCGCTGGAGGGTGTGGCGGCCGCCGATGCGCTTGCCGAGACGGGAGAGGACTGGCGGCTCGAATACTGGCAGCCCGACGAGGTCCTGCGCATCGAGGATCTCATACCCGCCCAGCAAGGCACCGACCCGGAACAGGCCCTGGAGAACGAGGAGCTGCACCGTTTCCTGCTCCACGCGCTGCGCCGACTTCCCCTGCGCTGGCGCCGGGCCGTGACACTGGTCCAGATGGAGTCTCTGCCCGCGGAGGACGTGGCCGAACTGCTCGCCACCGACCCGAAGACGCTGAGACAGTGGCTCGACCACGCCGATGCGTTCCTCCGGGCCCTGTTGGAGGAGGCCGGGCTGGAGCTTCCTTCCGAACGACGTCCGGTGATGGCCTCGCTGAGCGCCGAGGCACCCAGTCGCGAATCCGAGTACCTGCCCGCGTTGGAGGAAATGGCCGAGGGAGAAGAACCGGCCTGAAATGGATGGGCCCCGCCGCACGGGCCGTGCGGCGCATCTCGCCAACAGGCTGTTGAAAAACGTCGTGAGCGGCTCGGATGCAAGGCGCACGAAGCGCGGGGGGACCGAGACCTATTGTCCGGCA
>JALSSO010000100.1 GCA_026984215.1 Gammaproteobacteria bacterium | reverse complement strand
TGGCGCTTCGTGACGCCGCAGGGCGAGGTCCGACGGGTCAAGAGCAAGAGTCAATGGGTGCGGGAATGGCGTGGCCAGGGGCTGGCCTTCCAGTGGCTACTGGTGCACGAGGACGCCACCTATCAGCCGGGCGACTGGATGCAGGGGTTCATCACCGTGCCGCTGCCGCCGCAGGCCCGCTTCGATCTTCACTACGTCTGGACCGCTGGGGGGAGGCGCCATGAAGGGGTCGTCGAAGGCTTGCGCTGCGCGCCGGAGACCGTCGCGGATGGGCAACCTTAGGTTCGTCCGCCCCGCCTGGGCGGCAGCGTTGCTCTGCTGGTTCGCCGTGGGGGTCTCGGGCGACGAGTTGAGCCATGCGTTGCCGCCCGTGGCCGAACCGGTGCCGGCCCCCGATTTCGCCCTCGAGGACATGGACGACGAGACCCACCGTCTGTCCGACTACCGGGGCCGGGTGGTGATCGTCAATTTCTGGGCCACGTGGTGCGGCCCCTGCCGTAGGGAGCTGCCCTCGTTGGAACGGCTGTACCAGGCGCTGCGCGAGCGCGGGCTGGTGGTGCTGGCGGTCAACGAGTGGGAGGACCCGGACCACGTGTTCGCCTATATGGGGCAGCTGGCGGTGGAACCCAGCTTCCCCATTCTGTTCGACCGGGACGCCCGGGTGGCCCGGGCGTACGGCATCAAGGGCCTGCCCACCACGGTGATCGTGGACCAGGCCGGGCGCATGGTGTACCGGGCCGTGGGCGGGCGCGATTTCACGCATCCGGAGGTCCGCGCCCGGATCGAGGCCCTGCTGCCGGCCGGGGGCTCAAGCGAGCAGCCGGATCAATCCCGCCACGCCCAGGACGATGCCCAGGCACAGGAGGCAGGCCAGCAATAGGCGGATGGGTTTGGGCATGGTCGATGCGTGTGGCGGTTGTTCCCTGTAATCCCTTTTTATGCTAATTTTCGCGCCCTCGCAGCAGGCGCGTAGCTCAGCTGGTTAGAGCACCACCTTGACATGGTGGGGGTCGTTGGTTCGAGTCCAATCGCGCCTACCAATCGTGGCGATCCGTCGGGCGGCGGGTCGCTTTTTTGATGCGGACACGTGGCCCCTCGTATCGGTCACCACTGGAGAAGCCCATGCCCGAGATCACACTTCCCGACGGCAGCCGCCGCCATTACGACCAACCCGTCACGGTCGCCCGGATCGCGGCCGACATCGGACCCGGCCTGGCCAAGGCCGCCATCGCCGGCAAGGTGGACGGCCGGCTCGTGGACACCAGTTACGTGGTGGATCACGACGCCCAGGTGGCCATCGTCACCCCGCGCGATCCGGAGGGGTTGGAGGTGTTGCGCCACTCCACGGCGCATCTGCTGGCCCAGGCCGTGAAAGAACTCTACCCCGACACCCAGGTTACCATCGGGCCGGTCGTCGAGGACGGGTTCTACTACGACTTCGCCCGCGACAAGCCCTTCACCCCCGAGGACCTGGAGCGTATCGAGCAGCGCATGAAGGAGCTGGCCAAGGCGGATTTCAAGGTGGAACGCACCGTGATGCCGCGCGAGG
Source organism: Gammaproteobacteria bacterium (assembly GCA_026984215.1). GTDB lineage: Bacteria > Pseudomonadota > Gammaproteobacteria > JAJDOJ01 > JAJDOJ01 > JALVEU01. The sequence goes on along the minus strand of JALSSO010000100.1, from coordinate 7,986 downwards.
AGGCGGCGCGCTTCTTCCGCGATCAGGGCGAGGAATACAAGGCCGAGATCATCGAGAGCATCCCTGAGGGCGAGGAGATTTCGCTGTACAAGCAGGGAGATTTCATCGACTTGTGTAGGGGTCCTCATGTGCCTTCCACGGGCAGGCTGGGCGCCTTCAAGCTGACCAAGCTGGCCGGGGCCTACTGGCGCGGGGATCCGCGCAACGAGATGCTCCAGCGCGTCTACGGCACCGCCTGGCCCGACAAGAAGCAACTCAAGGCCTATCTCAAGCGCCTGGAGGAGGCGGAGAAGCGCGACCACCGCAGGCTCGGCAAGCAGATGGACCTCTTCCACTTTCAGGAGGAGGCCCCGGGGATGGTGTTCTGGCATGAGCGCGGGTGGACGTTGTACCGGCTCATCGAGAACTACGTGCGCGAGGTGATCCAGGCCGAGTACCAGGAGGTCCAGACGCCCATGATCCTGGACCGGTCACTGTGGGAGAAGTCGGGGCACTGGGACAAGTTCCACGACATGATCTTCTCCACCGAGGCCGACCATCACGTCTACGCCATCAAGCCCATGAACTGTCCGGCGCACGTGCAGATCTTCAACCAGGGCCTGCGCAGCTACCGGGATCTGCCCCTGCGCATCGCCGAGTTCGGCATCGTGCACCGCAACGAGCCGTCGGGCACGCTGCACGGATTGATGCGTGCGCGCCGCTTCGTGCAGGACGACGCCCACATCTTCTGCACCGAGGCGCAGATGGAGGAAGAGATCGTCCGGCTCATCGATCTCACCTTCCGGGTCTACGCCGACTTCGGCTTCGACGAGGTCAAGGTGGCGCTGTCCACCCGCCCCGAGGAGCGCGTGGGCGAAGACGCCCTGTGGGACAAGGCCGAGGCGGCCCTGGAGCAGGCCCTCAAGGCGCGGGGCCTGGAATACGTCGTGCAGCCCGGCGAGGGGGCGTTCTACGGGCCGAAGATCGAATTCACGCTCACCGATTGCATCGGCCGGCAGTGGCAGTGCGGCACCGTGCAGCTCGACTTCTCCATGCCGCGGCGGCTGGAGGCCCAGTACGTGGCCGAGGATGGCTCCCGCCAGACCCCGGTCATGATCCATCGGGCCATCCTGGGCTCGCTGGAGCGGTTCATCGGCGTGCTGATCGAGCATTACGCCGGCGTGCTGCCGCTGTGGATCGCCCCGGTGCAAGCGGCGGTCCTCACCATCACCGACCGCCAGCGCGACTACGCGGAGCAGGTGCGCAAGGCGCTGCAAGGGCGGGGTTTCCGGGTCGTCTCCGACTTGAGAAACGAGAAGATTGGCTATAAGATTCGCGAGCACACGTTGCAGCGCGTCCCCTATCTGCTGATCGTTGGGGACCGCGAGATGCAAACCCAGACGGTGGCCGTGCGCACGCGAGCCGGGAAGGATCTGGGCGATCTCACACTGGATGAACTCGCCCAGCGCTTCGCCGATGAGGTCGCGAGCCGCGGCCGTTCTGTATTGGAGGAATAAAAATCAGCGCAACCAAGAAGCTTCGTCTCAACGACGAAATCACGGCGTCGCAAGTTCGTCTGATCGACGCCGAGGGGGAAAACCGGGGGGTCGTTCCGCTGGATACGGCGCTGCAGGTGGCCAGGGACGCCGAGCTCGATCTGGTGGAGATCGTGCCGCAGGCCGAGCCGCCGGTGGTCCGGGTGATGGACTACGGCAAGCACCGCTTCGAGCAGGCCAAGAAGCTACAGGCCGCGCGCAAGAAGCAGAAGCAGATCCAGGTCAAGGAGATGAAGTTCCGGCCCGGGACCGACGAGGGCGACTACCGGGTCAAGCTGAGAAAACTGATCCAGTTTCTCGAAAATGGCGACAAGGCCAAGGTGACGATCCGTTTCCGCGGCCGCGAAATGGCCCATCAAGAGCTGGGCGCGCAGCTCCTGGACCGCATCGAGCAGGATTTGGCCGAGTACGGCACCGTGGAGCAGCGCCCCAAGATGGAAGGCCGTCAACTGGTGATGGTCTTCACGCCCCGGAAGGGGGGTAAGAAAGGCGGCGGCTGACACCGGCCGGGCCGTGCAGGGATCTGGATGGGCCGCGCGCTTTCCGGCGGGCGGCCCGGTTTGATTTGAGGAGCGAGCCATGCCCAAGCTGAAGACCAACCGTGGCGCGGCCAAGCGCTTTCGCAAGACCGCCTCCGGCGGTTACAAGCGCAAGCAGTCCCATATGCGCCACATCCTGACCAAGAAGAGCCCGAAGCGGAAACGTCAGCTTCGCCTACCGGCCAGGATCGCCGATGCCGACGTGGCCGCGGTGAAGCGCCTGTTGCCTTATAGCTGAGAGGTCGAGCCGTCATGCCCAGAGTCAAGAGAGGGGTCACCGCCCACGCCCGCCACAAAAAGGTGATGAAGAAGGCGAAGGGCTACTACGGGGCCCGCAGCCGCGTCTACCGCGTCGCCAAGCAAGCGGTCATCAAGGCGGGGCAGTACGCCTACCGTGACCGGCGTCAGCGCAAGCGCCAGATGCGCAGCCTCTGGATCGTGCGCATCAACGCGGCGGCGCGTCGGTTCGACCTGTCCTACAGCCGCATGATCGATGGGATGAAGAAGGCGGGCATCGAGATGGACCGCAAGGTGCTCGCCGACTTGGCCGTGCACGATCTGCAGGCCTTCGGCGCCATCGCCGAGAAGGCCAAGGCGGCGCTGGCCGCCTGAGCCCATCGGGGCCGGCCGCCGGGTCGGCCGGCGTCTCCGTGCGAGGGGAAGGCTGGGCCTTCCCTTTTTGCTGCCGCACATCGGTCATCGGGGGAAGCATGGCGCAGGACATCGAAGCCCTCACGCGCGAGGCCGTGGAGGCGGTCGAGGCGGCCGCCGATCTGGCGGCACTGGATGCAGTGCGGGTCCGGTACCTCGGCAAGAAGGGACGTATCACCGCGCAGCTCAAGGCACTGGGCGGCCTGGATGCAGAGGCCCGCCGGGAGGCCGGGCGACGCATCAACGCGGCCAAGGAGCGTCTGCAGGCCGCGATCCAGGCCCGCCGGGAGGCCCTGGAAGCCGAGCGGATCCGGGCAAGCCTGGAGGCCGGGCGGGTGGACGTCACGCTGCCGGGCCGCGGTCTCCCGCCGGGCGGGCTGCATCCAGTCACCCGCACCTTGCAGCGGGTCGAGTCGTTGTTCGAGCAGATTGGCTTCGATGTTGTGCAAGGCCCTGAAATCGAAGACGAGTACCACAACTTCGAGGCGCTCAACATCCCGGCCCACCATCCGGCGCGTGCCATGCACGACACCTTTTATTTTCCGGATGGGCGGCTGTTGCGCACCCACACCTCTCCGGTACAGATCCGGGTGATGGAGCGCCAGGCGCCCCCCATTCGCATCATCGCCCCGGGCAGGGTGTACCGCTGCGACTCGGATCTCACGCACAGTCCCATGTTCCATCAGGTCGAGGGCCTGCTGGTGGACGAGTGCGTCTCGTTCTCGCATTTGAAGGGGGTGCTGGACCAGTTCCTGCGCGCCTTCTTCGAACGCGACGATCTGCCCACCCGGTTCCGACCTTCCTATTTCCCCTTCACCGAGCCCTCGGCGGAGGTGGACATCCAGTGCGTGATCTGCGGCGGCTCCGGCTGCCGGGTGTGCGGCCGCAGTGGGTGGCTCGAGGTCATGGGGTGCGGGATGGTGCATCCCAAGGTGTTCGATGCGGTGGGCATCGACAACGAGCGCTGGACGGGTTATGCCTTCGGCATGGGGGTCGAGCGGCTGGCGATGCTGCGGTACGGCGTGGACGACCTGCGCCTGTTTTTCGAAAACGATCTGCGTTTTCTACGCCAGTTCCGGTAAGTGCCCGAACCAGCGGGATGTACGTGGTGTGGCGGGGAAACGGGAGCACGGAGCGGACCGGCCCGGCGGCGGCCGCCCGGTATCCAAGGCGACGCGCCTCGGGGCGGCCGCCTGGAGGCACGCGGCGGACCGTTCGGGTGTTCCCCGATCCGTGCCCTGCGCCACCGAGGTGACGACACCAGGATGCAAACGCCATGAGATTCAGTGAACACTGGCTGCGCGAGTGGGTGGACCCGCACATGGACGCCCATGCCCTGGGCGAGCGGTTCACCATGGCGGGGCTGGAACTGGACTCCATCGAACCGGCCGCGCCTGCGTTCTCCGGCGTGGTGGTCGCCGAGGTCCTGGCCGTGGCGCCGCATCCGAATGCCGACCGGCTCCGCGTGTGCCGGGTGGACGACGGAAGCGGGGAACCGGTTCAGGTGGTCTGTGGTGCGCCCAACGTGCGCGTCGGCATGAAGGCGCCCTTCGCCCGGGTCGGTGCGGTGCTGCCCGGCGACTTTCGCATCCGCAAGGCGAAGCTGCGGGGCGTGGAGTCGCTGGGCATGCTTTGCTCGGCCAGGGAGCTGGGGCTGGCGGAGACCGCCGAGGGACTCATGGAGCTGCCGCCCGACGCCCCCGTGGGCGAGGACCTGCGGGCGTACATGGATCTCGATGATCGGGTCTTCGAGATCGATCTCACGCCCAATCGGGCCGACTGTCTCAGCATCGCCGGGCTGGCGCGCGAAGTATCGGCACTGACCGGCGCCCCCGTGCGCGCCGTGGTGCCGGACGCCGTCCCGGCGCAGGTCGAGGACCGCCTGTCGGTGGAGGTCGCCGACCGCGAAGCCTGTCCCCGGTACGTGGGCCGCGTGATTCGGGGCATCGCTCCCCAGGCACGCACGCCCTTGTGGATGCAGGAACGCCTGCGGCGCGGGGGCATCCGGGCCATCCATCCGGTGGTGGATGTGACCAACTACGTGATGTTGGAGCTCGGCCAGCCCATGCATGGATTCGACCTTGCCCGCCTGCGGGGGGGCATCGTGGTGCGTCGCGCCGGGGTGGACGAGCGGCTCGAGCTGCTGGACGGGCAAACCGTACACCTGCGCCCGGAGACCCTGGTGATCGCCGACGCTTCCGGTCCCGTGGCCCTGGCCGGCATCATGGGTGGCGCACCGACGGCCGTGGGCCCGCAGACCCGTGATGTGTTCCTGGAGAGCGCCTTCTTCGCGCCCAAGGCCATCGCCGGCGAGGCCCGCGCCTACGGTTTGCACACCGACGCGGCGCATCGTTTCGAGCGCGGGGTCGATCCAGAGCTGCAGGCCCGGGCCCTGGAGCGGGCCACGGCCCTGCTGTTGGAGATCACCGGTGGAGTCCCCGGTCCGTTGGTGGAGTGCGCCGCGCCGGAGCATCTGCCCCGACGCCTGCCCATCGGGCTGCGCGAGGCGCGCATCTGCCGCGTGCTGGGTGTGGCGGTTCCGCCGGGCGAGGTGGCGCGCATCCTCGAGGCGCTGGGATGCCGGGTGGACGACAGCGGGGACGAGGTCGGATGGCGCGTGACGCCGCCGGGCTTTCGTTTCGATCTGGAGTTGGAGGTGGATCTCATCGAGGAGGTCGGCCGCGTTCACGGCTACGACCAGATCCCGGACCGGATGCACGCCCATGCCCCGGAGATCCGGCCGAGGCCCGAGGCACGGATTGCCGGGCTCCGCTTCAAGGCGCTTCTCGCCGACCGGGGCTGGTCCGAGGTGGTCACGTTCAGTTTCGTGGACGAGACCGTGGAGCGCCTGTTCGCCCCCGATGCGGAACCGCTGCGCCTGGCCAATCCCATCTCCAGTGATCTGGGGGTCATGCGCAGCACCCTGTGGTCCGGCATGTTGCCGGTCGTGCGGCGTAACCTGAACCGCCAGCAATCCGATCTGCGCCTGTTCGAGACGGGGCTGCGCTTCCTGCAAGAGGGCGACGGCCTCGCGCAGCGCCCGGCGCTGGCCGGCGCGGCCACGGGACGCGCCTTGCCCGAGCACTGGGACGCGCCCGGGCGCGCCCTGGACTTCTTCGATGTCAAGGGCGATGTCGAGGCCCTGTTCGCGCTCACCGGGCGCACGATGCGCTTCGAGGCGGCCGAATATGCCGGTCTGCACCCGGGCCAGAGCGCGCGCATCCTGGACGGGGGGCGGGAGATCGGCCGGATCGGGGCGCTGCACCCGCAGGCCCAGTCGCGGCTCGGGCTGGAGCAACCCGTCTACCTGTTCGAACTGGATCTCGAGGCGCTGACCCGGGGGCGCGTGCCCCGCTTCGAGCCCTTGTCCCGGTTTCCCGCCATCCGGCGGGACGTGGCCGTGCTGGTGGATTCCCATGTCCCGGCGGGCCGCATCCTCGATGTGGCCCGGGCGGCCGCCCCGGATGCCGTGCGGGAAGTTCGGGTGTTCGACGTGTACGCTGGAGAGGGTGTCCCGGAAGGGCGAAAAAGTGTTGCTTTGGGCTTGATTTTACAGGATTTGTCGCGCACCCTTACGGACGATGAGGTGGACGCCGCGGTGGCTGGAGTGATCGAGCGGCTGCGGCGCGACGTGGGGGCATCACTCAGGGAATAGTCGGATGGCACTGACCAAAGCGGATATCGCCGAGCGCCTGTTCGAGGAACTGGGCCTGAACAAGCGCGAGGCCAAGGAGCTGGTGGAGACCTTCTTCGAGGAGATCCGTTGCGCGCTGGAGTCGGGGCGGCAGGTCAAACTTTCGGGGTTCGGGAATTTCATGCTCAGGGACAAGAACCAGCGGCCCGGACGCAATCCCAAGACCGGGGAGGAGATCCCCATCTCGGCCCGGCGGGTGGTGACGTTCCGGCCGGGACAGAAACTCAAAGCGAGGGTGGAGGCCTATGCTGGAACCCGGGAACAATAACGAGCTGCCGCCGATCCCCGCCAAGCGGTACTTCACCATCGGCGAGGTGAGCGAACTCTGCGGCGTCAAGCCGCACGTGTTGCGGTATTGGGAGCAGGAATTTCCTTCACTCAAGCCGGTCAAGCGGCGCGGCAACCGCCGCTACTATCAGCGCCACGACGTGATCCTGATTCGCGAGATCCGCAGTCTGCTCTATGAGCAGGGCTACACCATCGGCGGCGCGCGCCAGAAGCTGGAAGGCGGTGAAGGCAAGGAGGAGGCCCGGCGCAGCGTGCAGATCGTGCGCCAGATCCGGGCCGAGCTGGAAGAGGTCCTCGACGTCCTGCGCCGCTGAACGGTCTACCCGGTACCGGCGGCGATCGGGTTCTGGGCCGGTGGCGGATACCGGCCGTGGCGATCCCGCGCGCTGGCCGAAGCAGGACCCGTGCGCACGGTATGGACCTCTTCCTTGCCCGGGGGCTTTCCGGTATCCTAGCGCCTCCGCCGGGGCGTAGCGCAGTCTGGTAGCGCACCGCAATGGGGTTGCGGTGGTCGGAGGTTCGAATCCTCTCGCCCCGACCAGTCTCTTTTCCCCTGCCTTTCCTTGGATCTCCCCCAAGCCTTCGTCGAGCGTCTGCGCCGAATCGTGCCTACCGGTGATCTGGCGGCGGTGCTCGAGTCTTTCGGGCAGCCGCGCAACACCGTCTTCTGGCTGAACCCTCTGCGCGGTCGCGCCACGCAGACGCTGGCGGATCTGCGAGCCGCTGGCCTGGATCCGCACCGGCTCGGCTGGCACCCGCTGGCCTTCGAGCTGCCGGCGGCGCTGCGCGCGGCGCTGGTGCGCAGCGCGCCAGCCGAGCGCGGGGCGGTCTATCCGATGTCCGCCTCCAGCCTGCTCCCGGTGGCGGTGCTGAAACCCCGGCCCGGCGAGCGGATACTGGATCTGGCGGCCGCCCCCGGGGGCAAGACCATTCAAATGGCCGCGGCCATGGAAAATTCCGGTGTGATCTCGGCGGTGGAGCCGGTGCGTGGACGCTTCCACCGGCTCAGGGCGAATCTGGCGCGTTGCGGGGTGACCAATGCGCGTTTGTACTGCAAGGACGGCCGGCGCGTGGGCGGCCAGGTTCCGGAGCGTTTCGACCGGGTGCTGCTCGACGCCCCGTGCTCCACCGAGGCCGGGATGCGCGCCGCAGACCCACGAACCTGGCGGCACTGGAGCCCGCGCAAGCTGCGCGAGACGAGCCGCAAGCAACGGGGCCTGATCCTGTCCGCCTTCCGGGCCTTGCGCCCGGGTGGGGTCCTCGTGTATTGCACCTGTTC
>JALSSO010000099.1 GCA_026984215.1 Gammaproteobacteria bacterium | reverse complement strand
GCGCGTCCATGGACGTGGTGTAGGCGAAACGGACGTGGGTCCGGCTGCGGTGCGTGCCGAAGTCGATACCGGGCGTCACCGCCACACCGGCCCGCTCCAGCAGCACCTTGCAGAAATGCTCGCTGTCGTCCGTGAAGGCGGAACAGTCGGCATAGATGTAGAAAGCGCCCTGGGGCACGTGGGCCACGCCAAAGCCCAGCTCCCGCAGCGCCGCGACCAGAAAATCCCGGCGCTTGTGGTAGATCTCGCGGCGCCGCTCGAGGATTTCCCGCGTCTCCGGGGCAAAAGCGGCCAGGGCGGCGTGTTGGGCCGGCGTCGGGGCCGCCAGGAACAAGTTCTGCGCGAGCCGGTCGATAGCGGGCAAATGGGTACGGGGCGTCACGATCCAGCCCAGCCGCCACCCGGTCATTCCGAAGTATTTGGAGAAGCTGTTGACGACGAACACGTTGTCGCCCAACGCCGCCGCCGTGGGTGGAGGCGTCTCGTACACGAGCCCACGGTAGATCTCATCGACGATGAGCGCGCCGCCCCGCTCGCCGGCCAGCGCCGCCATGGCCGCCAGGTCCGCGGCCGGAATCAACGTGCCGGTGGGGTTGCCCGGGCTGGCCACAAGCGCCGCCCGGGTCCGCTGCCCCCAGTGTTCGGCGAGCCGTCCAGGGGTGAGCTGCCAGGCCGTGTTCGCCTCCACCGGGACCGCCACGGCTCGTCCTTCCAGCATCCGCACGAGGTGGCGGTTGCACGGGTAGCCGGGATCGGCCAGGAGCACGGCATCCCCCGGGTCGAACAACACCCCCAGGACGAGTTGGAGCGCCCCGGAGGCGCCGGGCGTCACCACGATGCATTCCGGATCGACCGCCGCCCCTTCCACGTCGCGATAGTGGCTAGCGATGGCCTCGCGAAGGGCGGGCAGGCCCGTGGCCGGCGTGTAATGCGTGCGGCGTTCGGCCAGGGCCCGGATCCCGGCCAGCAGGACCGGATCCGGCGTGGGGAAATCCGGCTCCCCGATCTCCATGTGTATGATGCGGCGCCCCTGCGCCTCGAGTGCGCGGGCACGGGCGAAGAGATCCATCACGTGGAACGGCTCGATGTCCGCCACGCGGCTGGCCATGGGCGGGATATTCATGCCGCCCATTGTATCGCGTGGGCGCAGCCCTCAGCCTTCGGGATGCACCATGTCGGCCAGCGACGAAGCCGCCGGAATCGATTCCCACGGCTGCCGGGACATACGTCGCAGGATGTGTGTACGGGAGAACAGACCGACGATGGTCTGGGCGCCCGTGGCCTCCTCGCTTTCCACCACCAGCACATGCTGGCGGCCCAGGGCGTCGAGCGTGGCCAGGATGTGTCCGACACGGGCGTCGCGCACGGAGCGTAGATCCAGCACCCGGACCGCATCACGCGGGGTCATCACCTGATGGACGCGGATCTCCGAGCGCGGGATGCGCAGTTCCTCGGCGATCCTGACCGGTCGTTCCCCCATGAGATCCCCCGCGCTCACCACGCCCACGATGCCCGAGTCCGGATCCCTCACCAGGAGCAGACGGACTCCCGCCCCCTTCATGGCCTCCAGGGCCTGCGCGATGGGCACGTCCGGGGTCGTGGTGACAGGCCATACCGAATCGAACGACGTCATCACCGACAACGCCGGACTATCGGGATAAACGAGTTCCGGCAACGCGGGAGGATGGCGCAGACCGGCCCGATCCGAAAGTGTCACGAGATGACGCGGCGGAAAGGTGTGGCCCATGGTGGATGGTCCTCCTGCCGGCTACACACGATTTCACACCCCTGTGACCAAGTATAATCCCTGCCGCCGCCCAAGGCTGGAAGGCCGACCGGTAGCCGGGATGCGGCGATGATCCTCATCCACCTGCCGCCGGATTTCTCCGGGGGACCCGCTTGACCGAACACGACACCATCTCAACGACGGGCCTGAGCCCCGTCCTCGAACGCCTGGAGCGACTGCTCGAGCGCGTGGAATCCCTGCTGCCCGCCCGGGCCTCGGAACCAGACGGCACGGCGCTGGCCTACCGCTGGGATCCGCAACGCGGGCTGGTGGCGGTGCACCATCCCCACCGGGTGGAAGCCTCCGACCTGCTGCACCTGGAACGGCAGCAGCGGGCGCTGGAGCGCAACACGGCCCGGTTCGTGGCGGGGCGACCCTGCAACAACGCCCTGCTCTGGGGCGCGCGGGGCACCGGGAAATCCTCGCTGGTCAAGGCCATGCTCGGCCCGTTCGCCGAACAGGGGCTGCGGCTCATCGAGGTGGACCGCCACGAACTCACCCGCCTGCCGGAGATCGTGGAACCCTTGCACGGACGCACGGAACGTTTCATCCTCTTCGCCGACGATCTCTCCTTCGAGGCCGACGACCCCGCCTTCCGCGCGCTCAAGGCGGTGCTGGACGGGTCCATCGCCGCGCCGCCGGACAATGTCGTGGTCTACGCCACCTCCAACCGTCGGCACCTGATGCCGGAGTTCCTCGGCGAGAACCTGGACACGCAGACCCGCGACGGGGAGATCCATCCCGGCGAGGCCATCGAGGAAAAGATCTCGCTCTCGGACCGCTTCGGCTTGTGGCTGTCGTTTCCCCCGTTCACCCAGGAGCAGTATCTGGCGGTGGTGGCGCACTGGCTGGAGCGTCTCGGGGCCGGCCCGCTCGATGAGGCGCTGCGTCGAGAGGCATTGCAGTGGGCGCTCGCGCGCGGCACCCGCAGCGGACGCACCGCCCGTCAGTTCGTCCTCGCTCACCTGGCCGGGCCGTAGCGTCCGATCCAGGCAGCGGCCATGTCCGCCACCAAGCCCGCGTCGGCCCGGTCGGTCAGCAGGTGGTCGGCCCGCTCCAGCAGCGTGAGTGCACGTGGCCCCGGCGCCCAGCCGAACAGGCGCTCGGCATGGGTAACGGAAACCACCTGGTCCCCGATGCCGTGGAAGACGGCCAACGCCCCGCCCCACCGGCGCAGCGCTTCGCGCAGGTCGTGGCGCTGCAAATCGTCCACGAAACGCCGCGTCAGTGGCCACCTCCGCCCGCCGATCTCGACCCAAGCCTCGCCCTCGGCCTCGATGCGCGGTAGGACGCCGCGAAAATGCTCCAACAGCTGAGCGGGGTGGCTGGGGGCTGCGAGCGTGACGACGGCCTCCACCTCGGGAATGTGCGCCGCGGCAGCAAGCGCGGCCGCTCCACCCAGGCTGTGCCCGAAAAGCGCCGTGGGCGGCGCGTAGTGGCGCCGCAGATGATCGGCGGCGGCCTCCAGGTCGGCGACATAATCCGAGAAGGTGGTCTCCGAAAACCGTCCCTGGCTGTCTCCGAGGCCGGTGAAATCGAAACGCAACACGGCGACCCCGGCACGCACCCAGCGGTGGGCGATGCGCGCCAGCGCCAGATAATTCTTGTTGCAGGTGAAGCAGTGCGCCATCACCACCCAGGCCCGGGGTGTCTCCACGGGAAGCTCCAGACGCCCGTCCAGGAGCGCCCCGACGCCACCCTCGAAACGGACCTCCACCGCCCGAGGACGTGACCCGCCCACGGCTCAGGCCGCGGCGGTCAGGCTTGCGGCGCGGCGCCGGCGGTTGACCAGGACGCGATAGCCCAGCAGGGCCGATAGGATCAGCGCATAGACGGCGGGTTCCGATACGTCGGCCTTGACCAGCCACCAGAAGTGCAGCACGCCCAGCACGGCGATCCCATACACGAGCCGATGCAACCGCACCCAGTTGCGGCCCAGGCGCCGCATCATCCCCCGCGTGGAAGTGACCGCCAGCGGGATGAGCAGCAGCCAGGCGGTGACGCCCACCGTGATGTAGGGACGCTTGAGGATGTCCTCGGCGATGGCCTCCCAGTCGAAGAACTGGTCCAGCACCAGCCAGGTGAGCCCGTGCAGCGTGGCATAGAAGAAGGCATACAGGCCGAGCATGCGGCGCAACCGCATCACACCGCTCCAGCCGGTGATCCGGCGCAGCGGCGACACCGCCAGGGTCAGCAACAGGAAGCGCAGCGCCCAGTCACCCGTGCGGTGGGTGATGGCCTCGATGGGGTTGGCGCCCAGCGCATCGTTCCAGGCGTCCAACCCAATGGAAGCCAACGGCACGAGTGCAGCCACGAACACCACCGGCTTGCCCACGAACCGCAGCCATCGGTCGGTCACGGTGCGCAACATGGTTCAATAATACTTGCGCAGGTCCATGCCCGCATAGAGATGGGCCACTTCCTCGGCATAGCCGTTGAAGGGCAAGGTCCGACGCTTGAAGAATTCACCGATGCGCCGCTCCTTCTTCTGGCTCCAGCGCGGATGGTCCACTGCGGGATTCACGTTGGAGTAGAAGCCGTATTCGTGCGGAGAGGCCGTGTTCCAGGCCGTGGGTGGTTGGGTTTCCGTGAACCGGATCCGCACGATGGACTTGGCACTCTTGAAGCCGTATTTCCAGGGCACCACCAACCGCAGCGGTGCCCCGTTCTGATTGGGCAGCACCTCCCCGTACAGACCCACCGCCAGAATGGTGAGCGGATGCATGGCCTCGTCGATGCGCAGCCCCTCCCGGTACGGCCAATCCAGGATGCGGCGCTTCTGGCCCGGCAGATGCTTGGGATCGTAGACGCTCTCGAAGGCGACGAACTTGGCCCGTGACGTGGGCCGGGCCCGTTCGAGCACCCGGCGCAGCTCGAAGCCCACCCAAGGAATCACCATGGACCAAGCCTCCACACAACGCAGCCGGTAGACCCGCTCCTCCAGGGCATAGGGCTGGATGAAGTCCTCTAGATCGTAGACGCCGGGCTTCTCGCATTCCCCCTCCACCGCGATGGACCACGGACGGGTCTTGAGACGGCGCGCGTTGCGCTTGGGGTCGTCCTTGCCCGTACCCAGCTCGTAGAAGTTGTTGTAGCTGGTGACATCGTCGTAGTCGGTCCATTCCTCGTCGGTGCTGTATTGGGCGTTGTGCCGCACGCCCGGGAGCTTCCGTCCGGCCACGGCGGGGCCGGACCACCACAGCGCCGGGAAGGCCGCGCCCGCACCGGCCACGGCGGCCGTGCGCAGAAAACGGCGCCGGTCCTCGTACACCGCCTTGGGCGTGATCTCCGAGGGCTTCGGTTCGCTACGACGAGGGATACGAATCAGCATGGAAGGCCTCCTTGGCAGGGCATGCGTTCGAATTCAATACGTTGGACCGCCCAGGATGGATGCAGTGCCACCTCCGCGCCCAACCCGCACATCACCATCGTCTCGGCGGGCACGGCAAGCTCCACAGGAGGCGCCGGACCACCGCACGCGACAAGGGCCCTCAACCGACCCACACCCTCGCGTTGAGGAACAAGCGCAGCCAGGGCCCCTCCTCCGGCCAGTCGTCCGGGTGCCAGGACAACTGCACGCTGCGGAAGACCCGCTCCGGATGCGGCATCATGATGGTGAAGCGTCCGTCGGCGTTGGTCAGCCCCGTGATGCCCAGGGGCGAGCCGTTGGGGTTGGCCGGATACCGCAGCGTGGGGGCTCCCGTGTTGTCCACGTAGCGCAACGCCACCAGGCCCGCGTCCAACACCGCCTCTGGTGTCGTCTCCGTGAACAGCGCCCGCCCCTCGCCATGGGCCACCGCGATGGGAAGTACCGAGCCCTGCATGTCGCGCAACAGAATCGAGTGTGAGGGCAATACCTCGACCAGGCTCAGGCGCGCCTCGAACTGCTCGGAACGATTGCGCACAAAGCGCGGCCAGCCCGCGGCGCCCGGGATCAAATCCTTGAGCTGGGAGAGCATCTGACAGCCATTGCACACCCCGAGACCGAAAGTGTCCTCGCGATGGAAAAAGGCCTCGAATGCCTCCCGGGCGCGGGCGTTGAACAAAATGGACTTGGCCCATCCGCCGCCGGCGCCGAGCACATCCCCATAGGAGAATCCGCCGCAGGCCGCCAGCCCCTTGAACGGGGACAAATCCCGCGCGCCGTTCAACAGATCGCTCATGTGCACGTCCACCGGCTCGAAACCGGCCCGGTGGAAAGCGGCGGCCATCTCGAGCTGACCGTTGACGCCTTGCTCGCGCAGGATCGCCACCTTGGGGCGCGCGCCGGTGGCGATGTAGGGGGCGGCGACGTCCTCGCCGGCGAGAAACTTCACGTGCGGGGTGAGGCCCGGATCGGCGGGATCCCCGGCCGCCTCGAACTCCTCCCGGGCGCAGTCCGGATCATCGCGCAGGGCCTGCATGTGATAGGTGGTCTCATACCAGATCCGGTGCCATGCCGCCCGTTCCCCACGGAGCACCACCCGACCACCATGCCGGAAGGTCAGGCGGTCGTCCCGCGTGGGAGCGCCCAGCACATGCAGCTGCGCACCGAGCCCCGCCGCCTCGAACGCCGAACACACGGCCGTCAAATCCTCTTCCAACACTTGAATAACCGCGCCCAATTCTTCGGAAAACAGAATGGAAACCGGATCCTCTCCCAGCGCGTCCAACTCCACCTCGAGCCCGGTGTGCCCGGCGAAGGCCATCTCGCACAGGGTCACGAACAGGCCCCCGTCGGAGCGGTCGTGATAGGCCAGCACCCGGCCCGCCGCGATCAGCTCCTGCACGGTCTGGAAGAAGGCACGGAACCGTGCGGGGTCGTCCACGTCCGGGGCCTTGTCGCCCACCTGCTTGAAGACCTGCGCAAGCGCCGAACCTCCCAGGCGATTGCGCCCCGCCCCGAGGTCCACCAGCACCAGCCGCGTGGGTCCGCGATCCGTGCGCAGCTGCGGTGTGCGGGCGCGGCGCACGTCCGCCACGGGCGCGAAGGCCGAGACGATGAGCGACAGCGGCGCGGTCACCTCACGCCGCTCGCCATCCTCCTCCCACACCGTCTTCATGGACATGGAGTCCTTGCCCACGGGGATGGCCACGCCCAGCGCCGGGCAGAGTTCCTCGCCCACCGCCCGCACGGTGTCGAACAGATTGGCGTCTTCCCCCGGGTGGCCGGCCGCCGCCATCCAGTTGGCCGACAGGCGGACCCGCCCGAGCTCCCCCACCGCGGCCGCGGCGAGATTGGTCAGGGCTTCGCACACGGCCATGCGCCCCGAGGCCGGCGCATCCACCAGCGCCACCGGCGTGCGCTCGCCCACGGCCATGGCCTCGCCCGCATGGCCCGCATAGTCCGCGAGCGTCACCGCCACGTCCGCCACCGGGACCTGCCAGGGTCCGACCATCTGGTCGCGCGCCACCAAGCCGGTCACACTGCGGTCGCCGATGGTGATGAGAAAGGTCTTGGCCGCCACCGCGGGGAGGCGCAGAACACGTTCGACGGCTTCCTCCAGGTCGATGCCGGCGGTCTGGAAGGAGGGGCGTTGAACACGCAGTCGCTCGGCCTTGCGCAGCATCTTCGGCGGCTTGCCCAGGATCAAGTCCAGGGGCACGTCCACCGGCAGATTCTCGAAGTAGCCGTCGCCCACGATCAGGCGTGGCTCCTCGATGGTCTCGCCGATGACGGCGTAGGGGCAGCGCTCGCGCTCGCATAGGGCCTTGAAGTGCTCCAGGCGGTCGGCGCGGATGGCCAGCACGTAGCGTTCCTGGGCCTCGTTGCACCAGATCTCCATGGGTGACATGCCGGGCTCGTCGCTGGGGATGGTGCGCAGCTCGAAGCGCCCGCCGCGGCCCGCGCCGTGGATGATCTCGGGCACGGCGTTGGACAGCCCGCCGGCGCCCACGTCGTGGATGGACAGGATGGGGTTGTCGTCGCCTTGCGCAATGCAGCGGTCGATCACCTCCTGCGCACGGCGCTGCATCTCGGGGTTGCCGCGCTGCACCGAGGCATAGTCGAGATCCGCGTCGCTGGTCCCGCTCGCCATGCTGGAGGCCGCCCCGCCCCCCAAACCGATGAGCATGGCCGGCCCGCCCAACACCACGATGGGCGTGCCCACCGGCAGATCGCGCTTGTGCACGTGCATGGGGCGGATGTTGCCGATACCGCCGGCGGCCATGATGGGCTTGTGATACCCCCGCACCTCCGGTCCGCGGGGGCCCGGCACCCGCTCCTCGAAGGTCCGGAACCAGCCGCAGAGGTTCGGCCGGCCGAACTCGTTGTTGAAAGCGGCGGCGCCGATGGGACCTTCCAGCATGATCTCCAGGGCCGAGGCGATGCGGCCGGGACGGCCGTGATCCGTCTCCCAGGGCTGCTCGAAGCCCGGGATGCGTAAGTTCGATACCGAAAAGCCGCACAGGCCAGCCTTGGGCTTGCTCCCGGTACCGGTGGCCCCTTCGTCGCGGATCTCGCCACCGGAGCCCGTGGCCGCTCCCGGAAAGGGCGAGATGGCCGTGGGGTGGTTGTGGGTTTCCACCTTCATCAGCAGGTGCACGGGCTCGCGCCACAGGCGATAGTCGTGACGGCGAGGGTCGGCCAGAAAACGCGCCGCCTCGCTGCCCTCCACCACCGCAGCATTGTCCCGGTAGGCGGACAGGATCCCCTCCGAAGCATGCGCGTAGGTATTGCGGATCATGTCGAACAGCGAACGGTCCTGCCGCACGCCGTCGATGATCCAGTTGGCATTGAAGATCTTGTGACGGCAGTGCTCGGAGTTGGCCTGCGCGAACATCATCAGTTCCACGTCGGTGGGGCTGCGTCCCAACTCCGCGTAACTCGCCGCCAGATAGTCGATCTCGTCCGGGGCCAGGGCCAGACCCATCTCCTGGTTGGCCCGCACCAACGCCGCGCGCGGATCGCCACTCAGGTCGATGACGCGCAGCGGCGCCGGATCGTGATGTTGGAACAGCGCCTCGGCCTGCTCCAGATCCGGCAACACCATCTCGGTCATCCGGTCGTGCAGCAGGGCCGCCACCCGGCGCCAATGATCGGGGTCAAGCGCGTCCACACCCTGCAGGTGATACACCGTACCCCGCTCAATGCGGTCGACCTTGGTCAGCCCGCAATTGTGCGCGATATCCGTGGCCTTCGAGGACCACGGCGAGACGGTCCCCAGGCGTGGGGTGACCACGAACAGGGTACCGGCCACGGGCAGCGCCGCCGCCGTCTCCCCGTAGTCCAGGAGCCGCTCCAGGCGATGCTGCTCGCGCGCGTCCAGCGCCGCGTCCAGATGGACGAAATGCACGTGATGCGCCTCGCAGGCGGCGAGCTCCGGCACCACCGAGCGCAGCCGCTCCAGCAACTGACCGAGCCGAAAGGGAGACAGCGCTGGGGAACCGGGCAAAATGAGCATGGCGAGGTCTGGTCCGCGTCCTGAGGGCTGGGATGGGAAAGGTCGGGAATGATACCCAAGCCCGCGGCCCCACGCATCGCGCCGCCGTGGCACGGAACTTCGGGAGCGCGTACACTGTCTCATGGACGAAGCCGAGGGGGCGACTTGGATTCGACGTGGGTCGCAAAGCCCGAGGTGCATGCCGAGGATGTCGCTGTCCTCGTAAAAAACGCGGCACAACGATAGTTGCCAACGACGACAACTACGCACTGGCGGCCTAAAGCCCGCTAGCCTCTGAGGCAGGGTTCGTGCCCGTGCACCTGTCTCGGGGGTCAAAACCACACGGGATCGCGGCGAGGCTCGTCCGGGGCCGAGCCGTTAAAACCCAATCCGGACTCGCTGCCTGAAGGCCCTGCCCGTCGGGCCCCGGGCAGTCAAATACAATAGACGAGGCTAAGCATGTAGAGCCGAGGGTGGAGGGCTCGCGGACGCGGGTTCGATTCCCGCCGCCTCCACCAA
>JALSSO010000098.1 GCA_026984215.1 Gammaproteobacteria bacterium | reverse complement strand
CCCGCGAGTTCGACGCCGACCTGGAGTCGGCCCGGCTCACCGGGGACCCCCGCGCCCTGGTCTGGGCGCTGGAGAAACTCGAGCGCATGCAGGCCGGCTGGATGGAGCGGATCTTCACACCCATGCCTCGGATCCCGGAGCCCTCGTTGCTGCGCACGCACCCGCCCACCGAGGAGCGGATCCGCCGATTGCTGGAGCTGGATCCGCGCAGCCTGCCGCCGCCCCTGGTCGGTGGGGCGGCGGGACCCGTGCTCTCCACCGGCGACCTCACGGCCCTCGGGGCGCCGCGCCGCCGCTTCCCCGGCGTGTGGTACTGAGGCCGTCGGCCCAGGAAACACGGCGGCCGTCCGGAGCATTTGACGCCCCGCGCCCGAGCAGGTATACGAGGCAGCCCCGTATGGATCACCCTGCAACCGCCCAGTCCCCCGAGGAACCGATGACCCACAACGCCTTCGACTTCGTCCGCGAACGCCACATCCCTTCGCTCAAGCTCACCTTCCAGGAATACCGCCACAAGGTCACCGGCGCGGTGCACTACCACCTGGCCAGCGACGACACCAACAACGCCTTCCTGGTGGCCTTCCGGACCGTGCCGCAGGACGACACCGGCGTGGCCCACATCCTCGAGCACACGGCCCTGTGCGGCAGCCGCCGCTACCCGGTGCGCGATCCCTTCTTCATGATGATCCGCCGCTCGCTCAACACCTTCATGAATGCGTTCACTGCGGCGGACTGGACGGCCTACCCCTTCGCGAGCCAGAACAGAAAGGACTTCAACAACTTGCTGCAAGTCTATTTGGATGCGGCATTCTTTCCGAACCTAGAACGCTTGGACTTCCTGCAGGAGGGGCACCGTGTCGAGTTCGAGGTGCCCGACGATCCCTCCACGCCCCTGGTGTTCAAGGGCGTGGTCTACAACGAAATGAAAGGCGCCATGAGCGCCCCCACGCGGCGCGTCTGGCAGACCTTGCAGTCGCATCTGTTCCCCACCACCACCTACCACTACAACAGCGGCGGAGATCCCGAGCACATCCCGGATCTCACTTGGGAACAGCTGCGCGCCTTCCACACCACCCACTACCATCCCTCCAACGCCGTGTTCATGACCTACGGCAGCTTCCCGGTGGAGGAGCATCACGCCCTGTTCGAGGACCTGGCGCTGGCCCGGTTCGAGCGTCAGGATCTGGACTTCTCCATCCCGGACGAGCGCCGCTACAGCGCCCCGATCGGCCTGGAGGCCCCCTACCCCCTGGACGGCGAAGAAGACACCGCCGAGAAGACCCACATCGTGATCGGCTGGCTGCTGGGCCACAGCACGGACCTCGCCGAGCAGATGAATGCGCGGCTGCTCACGGACGTGCTGCTGGACAACAGCGCCTCCCCCCTGCGCCATGCGCTGGAGACCACGGAGCTCGGCGCCGCCCCCTCGGAACTCTGCGGCCTGGACGACGATTTACGCGAGATGGTCTTCGCCGCCGGGCTGGAAGGCTCCGAACCCGAAAACACCGAGGCCGTGGAGAAGCTCGTCTACGACGTGCTGGCGGAAGTCGCGGACAAAGGCGTGCCGCGCGAGCACGTCGAGGCCATGCTCCACCAACTCGAGCTGCAACAGCGCGAGGTGGGCGGCGGGCGCTTCCCCTATGGGTTGCAACTGATGCTGCGCACGCTGGGCCCCGGTCTGCAGGGCGGCGATCCCATGGCCATGCTGGATCTGGATCCCGTCCTGGAGCGACTGCGGTCCGACATCCGGGACGACGGATTCATCCGCCGCTTGGTCCAGGAACAGCTCCTGGACAACCCGCACCGCGTACGCGTGACCATGGTCCCTGACACGGAAATGTCGTCGCGACTGGCCGCGCGCGAACGCGACCGCCTGGACCGCATCCGAGCCGCCATGACCCCCGAAGACGAGCGGCGCGTCATCGAGTTGACCTTCGAGCTCAAAAAACGCCAGGAAACGCCGGATAACCCTGAGATCCTGCCCAAGGTGGGTCGAGAGGACATCCCCGGCGACATCCCCATCCCCGAGGGCGAACGGATCGAACTCGCCCCCCATCTGCCCGCGGCCTGGTACGGACAACCCACCAACGGGCTGGTCTACAC
>JALSSO010000097.1 GCA_026984215.1 Gammaproteobacteria bacterium | reverse complement strand
GCGCTCCTCGATCTCGTTGCGCCCGATCTCCTGCTGACGGCGCCGGGCCGTTTCGCTGCTCAGCCCGCGGTCCAGGTCGGTGGCCAGTTCCTCGACCGTGCGCGCGACCGCCTGCTCGGCGTAGGCGTCGGTGGGGCGGGAGGATAGGGCCACGTCAGATACTCAGGCCCTCTCGGCGCAACAGGGCGAAGGTGCCCTTCTTGACCGCATCGTTGAACACCGCCCAGGCCAGGGCATAGGCCCAGATGGCCAGGGCGGCCTTCCAGCCGATGGGCGTGATCAGCCAGCCCTCCGCGCAGATCACGGTGCCGGCCACGGCGCTCCACAGATCGGCGTGGAACAGGGCCGCCGAGGGCAGCGGCGGACGCCACATCCAATCCTCGGTCCGGGTCACGAAGATGGTCAGGTGACCGGCCACGATGAGTTTCATGAAGATCATGGACTGGATCACCGGCTGGGGATAGCCCATCTCCTCGAGGACGAAGAACAACAGGAACGATGAGGTCACACCCGCCACGCCCAACACGGTGGACACCGTCAGCAGCTCGATCATGTTCCAGCGCACCGGCCTTTTCTGCACCTTCGTGCGGTCGTAGGCGATGCTCAGGATGGGGATGTCGTTGAGCAGGGCCAGGATGATGATCATGAGCGCCGTGATCGGATAGAAGTTGAACACCACGATCGACAACGTCATGAACAGGATCACGCGAATGGTCTCGGCGATGCGGTAGACCGCGTAGCTCTTCATCCGCTCGAAGGTGATGCGCGCCTGGTGCATGGCCTCGTTGATCACCGACAGGCCCGGCGCGGTGAGGATGATGTCGGCGGCGGCCCGGGCCGCGTCGGTGGCGTTGGCCACGGCGAAGCCGCAGTCGGCCTTGCGCAGGGCCGGGGCGTCGTTGACCCCGTCGCCCGTCATGCCCACGATGTGGTCGGCCTTCTGCAGGGTCTCGACGATGTGGTATTTGTCCTCCGGCACCACCTCGGCAAAGATGTCGATGGACTCGATCAGCTCGATGAGCGCCGATTCGTGGGTGTGCACGAACTCGCGCTCGATGAGGCTGGTGTCGAAGATCCGCTGCAGCTCGTCCAGCACGCCGTCGGCGAAGCGCCGCGCCTCCTTGAGCGAAACCTCCGGATGGAAGCGGTGGTACAGGGCCGTGGTCAACGCCCGGGTGAGCTCCAGGATCTCGGTGCCCGACTTGCCGGTCACCTGCCCACCGCGCAGGGCCCGCGGCTCCAGCCCCAGCATGCGCCCGATCTCCTTGGCGATGGCCACGTTGTCGCCGGTGATCATCTTCACGCGCACCCCGTACTCGCGCATGGATTCGATCACCTGGCGGGAGTCCTCGCGCGGCGGGTCGAACAGCGGGATCAGGCCGATGAGCTCCAGCGGCCCGTCGCCCACGCGCCGGCCCACGGCGAGCGTCCGGTAGCCCTTGGCGGCCAGCGCGTCCACCGTGTGCTGCAGCCCCTCGAGCGCCTCGTCGGACAGCTCCGCCATGTCCATGAGCACCTGCGGGGCCCCCTTCACCGCCACGAAACGCTGACCGTCGTGCTCGATCTCGGCCTCGGCCCGCTTGCGCACCGGGTCGAAGGGCGTGAAGGACACCTGGCGGTAGGCGTCCAGGTCGAGAGCCAGGTGATGCTCGTCGATGTAGTGGAAGATGGGCAGCTCGATGGGGTCCTGGTTCTCCAGGCGCGAGGCCAGCGCCGCCAGGAGGAACAACTCCCGCTCGTCGTGCCCGTCCAGCGTCACCGGATCGGCCACCCGCATCCGGTTCTGCGTCAGCGTCCCGGTCTTGTCCGAGCAGAACACATCCACCCCGGCCAGCTCCTCGATGGCCACCAGCCGGCTGACGATGGCCTGGCGCCGGGCGAGGTTCAGCGCGCCCACCGCCAACGTCACCGAGAGCACCGCCGGCAGCGCCACCGGGATGGCCGCCACCGTCAGCACCAGGGCGAAGCGCAGGATCTCCAGCATGTCCTCATGCCGGAACAGCGCCACCATCAGGATCAGGGCCACCAGGGCGATGGTGATGATGATCAGATAGTTGCCGATCTGGATCACCATGCGCTGGAAGTGGCTCACCTCCCCGCGCTCGGCGGCGGCCACCAAGGCCACCACGTTGTGGAACCGGGTCTGCGCCGCCGTGTTGACCACCACCCCCAGCATCTC
>JALSSO010000096.1 GCA_026984215.1 Gammaproteobacteria bacterium | reverse complement strand
TCTTCAGCAGGTTCAACCCGTAAAAGGTGAAAAAGATCTGGGTCTCGTAGCCCAGCGCAGCCGCCGTCGAGGCCAGTATGAACGGCGGATAGGCCCAGTCCAGGGTCCCTTTGGTGGCGATGATGGCCAGCTTTTTCTCGTCGGACATGACAGTATGCTCCTCTGTTGGAGAAAGACAGTCGTATGACAAGTCTACCCCAGAGGCCCCCGGGGGTTCAAATCACCCGCCTTCAGCGCCCACGGCCACCCCGACCCCGGGCGAGCCCAGCACCACCCGTCCCTGTCCCGCGCGCACCTGGGTGACGAACGGCCACGCCAGCCCCTCGTTGCGCACGCGCCAGGTGCGTCCCCCGTCCTCGCTCACCTGCAAGCCCAGGGAACGCGGGTCGTAGCCCCCCTGCTCCAAGGCGGAAGACGAGGCGGCGTAGACGATATCCGGCCGGCGCGGATCGACCGTCACGTCGCGGTAGAACGGGCCGGCCAGCACCCGTTCCCAGGCCTCCCCATCACCGCTGCGGTACACCCCACCGCCGGCACCCAGCACCGCCACCCACAGCGTGCGTTCACCCACCGGCTCGATGGCGACCACGCCACGCCACTCACCGGTCCAGGGAGGACCGGTCACCGCGCCCCCCCAATCACCGGCCACGCGCATCCAGCCCGAGGGACCCCGACGCCACAGTCCGGCTTCCCCGCCCGCGTAGGCCGTCCCGTCCGGCCCGAAGGCCGTCACCCGGCAACCTCCACAGGCGAACGCCAGGGCCCAAGTGAGCCCGTCGTCCACGCTGCCGTAGACGTCGCCGTCATGGGTGACCAAGAGCTCACGGGCGTGGCGGGGGCTGGCCGGATTCACCGCCAGCCCAAGCAGGTCCGCCCTTCCACTGGGCAATCCGGCGGCCTTGGTCCAGCTCGCCCCGTGATCGGTCGAGCGCAGCAGCACCGCGGGCGAGGCCCAGTCCTGTGCGTGCGCCGCCCACACGACGCCGGGGCGCTCGGGGTCGGCGGCGACCGTGCCGGCGAAACCCCCGTAGCCCTCCCAATCGCCGCTGTACTCCAACGTGTTGCAGTTGGCCCAGGAGGCCCCGCCGTCGAGGCTGCGAAAGCAACCGAGATCCCAGTAGCCCGCATAGATCGCCTGGCCGTCCGCGTCCAGGGCGATGTCCGCCACCACCACGTTGTCCAGGCCGCGCGAGCGCCACCAGCCCGGGCGCACCTCGTCGGTGAACACGGGGCGAAAGGTCCGTCCGCCATCCGTGCTCTGATAGGCCCACTGGGCATTGACCCAGAGTGCGCGGTCGGGATCGGTCGGATCGAAGGCGAGGCTGGGCACGGGCCCGCCGAAGCCGTCCGTATAGGCCCAGTAGACCCGCGACCATCCCTTATGCCAGTCTTCCACCCCGGCCACATGCCGCCAGCTCCCGCCCCCGTCGGCGGACTCCCAGGTCCCATTGCGCGGATCCCAGGGAAACTGATGGCGGGGATCGATGAGGCGCAAGGTGTGCGGGTTGGCCGCCGGGAGCCACAGCACCCCGCCACGGGGCGCCACGCGCTCCCAGCGCACCCCGTCCCCGCCGCGCCACAGCCAACCGGGATGATCCGTGTCGGCGTCGTCGGTGGTCGCCCAGATCACCGAGGAATCGGCGGGGTCGAAGGCGGCGTCCACGATCCGCTCTAGATCCGGTGCGATCCTGCGCAACGCGCCGCCCTCGTAGAGGTACAGCTCGGCCGGCCCCTCCGTGAACCTTCCGGCGCCGGTGAGCACCAGCGCCCGGTCGTCCCCACCCATTGCGGGCTTGACGGCCACCACGTAACGTCCGGGTGGCAGCGCAACCCGTTCCCAAGAGCCGCCCGCGTCGGCGCTCACGTACAGGGCGCCCCCAGCCACGTCGAACGACGGCTGCGCTGCGGCGTAAACCCGCCCGCCCTGGGCGGCCACCGCGCTCACGTAGCCGTCCAGCCCCAGGCGCGCGAACCGTCCGCCCCCGTCCGCGGACACGTACAAGCCGTCCTCGGTGCCCGCATAGATGCGCCGGGGATCCGCGCCGTCCACCGCCACCGCGGCCACGTGCGTGACGTCGAGCCCGGCGAAGGCGCCGGCCACCCGCCAGCTTCGGCCGGCGTCGTGGCTGATCGCCACACCGGACAAATCCGTCGCTACCACCAGCGGCTCGCCTCCCGGCCCCACCGCCACGTTGGAAAACGCCCCGCCTCCGCCCGGATTGGCCGGCGTCCACGCCGCGGGGACCGGCGTCCGCGGCGGCTCGGGCGTTGGCGGCTCGGGCGTTGGTGGCTCGGGCGTTGGTGGCTCTGGCGTTGGTGGCTCGGGCACCGGTGGCTGCGGATCCGAACCCGACCCGCCTCCACCGCCACACCCCGCAAGGCCCAGCACGGCCACCAAAAACATACCACCCAAGATGTGAAAACGCCTGCCGTTGCTCATCCGGGTTCCTCCTGTGAAGTATCGGCCGCCAGCCATGCCGCTCCGCGCACGCCGCTGGAGTCTCCGTGCTCCGGGGGCAGCAGGCGGGTCCGCACGCGATCCGAGAAGACGTATGCCCCCCATTGCCGAGGCACGCGCTCGTACAGCCGCCCGATGTTGGACATCCCGCCCCCCAGGACGACGACCTCTGGATCCAGCACATTGATGACGTGGGCCAGGGCGCGAGCCATGCGGTCCTCGTAACGCGCCAGGGCCGCCTCCGCCTCGCGGTCCCCGCGCGCGGCGGCATCGACGATCCCGGGCGGCTCCAGCCCACGACCGGTCCGTTCCCGGAACTCCCGGGCCATGCCGGGGCCCGACAGCCAGGTTTCGATGCAGCCCCGCCGGCCGCAGTAGCATTCCGGGCCGGGGAACTCATCCTCACGCGGCCAGGGCAACGGATTGTGGCCCCACTCCCCAGCGATGGCGTGGGCCCCGGTGAGCACGCGCCCATGGACCACGATGCCGCCGCCCACGCCGGTGCCCACGATCACCCCGAAGACCACCGAGGCGCCTTCGCCGGCGCCGTCCGTGGCCTCGGAGAGCGCGAAACAGTTGGCGTCGTTGGCCATGGCCACCGTCCGGCCCAGGACACGCTCCAGGTCGCGGTGCAGAGGCCGACCATTGAGCCAGGTGGAATTGGCATTGCGCAGCAGCCCGGTGAACGGCGAGACCGCTCCCGGCGTGCCGATGCCCACCGCGCCGCGCACACCCAGCTCCGCTTCCACCTCCTCCACCAGCCCGGCAATGGCCATGAGCGTGGCCTCGTAGTCGTCCCTGGGCGTGGCGATCCGGTGCCTGAGCAGCACACGGCCCGCCGGATCCAGGGCGATCACCTCGATCTTGGTCCCGCCGAGGTCCACGCCAATGCGCAAGGGGGTCTTCGCCTGCATCGTTCGATGAGCTCCCGCTGGGCTTGCGCCGCACCACGACCCCGCGGGGAGCCGCGGCATGTGAACGCGCATTGTACCGATGCAACCCGCCGACGACAGCACACTCCCGGCGAAGACCGATACGTGCTCCCCGCTACGCTATTCCTGGCACGGCGACGGGAACAGGGCCGACAACAGCTCCAGGGAGGCCAGGAGAAACGATTGCAGACCGGGATCCATGGGCGCGCATCGCGTGGCGGGGCGTGTCCTTCCATACGGGCACCCGGCCCGGCCGGACGCAGGGCGGCCCGGCAGTGGAGTGGATCAGCGGATTCGAAGCAGAGCACCCATCCTGCAGGGCGTGGAGGGCGCCCTCAGAGGGCGCGCCGCAACCGCTGGTGCAGCGGGCTGGAGCGGGGGAAGTGAGCGAGCAGAAACTGCATCTGATCAGCCAGCACCCGGTGGCCCTGCAGATAGACGTACTCGGCGTGGCTGGGCGTGAACGGTATGGCCAGCAGCGTCATGCCGGCTTCCTCGGGGGTCCGCCCCCCCTTGTGGTGGTTGCAGCGCTTGCAAGCCGTGACCACGTTGTTCCAGGTGTCGCTGCCGCCGCGGCTCACCGGGGTGACATGATCGCGCGAGAGCTGCGAGGCGGGGAAACGTTCGCCACAATACAGGCACAGATGCGCGTCGCGCCGGAACAACGCGGCATTGTGCAGGGGCGGGACGTAGTCCTCGTGCAGGGCCGGGCGCACCCCGTGCGTGGCGACGATGGAGTTGACCTCGATCACGCTGCGTCGCCCGGTGCGGGCGTTCACCCCCCCGCGGATGCGGTAGAGCAGGCTGCCGCAGGTATAGGCCACCTGTCCGGCGTGGTAGAGGCGCACGGCATCCTGGTATCCGATCCATTCCAGGGGCATGCCGGCCACGTCGGTTCGGAGGACCCGCAGATGGAGGTCTTGTCGCTCCATGGCCGCCGCCGATGGTAGCCGGGGCGGGGCCTGTAGGCAAATCACGCGCTTGCATCGGTTCGTTCCCGTGCTCCTGCAGACCGCCGCGGGCCGGCGTATCCTTGAACGAGATACATTGTGGGAGCCTCGCCACATGCCCACCCGCGAAGAGGGTTTCACCATCGGTACCCTGGCCCGCGCCGCCGGCGTGCACGTGGAGACTATCCGTTTCTATCAGCGCAAGGGCCTGCTGCGCCAGCCGCCGCGCCCCTACGGCGGCGTGCGGCGCTATGGATCGGACGACGTGGCACGGGTGCGCTTCATCCGGACCGCCCAGGGGCTCGGCTTCCGGCTGCGGGAGATCGCCGGGCTCCTGCAACTGGCCGATGGGACGCATTGCCCCGAGGCCGGGCGCCTGGCCGCGGATAAACTCGCCGACGTACGCCGCCGCATCGCCGAGCTGCGGCGCATGGAGAGGGCGCTGGCCGAGCTGGTGGAGGCCTGCCGCACCCATGGCGCTGCGCCCGGCTGTCCTCTCATCGCCGCGCTGCAGGACGAGCCGGCACCCCCCGCCCGGGACACCAATCCCCCGACCTGAATCCGGCGCCACGCCGCACGCCCCCATTCCTCGCAAGGCAATATACTGTATATTTATACAGATCATTTGGCGGGAGACCCAAGACCCAGAGCGCCGTCACACGGACCCGACCCATGAACATGCACCGGCAACCCCGCATTCCGGAGCGCTGCAGCGACCCGACCGGCTCCGCCCCGGTCCCGCTCTGGCGGGGCGTGGAGGACATTGCGGCGGGCCTGCAGTGCGTGCCCACCGGTTTCTCTCCCCTGGACCGGGCCCTGCCGGGCGGGGGCTGGCCCCTGGGCAACCTGGTGGAGGTGGCGGCCGCACCCCAGCCCCACGTGGGAGTGGAGCTGTTCCTGCCGGCCCTGGCGACCCGTCTGGCGACGCGGCCCCGGGCGGCGTGGGTGGCTCCCCCTGCCGGCTTACACGCCCCGGGGCTCGCGGCCTGGGAGGTGGACCCGACGCGGATCCTGGTGGTGGAAGCGGACTCGGACACGGACCGGCTCTGGGCCATGGAGCAATTCCTGGGCTGTGCCGACTGCGCCCTGGTGCTGGGCTGGGTGCGGGTGATGCCGAGCCACACCGCCCTGCGACGCCTGCAATGGGCCGCGGCGCGCCACACAGGGCTCGGGGTGCTGTTCCGGGTAGGGAACCTGACCCGACCCTCGCCGGCCGCCTTGCGCCTGCGCGTGCGCGCCGAGGACCACGGGCTGGAGGTGGAACTCGTCAAGCTGCGCGGCGCCCTGGGGCCGCGCCGGGTCCGCCTGCCATGAGCCGCGCCTCCCCGCAACGCCCCCTTCCGCTCCCTCCGGCCGGTCCGGCACCCGCCACGCCCGGGGTGGGCCGCGGGACTCCGGCCGGCGGCGAACCGTCGCGGCCCGAATCAGCGCCCGCCGCAGCGGCGGCTGGACCGCTCTGGCTGGCCGTGCACCTGCCCCGCCTGGCCCTGGAGGTGCTGGGGCCAGTGGACGCCACGCTGGAATACCGGGGGGGACTGACGGTGATCCACACGGCCTCGGCAAGGGCCATGCGCCGGGGTATCCACCCGGGCATGAGCCGGGCCACCGCCCTGGCGCTGTGGCCGGGGCTTGCCACCGCCCCGCGCGCACCCGGGGACGAGAAGCGCCGCCTGCTGGAACTGGCCGCCTGGGCGGGCCGCTTCACCCCCTGGGTGCGGGCCGAACCGCCCGGCCTGTTGCTCCTGGAGATCCGCGGCAGCCTCACCCTGTTCGGCGGCGCCGTGGCCCTGGTGCGGGCCGTCCGGGACGGATTGCGCGAGCAGGGCCACGCGGTCCGGACGGCGGTGGCGCCCGCACCCGAGGCCGGCCGCCTGCTCGCCCGCCTGCGCGACGACGCGCCGGTCCTGGAGACCCGGCAGGCCCTGCTCGCCGCGCTGCGGGCGGTCCCGCTGGCCGAGGCGCCCCTGCCCGAGCGCCAGCGGCGCCGGCTGCGCCAGTGCGGCATCCGCACCGTGGGGGAACTCCTGCGGCTGCCGCGCGCAGGCCTGGCCCGGCGTTTCGGACCCGCGCTCACGGAGTGGCTCGACCGCCTGCGCGGCGACCGGCCCGAGGCCCTGGAGCCCTGGACCCCGCCGCCGCGCTACCGCGATGCACTCGACCTCCCCCTGGAGACCGAGGAGAGCCGCGCACTCCTACCGACCGCCGAACGGCTCCTGCAGGCCCTGATGGCTTGGCTGGCGCAGCGGCAGGCCGCCGTATCGGTGGTGACCCTGGCCCTGCGTCATCCCCGCCGTCCCCCCACTGCCCTGCACCTCGGCACGCGCCGCCCCACCCGCGACGCCGCGCACTTGTCCGACCTGCTGGAGATCCGGCTCGAGCGCCTGCGCCTGCCCGCCCCCGTCACCGGTCTGGCCCTGGAAGCCGAGCCCGTCCCACCCGATTCACCATGCAGCCTCGATCTCCTCACCTCCCGGACCCGGACCGGGCAGCCCTGGGACACCACCCTCGAACGCGTCGAGGCGCGCCTGGGCCCGAACGCCCTGAAGACCCCGGCCTGGCCCGCGGACGCCCGTCCCGAGGCGACCGCCGCCGGACCATCCCGTTACCGCCCCCGAGCACCCCGTCCCCTCTGGCTGCTGCCCGCACCCCGCCCGCTGCTTCATCTCCGCCACCTCCGCCGCACCCGCGGACCGGAACGCATCGAGGCCGGCTGGTGGGCCGGAGACGAGCAGGCGCGGGACTACTACCTGGCGAAGGACACCGACGGACTGACCGTGTGGATCTTCCGCGATCTGCGCCGAAAGCGATGGTATCTGCATGGCTACGACACCCAGCTCGCCCCGCCTCCCCTCCCAGAGAGAGGGGTTGCACCGACAGTGACACG
This sequence comes from Gammaproteobacteria bacterium, assembly GCA_026984215.1. GTDB lineage: Bacteria > Pseudomonadota > Gammaproteobacteria > JAJDOJ01 > JAJDOJ01 > JALVEU01. Next base: position 36,953 of record JALSSO010000096.1, on the reverse strand, counting down.
CTAGGCCCGAGGCTTCCCGGCGATGGCGCTGGCGCGGCGGGTCCGCCACCACTCCATGGAGCTCAGAGCGCCCCAGGCATAGAGGGTGAGCGCCACGAACAGGCCCATGCGCACCGCGAAGGACTGGTAGACGTCCCTGCCGACGGCGCTGTCCTGCACCGCCGGGCCGAGCAGGCCCAGGACCATCGATTGGATGACTGCCTCGGCCAGATCCACGCTCACCATGCCCGTCGCCGAGATCAGGGTGAAACCCATGGTCAGGAAGACGCCAAGCACGGCCTGGCCGAGATTCACGGTGAGATAGAAACTCAGGTACAGGCCCAGCCCCGCCAGGAGGAAGCCCGCCAGTGGATGATGCAGCAGCAAGGGGGCCAGTACCAGACCGCTACCCAGCGCCACGAGCAGCACGACCGACACCGTGGCCAAGGCCCTGGTCCCCATGGGCCGGTCGGAGGTGGCTGGCCCGCGGCCACGCCCAGACCGATGCTGCGCACCCGCCCCGGCTACACCTCCCCGGGCAACACGTCGAGCAGGATCTCCACCGGATCGCCCTTGGCCAAGTGACCCAAGTTGTTCTCCGTGAACTGGGCGTTGATCCACACGTCGTGGATGGCCACCAGGGTCATGACCGCCTGGCCCGCGGCCGCATACCGGCCCACGTCGGCGCGCAGGTCCGTGATCACCCCGCGCGACGGCGCCACCACGAGGGTGTTGCGCAGGTCGAGTTCGGCCTGTTCCACCGCGTGCCGCGCCGCCTGCAGCCTGCCCGCGGCCCATGCCACAGATCTCGGGGTCCGGCGGGAGCGGGGACGATCGCAGATCACACGCCGCCGCTGTGCACGACTTCGTAGTAGAGCTTCTCCAGCTCGCGCTTGTGCTCGGCCTCCTCCTTGGCGAGAAAGACGAACAGGTCCCGGATGGGGCCCTCGGGGGCCGACTCGGCCAGGGACTGGTATTGCTCCATGGCCGTCTTTTCCCGGCCCAGCGCGTATTGCAGGATGGCCTGGTCGTCCGGGTGCTCGCCCAGCTCCGGCAAGTGGATGTGATCCGAGAAACGGGTGTTGCTGGGCGGGGTCCTGACCTCTTCGGCGAGCTGCGCCTCCAGCCCCGGCGTGCGCGCCAGCTCCCGGAACAGATCGTAATGGCGCTGCTCCTCGGCGGCCAGCTCGTCCACCAGCCAGCGAATGTTCTTGCCCACCCGCGGGGCCAGATTCCGATAGAAGTCGCGGGCGGTGCGCTCGAACTCCGAGGCGGTCTCCAGGATCTCGGCCAGGCTGGTCTTGGACTGGATGCGCTCGTAGGCGCCGGGATGGCCCTCGTGTGCCTCAGTCATCCGTCTTCTCCAACCGCGCAAGACATGCGTCGATGCTGGCGGCCACGCGGTGTCCATCGGCCACCGCGTGGACCACGTCCGGGCCATGGACGTCGTCGCCGGCCGCCCACAGCCAGGGCACCGCGGTTCGCCCTTCCTCGTCCACCCGCAAGCGCCCCCGCACCCATTCGAGCCGCTCGATCAGGTCCTCGCCCAGCAGGCTCATGTCGGCCATCTGGCCGATGGCCTCCACCACCCATTCCCCCGGGTGGAAGCGTTCGTCCTCGGGGTCCAGCTCGGGGGCGAAGCGGCCCTTCTCGTCGAAGATGGACTTCACCCGCCAGGTGACCAGTCCCTGTACGCGGCCATCCTCGACGACCACCTGGCGCGGTCCACGCGACTCGAGGATCTCGATACCCTCCTCGCGCGCCTCCTTCACCTCCACCGGATCGGCGAGGAAATGCTCGAAGTCCTCCAGGGCCGTGACGGTGATCCGCACCCGGCCATGGCGCTGTTTCTGGAAACGGGCCATGGTTCGGGCGATGTCCATGGCGACATTGCCGCCACCGATGACCACCGCGGTGCGCGGCACCTCCAGCGCGCGACCCTCGCCCGCTTCGCGCAGCAGATCCACGGCACGTTTGACGTTCTCGTGATCCGAGCCGGGAATGCGCGTGGAGCGGCCCATCTGCAGGCCGATGGCGAGCACCACGGCATCGAATTCCTCGTGCAGGGCGTCCATGGTCACGTCCCGGCCCACGCGGGTGTGGTAGCGGATTTCCACGCCGAGGGATTCGATGACCTCCACCTCTCGGTCGAGGATTTCGCCGGGCAGACGGTAGTAGGGGATGCCGTAGCGGGTCATGCCGCCGGCCTTCGCCTGCGCTTCGAACACCACCACTCGATGCCCCTTCTTGACCAGATCGTAGGCGGCGGTGAGCCCGGCCGGCCCCGCGCCCACGATAGCCACGGACCGCCCCGTGACGTAATCGGCCCGGCCCTCGGCGGCGATCTCCCGGATCCGCTCATGGGGCACCCGGTCCATGGCGTAACGCTTCAGCCAGCGGATCGCCACCGGCTGGCCGCGCCGCCCGATGGCGCAGGCGTCCTCGCAACGGTGGGTGCAGACCCGGCCGCAGACGTGGGAGAAGGGATTGGTGCGGTACATCCAGCGCACCGCCTCCTCGGGCTCGCCGCGCCAGATGGCCCGGATGTATTCCGGCGCGTGCATGTGGGTGGGGCAGGCATCGTGACACATGCCGCACTGCACGCAGCGCGAGGCCTCGATGATGGCCTGCTGATCGTCGTAGCCCAGCACCATCTCCTGGAAGTTGTCCACCCGTTGCTCGGGTGGCAGCTCCGGCATGGGCTGGCGCTCCAGGTCCAGCAGATCGTTGGTGGGCGTCTTGGTCCAGCCCAGGGGGTACGGGGCGCCGTGGATACCATTGGCGTCGGGCAGCATGAAATAGCTGTCGATCTCTTCCTGGGTGCAGGTGTGGACGTACTCGCGCGAGAGCTTGATGGCGTTCGTGGGGCAGATGTCCACGCACAGGGCGCACCAGCAGCAGCGCCCATAGTCGATGGCCGGGCGCAGCGGGCGGATGCCCTTGACCGGGTCCTCCGGCGCGCCGGGCACGCGCACCATGGTGATGGCCGCGTTGTCGCAGACCTTCTGGCAACTGCTGCAGCCGATGCAGGCATTCCAGTCGTTGAGATGGAATCCGCGGTAGATCGGAGCCGCCGGACGCGGCTCCAGCGGCTCGGTCACCGGCGCACGGAACAGGAACTGCAGGTTCTTCAGCGGCGCGAGCACCGAGCCACGATCCTCGTAACGGATCTTGGGCTTAGCGGCCATGTGCAACTCCCGGGAGGTTCGCCGCGAAGGCGCAAAGGACGCCAAGGATATCCGTTTGTGGACGCTGCGGCGGCCCATCCCATCCACCGGGACGGCGCCTCGGCGCCGGTCGAGACGGGATCATCGGTCCACCTCCGGAGGGCAGGCATCCAACGAGAACATGATCTGGGCGACGTCTTCCAGGCGGGCCCCCACCGCCAGGTGCTCGAGTACCTGCACGGCGTGCATCATGGAGGCGCCGCGCACATGGACCCGATAAGGCTTCTCGCCGCCGTCGGAGACCACGTACCAGGCGAGCTCGCCCTTGGAAGACTCCACCCGCGTGTAGACCTCGCCGGGCGGCACCTTCCAAGCCAACGGATTGGGAATCGGCGCGCGCACCGGCCCGGGGATCTCCGCGAGCCGCTCGATCACCTGACGCACGATGTGGATGCTCTGGATCAGCTCGGCGCGGCGCACCAGGGCCCGCGCGTAGGCGTCGCCCGCCGACTCGGTGGGGATGTCGAAGTCGAGCTGGTCGTAGACCAGGTACGGGTCGTCACGACGCACGTCGAAGGCGAGCCCCGTGGCGCGCAGGTTGGGACCGGTGACGCCCAGCTCCAAGGCCGTCTCCTGGGTGAGCACCCCCACGCCCTTGGCCCGGTCCACGAACACCTGATTGCGGAAGAACAGATTGTCGTAGTCCGGCAGGCGCGATTCCAGATAGTCCATCGTGGCCGCCACCCGGTCCAGAAAGCCGGGATCGGGCAGATCCCGGCGCACACCGCCCGGGACGTTGAAGATGTGGTAGACCCGGCCCCCGCTCAACTCCTCGAACAGGTCCAACACGCGATCGCGGTCGGCCACGCCCCAGAACATGTTGGTGTACATCCCGGTGGTGGAGGCGTGCCCGCCGAACGTGAACAGATGGGCGGCGATGCGCGAGAGCTCCAGTTGCAGGACCCGCAACCACTGCGCGCGTTCCGGGACCTCCAGCCCGCACAGCGCCTCCACGGCCAGGGAATAGCTCACCTCCATGGGCACCGGGTCCGGCACGCAGATGCGGGGCACCAAGGCGATGTTCTGGATCCACAACCGCCCTTCCATGAGCTTCTCGAAGCCGCGGTGCAGATAACCGGCGTCGGCCCGGCCCTCGATGACCCGGTCGCCGTGCAGGCGCAGCTTGAAGGCGTAGTTGCCTTCGATGCCCGGGTGATTCGGGCCGATGAACAGCTCGTACTCGTGGCTGGGCGGATGGCTCCGGGCCTGGTAGTTCTCAGGACGCATGGCCCACCTCTCAGTCCTCCCGCCGGCTGTAGCGCTGTTCGTCCGGGGGGATGGCGATGCCGCCGCCGCGCGCCTCCAGCTCGCGGAGCCACTCGGGGTGGTAGTCCTGCCAGCTGAAGAAGCGGTTGATGTAGGCTTCGCTGTCGAAGTCCTTGCGCATGGGGGGCGGGCCTTCCCACTCGGTGAGGATGAACTTCTCCATGTGCGGGCTGCCCTCGAAATAGACGCCGAACATCTCGTAGATGTCACGCTCGAAGAAGGCCGCCGGCTTGTAGAGATCGTAGACCGAAAGATACCGCCCAGGCTCGCGGGGGATGCGGGTGTGGGCGGAGATGAGGGACTGGGTCTCGTAGGACCAGACGTGATAGATCAGCTCGAACTCACCCGCCTCGATCCAGTCCACGCAGGTGATGGCCGACAGATGCACGTAGGAGGCCTTGCCCTTGAGCAGCTCCAGCAGGGTGGGCAAGGCGTCGGCGTCCACGTCCAGACGCAGGCGCCGCTCGTGTTTGCGGCGTACCTCCACCTGCTCGATCTCGGCCAGCAGACCCTCCAGCCAGACTTGCAGCTCGCGCGATCCAGTGCTCATGGACACCTCACTTCAGCCGCATCCGGTGAGGCACCAAGGGCTGCTGGACCCGCTGCAGCATCGCGGTGTGCTCGCCCTCGGTCTCGGGACCGTGCAGGCCGTACTGGCGGGCCTCGCCGAGGACGTCGGTTGGCGTCTGCCACTGTTCGCCGAACAGGGCCTGCTGATTGCCCAGATAATGGTCGTAGCGGCGAAAGTAGTCCTTCCAGCTCTCGGCCCGGCCCGAGGCGATCAGCCCCATGAGCTTGCGCATGCCCGAGATCACCGCCTCGGGCCTCGGCATGCAGCCGGCGATGTAGAGGTCCACGGGCAGGTAGTCGCTCAGCACCTTGGCCGTGGCGTAGCTCTGCCAGTACATGCCCCCGTTGACCGTGCACGAACAGATGCCGATCACGTACCTGGGCGCGGGCATCTGCTCGTAGGTGAGGATGATGCGCTTGAGCGTCTTGACCGAGACATAGCCCGTGACCAGGAGGATATCGGCCTGGCGCGGCGTGACCATGGGCTGAATCCCCAGGCGCTCCATGTCGAAGCGCGAGGTCATGGACGGCGGCAGCTCGATGGCCCCGCAGCCCGTGCAGTAGTGAAGCAGGAACAGCGAGCGCGAGCGGCAGAACCGCACGAACTCGTCGAAGACGTGAGCCAGCGGATTGGTCCGCCTGGCCGGCGCCTGCTCGGTGCGAACGGGGAGCTCTTTCATGTCAGCATCACCAGAGCCAGGCCCAGCAACCCCGCAAGCACCGGCCACTTCCACAGCACGCCCAGCATCTGCTCGGCACGGTAGCGCGGGAACTGGAAGGCGATGGCCATTGGAATGGCCACCACCAGGTAGGCCTTGAGCAGAAAGTCGATCCAGGTGACCCCGCCGCCCAGGAACAGGGTCGTGTACAGGATGCCGGCGGTGTACAGGGAGAAGCTCTGCATCACCACCAGACTGCCCAGATACTTGCCGCCCATCTCCACCATGGGCCCGGTGGCGATCTCCGCCGGGGCGACATAGATTTCGAAGGGCTGCTTGCCGAGCATGCCCTGCAGCGCGAACAGGCCCGCGAAAGCCAGCAACGGCGCCTGAAACAACCCCCAGCCGTGCACCTGCTGGTATTCCACCATCTGCACCAGATTGGTGGTGCCGTAGATCCAGGACATCCCGAAGATCACGATCACGAACGGGATGTCGTAGGCGAGCATGGCGGTCAACGCGCGCGAGATCCCGATGGACGCGTTGGGATTGGCGCACTGGCCGGCGGCCAGTGCCATGCCCAGCGAGGGCACCATCAAGAAATAGATGAGCACGATGACATCGGTGCGCCCGGCGATGCCGTCCATCCCGGGCACCGGGATCAGGGTCTCGGCGGCGATGTAGCCGCCCACCGCCACGATGATGCCCACGTCGTGGATCAGGCCGTGGGAGATCTGCGTCTGCTTGCCGAAGAACTTGACCACATCGTACAGGGGCTGGAGGAAGGGCGGCCCCACGCGGCGCTGAATCTTGGCGGCGATCTTGCGCATCATCAGCAGCATCCCCAGGCCGGCCACGAAGGCCACCAGCGGCATCAGCACCAGCTCCAGGATCAGCTCCGGCATCGCCCGCCCCCGCCGGTCACCATGCCCACCACAAGGCCAGCACCGTCACCCCGAGCAGCCAGGTCACGGGCTGGACGGCGCGATAGACCCCGGCCGCCCCCTGGGCCAGGAAATCCGTGGCCGAGACCAGCGCGTCCTGGAGCCACTGGAAACTGCCGCGATACCACGAGCCGATGCGATGCATCAGGCCGGCGTAGAAATTGTCGCTGTAGTGGTAACGCACCTCGGCGCTCAGAAAATGCCCGCCGGCATAGTTGTCGAGCTGATGCACGGTGCGCGCGCGCCCCCCCGCCAGGAAGATCAGCGCGCCCACGCCGAAGCCTGCCAGCATGATGCCCACCACCCACAGCATGTCCAGGCCGCCGTCGGGGCGATCCACACCGCCCAGGGTCGGGACCAGCACGGCGAAACCGAGCTCGCGCTGCACCGCCGCCACCCAGTCGAGCACCGGCCCCGGCGCCAAGCCGGTGACGAACACCACCGCCGCAAGGGCCAGCATGGGCGTGAGCATGGACCAGGGCACCTCGCGCACCGACTCGTGCTCCACCCGCAACCGACCCAGGAAGATGTTGTGCAGCAGCTTGTAGACCGACACGATGGTGCCCAGGGTGCCGATCACCGCCGCAACGAACAACAGCGGCTGCCCCTCGTCGATCAGCGCCCGGTAGATGAGCCACTTGGATACGAACCCGTTCATGGGCGGCAATCCGGCCAGGCCGATGATGCCGATCAGCAGCACCAGGAAGGTCAGCGGCATGCGCGTCACCAACCCGCCCAGGCGGTTGAGATCCGCCGTCCCCGTGCGGTACACCACTGCGGTGACCGCCATGAACAGCGCCGCCTGGTAGGTGGCGTGATTGAACACGTGCATCATGCCCCCGGCGCTGGCCAGGGCGTCCCCCATGGCCACCCCCAGCAGCATGTAGCCGCCCTGCCCGATACCGTGCCAGGCCAGCAGCCAACGGGCGTCGTTCTGCCTGAGCGCCGTGAAGGTGGGCAGCACCATGGTGAAGGCGGCGATCCAGGCGAGCAGCTCGTGGGCCTCCAGGGGCGTGAACGGGATGTGCAGGGCCTGGAGCGTTCCCAGCCCCAACCCCCCGAACAGGGTGAGCAGCATGGCGTAGAGTCCCATGCGCGAGGAGATGGCCCCCAGGAAGGCCGCCCCGGGGCCGGGCGTCTCGGCATAGGCCCCCGCCTGCCACAGGTGAAAGGGCAACAGGCCCATCTTCACCCCGAAGCCGGCGGCCAGAAGGATCACCAGCATCCACAGACTTGCGGCCGACAGCTCCGGCACCGCGGCGGCCAGGGCGCCGAATCCGAACGAGCCGGTGAGGGCGTGCGCCTGCGCCATGGCCGCCATCACCGCCATGGCCCCGCCGATGGCATAGACCAGGTAGCGCAGCGCCCAGCGCACCCCCACGCCGCCGCCCGAGAGCATGAGCAGAAAGCTGGACCAGCTGACCAGCTCCCAGCCCACGAACAGCGACAGGAAGTCCGTCGAAGCCAGCAGCACATACATGGCCAGTGGGTTGAGCGCCAGCGCCAGTTGCAGCAGGCGCAGGTCACCCCCGCGAGCCGCATAGGCCCGTCCCCAGGCCCCGCTCACGAACCAAGCCGCCGCCAGCGCCGCCCCGGCGGTGATGACGGCGAAGAACCAGGACAGGGCAGAAAACTGCCAGGCCAGCCCATAGCCCAGCACCACGAAGGACACCGAAGCCGGCACCGGATCGGCGCCCTCGGACAGCCCCCCCATCATGGCCACCACGAGGAACTGCAGCCCATAGAGCACCGTGAGCCAGGACCCCGCCGCCGGATGACGCCCGAAGGCGGCCGCCACCAGCGCAGTGAGCGCCGAGGCCGCCCAGAGTCCGTCGAGCAGGGTCATGACGCGATCTCCGGCGGCACATGGGCCACACGCGCCCCGCCCCCGGCCCCACCCGGCGCTTGACTCGCAGGGTGCGAGACCGCCATGCCCGGCCCCCCGAGCACCGTGCGTACGTATCCGTCCACGTCGACCGCCTGCGCGGCCAAGGCCTTCAGCCCGTCGCCCAACGGCCGCAACGCGAACACGCTGCCGACCAGGATCAGGCCCGCCAGGGAGGCCGTGGCGAGGTCCGGCCCGCGATGGGGCTGCGGCGACTCGGCGCCCGACTCACGGGCGAGCAGCACGCCGAGGGTACGGAACAGATAGGCCGCTTCCACCACGGTGGCGGCCATGACCACCACGGCGCCGGCGCGCGCCGGCCCCGTACCCTGTTCCATAAGGCTCATGACGGTGAGCAGTTTGGCCCAGAATCCGGGCAGCGGCGGCACACCCACCAACGACAGGGCGAACAGGATGAACAGGGTGCTGGCCAGCCACTGCCCCCGGCCGGCCCCGCGCAAGCCTTCGATGGCGCCGCCCCAGCGCTCGGCCAACAGGAACAGGGCCGGCTTGGTGAGCAGATGGTGCAAGGCCACGGCCAGGCCGGCCACGATGCCGGCCGGCCCCGGCACCGAGAAAGCCACGAACACGATGCCGAGCTGGCCGATGGAGGAGAACGCGAACTGCCGGCGCAGGTCACGGGCCCGCCAGGCGGCCAGCTCGCCCACCACGATGCCGAGCGTCCCCAGCACCAGCATGAGCTCGGCCGCCTCGGGCCTGGGGAACACCAGCACCAACGCCCGCACCACCACCAGCACCGCGAGCTTGGAAACCAGCCCGGCGAGCAGTCCCGCCAGCCGGCCGGAGACGCTGGAATAGACCTCCGGGACCCAGCCGTTGACCGGGAACAGCTCCGCCTTGACCCCCAGCCCCAGCAGCATCAGCGCGAAGGCCGCCAACCCCACGGGATCCTGCAGGCGCTCGGGGGCCAGCGTGGCCAGGTGCGCCAGGTTCAGCGTCCCGGTGCGCAGATAGACGACGGCGATCCCGGCCAGCAGCAGCACGGAGCCCGCCGCGCTGAGCAGGAGGTAGCGCAACGCCGCCGCCTGGGCCCGGCGCGCCTCGTGGGCGGCCACCAGCCCGAAGGAAGCCACGGCGGTGAGCTCATAGAAGACGTAGAGATTGAAAATGTCGCCCGACAGCGCCAATCCGGTGGCCGCCGCAGCCAGCACCAGGGTGAGCGCAAACTGTTGCGGCGTGCCCGCCCGCGGCCAGAACAGCAGGGTCACGACCGGCACCGCCAGGGCGAACAGCAACGCCATGCCGTCCAGGTAGAATGCGATGCCCAGCGGCGGGCGGAAGCCCCCTACGGCCACCGCCGCGGTGCCCCCGTCCAACCGAACCCACACGCTCCACAACACGGCGGCGGAGGCGGCCAGCGCCGCCCAGCCCAGCCATTGCGCGGCCGTGCGACTGCTGCGACCCAAAGCCGGGCTCAGGAAGCCGGCCAGCAGCGGCAGGGCGACGGCCAGAGTGACGGCATCGGCGGTCATACCGGCCGCTCCACACCCGGTGCCTCGCGGCTGCCTTCCGGAGGCAGCCCGGCCGCCTCGTCCAGGTCCTCCACGAGCCGCGCGCGCAACGCGCTCATGTGCACAGTGCCGTAGGCGCGGCGCACCCGCAGCACCAGGGCCAAGGCCAGGGCCTGGACGCCCACCCCGATGACGATGGCGGTGAGCACCAGCGCCTGGGGGATGGGGTCCACCATGGGCCCCGAAGGCGCCGCGCCGAGCAGGATCGGGGCCACCGCCCCCTGCCGGAAACCGGTCAGCACCAGCAGCAGGTTCCCCCCCGCCTCGGCCACCCCCAGGGCCAGCACCAGGCGCACCAGATGCTCGCTCATCACCAAGCCCGCCAAGCCGATGATGAGCAGGCTCACGGCCCCCGCATACAGGACGATCTCCAACGGAGGCAGGCTCATGACCCGGCGGCCTCCGTCTCCTGCAGGGTGCTCATGAGCCCGGCGATCTCCGCGCCCACCTTCAGCCCCACGGCGATGTACAGCAGCGGCAGGGTGCCGGCGGAGAACAGGGCGCCCAGGGTCCCCTTGCCCAGCAGCGGCGCGAGGAACTCGCCGCGGGCGGCCAGGGCCCACAGGCCGATGCCGACGAACACGGCCCCGGCCAGCCCCTCGATCCAGCCGATCACGGCGTGATCCAGGGCGTTCCGGGGCCGGCCCAGCAGCGGCAGGAAGAAGGCCGCCGCGAGCACCACGCCGCCCTGGAACCCCCCGCCCGGCGTCAGATGCCCGTGCAGGACGATGTAGAGCCCCACGATCACCAGCAGCGGGAAGAGCAGGTCCGCCGCGGCCAGCAGGATGAAGCCCCCCTCGGGGTCGGCCTCCGCATCCGGCCGGCGGCGCGCCCGGCCCAGGACGAGCCCCACGCCGGCGGCGGCCGCGAACAGGATGGACAGCTCACCCAGGGTGTCGATGCCACGGTAGGCGAGCACCACCGCGGTGACCAGATTGGCGGCGCCGGTGGCCGCCGCCCCCTCGGCGAGGACCCCCTGCCCCGCCAGCATCGGCGGCGCCCCCAGGGGCAGATCGGCGGCCAGCACGAGCAGGAAGAAGCCCAGCCCCCCGGCGAACAACAGCGAGGTGAAGTTACGCATCGTCCCCCGTCCCCGAGAACCGCTCGGGCTGCGGGCGGTTGTCGTCGCCCAGCCCCCACAACCCCAGCCGGCGCAAGGCCAGCACCAGGATCACGCCACTCAGACCCGCCCCCACGGCCGCCTCGGTCATGGCAACGTCCGGGGCGCGCACGATCACGAACACCACCGACAGGGCGAGGGAGACCACCGAGGACGCGGCCACCGCGGCCAGTAGATTGGGCAGGAGCAGCACCGCCAGGGCCGACAACACCATGACCGCCACCACGAGCACCGTGATCCAATACATGCTCAGCCCTCCTCCAGCGTCGAGTCGCGGTCCTCGGGCGCCCGCCAGGGCCGCACGCCGGCGATCAGGAAGGCCCGGGCCAGAGCCGAGGAGCTCACCGGACTGGTGACCAGGAGGAAGCCGCCGATGATCACCAGCTTGGTCCACCACTGGGGGTGCAGGAATCCGATGCCCGCCAGGAAACACAGCGCGCCCAGGGTCACCGCCTTGGTGCCCGTCTGGATCCGGTTGAACACATCGGGCATACGGATCAGCCCCAACGCGCCGAGGAAGGCGAACGCCGCGCCCACCAACAGGAACAGATCGCCGATCCATCGCATCACGAACGGTTGCCCTCCACGACCCGGGCCAGGGCCACCGTGCCCACGAAGGACAACACCCCGTAGATCATGGCCACGTCCAGGTACAGGGGGCTGTCGAACACCGCCGCCAACCCCGCCAGGCTCACCGTGGTCACCACCGAAAGCAGATCGGCGCTCACGAAACGGTCCGGGTTGGTGGGGCCGATGACCAGTCGCACCAGCCCCAGCGCCACGGCGGCGCACAGGAGTACGGCGGCGGCGATCTCCACGGCGTTCATCGCAGAAACCCCCGGATGTGGCGCTCGAAGCCGGCGGCGATGGCGCCCGTGGCCGACTCCAGATCGGTGCCGGGGGAGGCGTCGATCCAGTGGACCAGGATCCGGTCGCCGCGCACGTCCACCGACAGCGTGCCGGGGGTCAGGGTGATGCTGTTGGCCAGCAGCAGCCGCCCCAGGCGCGAGGTCAGCGCGGTGCGCACCTCCACCACCGCCGGGCGGATGGGCAGCGAGGGCGTCAGCACGCGTCGGGCCACGTCCAGGTTGGCCCGCGCCAGGGCATAGAAGAAGTATCCGAGATAGGTCACCAGCGAGACCGCCGCCCCAGGCACCAGCCGTACCCCGGCGAGGATCTCCAGGCGCGGGCCGGCAAGCGCCGTGGTCACGCCCACCACCAGCACGCCAGCCCACAGCTCCTGCCCCTGCAGCGTGCCGGTGAGCAGGACCCAGAGCAGCATGCCGGCGGCGAAACTCACGGCGTACTGCGGCATCCGGGACGAGGCTTCGGTCATCGAATCGGCTCCACTCGGCGCGTGCCCGGCTTCCCCTGCCGTGATGCGTCAGGCTGGCAAGTCTAGGGCGTCGCCCACCGAATGCAAGGCTTTCCAGTGCGCCAGATCAAGCGCCGGTCACGGAGCCCCATTGTCCCGCGGCGGCCGCGGCCAAATCGACCGGGGCGTGGTGCTACCGGGTTGTGCAGGCGCCTCGCATGGCCGATGCTAACGATTGCAACAAACCATCGTCGGAGGCGCCGCCCGTGATCGATATCGCCCACATCCACCCGATGCTCGTGCACTTCCCGCTGGCGCTGCTGCCCGTGGGGCTGCTGTTTCAGCTCGCCGCCCTGTTGCGGGGCGGTTCGATCTTCGAGCGCAGCTGCCCGGCCGCATCCGGGCTTTCGCTGCTGATTCTGGCCGCCCTGGGGGCCGTGGCCGCTGCCGTGTTCGGTGACCTCGCGATGGACAAAGCGATCGAGCTCGGCTTCTCCGAGAACAGGCTGGAGACCCATGAGGAGCTGGGTATCACGAGCGCCGTCCTGCTCACCGCGCTGGCGGCCTGGAACGGGTGGTGGTTCGCGCGCGACTGCCGCTGCCCGAAGCTCGCCTGGCTCACCTGGGCCACGGGGCTGGGCGTCCTGTTCCTGATCCTGACCACGGCGTGGTTCGGCGGTGAACTGGTCTACGGCCTGGGCGTGAACGTCAGCCGCGGCGGCTGAGGCGACCGGGCCTGTCCCGGCTCACCGACGCCGGCCGCACGCCCTCGGTCCGACAACTGGAAGATCCATGGGGTCCCGGCCGCCGTGCTGCGGCCGTTCGCAGAGCCACCCCACCCCGCCGCCCTGAGGATCCGCCCGGCGCGCCCTGTAGCGGAGCGAGGAAAACCAGCGCTGTACGAAACGTGTCGAGGAGTCCATGACCATGAAACGGTTCGCCTCCATCGCATTGCTCGTCACGGCGGTCGTGGCGGGGATCGTCCTCTGGCAACGAGCCCGCGTACCCACGGTACATCCCACGGTGGTGGTCTACGTCTCCGAAGACCAGGTGTTCTCCGAGCCGATCCTGCAGGATTTCGAGCGCGAGACGGGTATCCGCGTGCAGGCCGTCTACGACACCGAGGAGACCAAGAGCACCGGTGCCATGAACCGCCTCATCGCCGAGAAGGACAATCCCCAGGCCGACGTGTACTGGGCCAACGAGCCCATCCGCGCCGAGGTGCTGAAGCAACGCGGCATCGCGGCGCCCTATGTCTCGCCCAACGCCCGGACCATTCCCCCGATGTTCCGAGACCCGCAGGGGTACTGGTCCGGGTTCTCGGCCCGGGCGCGGGTGTTCATCGTCCACGAGGCGGTGAAGGATCCGCCGCACGGCGTGCGGGACTACACCGACCCGCGCTGGAACGGGCGGGCGGTCATCGCCAATCCCCTGTTCGGCACCACCACGGCGGAGATCGCGGCACTGTTCACGATCTGGGGCGACGCCCAGGGCCGCGCCTTTCTGGAGGGCCTCAAGCGCAACCAGATAGCCATCTCCAGCAGCAACGGTGAGAGCGCGGACTTCGTCTCGGCAGGGCGTTACGCCTTCGCCCTGGTGGACAGCGACGATGCGGTCAACCGCATGCGCCACGGCAAACCGGTATTCCTGGTCTATCCAGACCAGGAGCCGGGTGGACTCGGTGCATTCATCGTCCCCAACGCCGCGGTGCTCATTCGCGGCGCCCCGCACCCGGAGGCGGCCCGCAGGCTCATCGACTACCTGCTCTCCCCACAGACCGAACGCAAGCTTGCCCTGGCCGACTGCGCCCAGATCCCCTTGCACCCCGGCGTCCAGGGGCCTCCCGAGCTCAAGCCCCTGGACCACATTCGGGTCATGCCGGTGCACTACGCCGACGTGGCCCGCAAGCTCACCGAGATCCAGCCCCTGTTGCGAAGCTGGCTGGGGCTGTGAGCCGACGCTTCGTCCTCGCACTGACCGCGCTGCTGGTCTTCGTCAGCGGCATGCTCCCGGTGCTGTCCATGCTTCTGCGCAGCCTGCGCAACGACGACCGCTGGAGTCTGGCCGCCTACCGGGGCCTTCTGGGCTCGGCACATCAGTGGGCCCTCATGGAACACAGCCTGGTGCTGGCCGCGCTGGTGACCGGGCTGACACTGATCGCAGGCGTGCCGCTGGGACTGCTGCTCGGCAAGACCGATCTGCCCGGCCGACGTTTGTACACCGGGCTGTTTGCGGTGCCCCTGCTCCTGCCGCCCTACGTGCTCGCGGTCTCCTGGGCCGATCTGCTGGGGCCGGATGGCCTGCTCGCCGGGATGGCCGGGCCGGGCATCGCACGGGCCACCGCACAATGGCTGTTCGGCCTTCCCGGCTGCGTTCTGGTGCTGAGCGCGGTTTTCCTGCCGATCCCCATGCTGCTGACGATGATCTTCCTGCGCACGGTGGACCCCCGACTCGAGGAGGCCGCACGGCTCCTGGCCCCGTGGCCGACGGTGCTGCGGGGCATCACTGTGCCACTCATCTTGCCGGGAATCGCGCTGGCGGCCGTGCTGGTGTTCCTGCTGAGCTTCGGCGAGTTCGGCGTGCCCACTTTTTTGCGTTATGACGTCTTTCCGGTCGAGAGCTTCGTGCAATTCTCGGCGTTCTACGACTTCCAGGCCGCCACGGCCGCCGCCGCACCGATGGCCGGCGTCACCCTGGTGCTTCTGCTCATGGAGGCCGCCTCCCTGCGCGGGCGCGCGGGACAGCTGCGTCTGAGCGGCCTCGAACGGGGCCTGCCGCGTATCGGGCTGGGGGCGGGGCGCATGGCATGGGCCGCGGCCACCGCAGGCTTGGCCGTTGCCCTGGTGCTGGTACCCATCGGCGCGCTGGTGGCGCAGTCGGCCGAGGTGGCGGCCTACCAGGAAGCCCTGCGCCACGCCGGCGACAGCCTGCTGAGAAGCCTGGTCTACGCAGGCATCGGGGCCACGCTGCTCACCGCCATCGGTTTCCTGACCGGCTACCTGGTCCAGACCCGGGCGCTGGCGGTCTGGCGAGCGGTGGATTCCATGACCCTGTTCCTGTTCGCCCTGCCCGGCACGGTGATCGGCATCGGTCTGATCAGCCTATGGAACACCCCCTGGACGAATCTCGTCTATGCCACGCCCGCCATCATCGTGCTGGGCTACCTGGCCAAGTACACTGCACTCACCAGCCGCATCTCCGCCACCCAGCTCGGCCTCATCCCGGCCTCCATGGAGGAGGCGGCCCAGGTGGCCGGTGCGGGCTGGGCGAGGCGCATGGCCCTGATCGTCGCCCCCCTGGCCCGCCGCGGTCTGGCGGCCGCCTGGCTGGTGGGCTATCTGTTCTCGTTGCGCGACACCGACATCACCATGCTGGTCTATCCGCCCGGCCACGACACCCTGCCGGTGCGCATCTTCACCCTCATGGCCAACGGCGAGCCGGCACTCATCGCCGCCCTGTGCACCCTCATGATCGCCGCAAGCGTGCTCCCTCTGGCCCTGCTCGCGCTGGTGCCGCGGCTGGGCCGTGACCTGCAGGATCCATGAACATCGTCGAGATCCAGCGGGTCTCCAAGCGTTACGGGCGCCAAGCGGTCCTGCGCGACTTCTCGCTCGCCGCCGGGCCCGGCGAGCGGGTGGTGATTCTCGGTCCCTCCGGTTGCGGCAAGACCACCGTTCTACGGCTCATCGCCGGATTCGAGGCGCCCGATACGGGCCAGGTGCTCCTAGGCGGGCAACCCGTCTCCCGGAAAGGTCGGATCCTGGTTCCGCCCGAGGCGCGCAACCTGGGCATGGTCTTCCAGGACCTGGCCCTGTGGCCTCACCTGACCGTGCGCGGCAATCTCGAGTTCGGGCTGAGGGCCCGCCACGTCCCCAGGGCAGAGCGGACCCGACGCATCCGGGAAACGTTGGAGCGGGTGGGCCTCGGCGGCCTGGAGGAACGCCGCCCCGCCGCCCTCTCCGGCGGCCAGCAACAACGCGTGGCGCTGGCCCGGGCGCTGGTGCTCGCGCCGCGCCTGTTGCTCATGGACGAGCCCCTGTCCAGCCTGGACCTGGACCTCAACCTGCGTCTGCGCCGGGAAATCCTCGCCCTGCACGAGGCCCTCGGCTTCACCCTGCTCTACGTCACCCACGACCGGGAAGAGGCCTTCGACATCGCCACGCGGGTGGTGCTCATGCACCGGGGCTGCGTGATCCTGGACGGATCGGTGGAGGAGGCGCGGCGGCGGCTGCGGGACCTCGGGCGGGACTCATCCTGAGGTCTGCCCCCGCCTCCCTCAGCCCGCCCCCGGCGCCAACGTCCAGGGCAGGTCGTAGTACAACCACGCGCTGGCCAGCCCGGCGACCCCGACCACCACCACCGGGACCACCAGCTTCTTGAACAACCCGCGGTCACCCAGCGACAGGATCAGCAGCAGCTTCATGAACGTGTTGGCGATGGCCCCCAGCACCGCGTTGAAAGCCGCCCAATCCAAGGTGATCAGGCCGGCCTGCTGCGCATCGCTCACCGAGAAGGCGATGGCATCGGCGTCGGTCAGCCCGCTCACCAGCGCAACCACGGGGAGCCAGGCGTCGCCCAGGTAGGCGATGGCCAGCCGCGTGATCATGAGAATCACGGCGAACACCAGCGCGAACTGGAGCGCGGCCTTCAGACTGAAGGGGTTGCTCAGGGTCAGCGCCTCGGACTCGGGCGCCTCACGCCGCTCGCGAACGAAACACCAGCCCGCCAGCGCGAAACCGGTGCCGGCCATCACCAACACCGGCACCCCCATGCGCAGCATCAGGGCCGGGTTCACCACCGCGATCTGCATCAACAGGCGCGGGAACATCACGGTGGAGGCGAGCAGCACGGCCACCGCGAAGTGGCGGTTGAGAGCGGGAGACTCCAGGCTGCGCCGGGCGAAGCTCAGGGTGGTGGCGGTGCTGGAGGCCAGGCCGCCCACCAACCCGGTCAGCCCGATCCCCGCCCGGCTTCCGAACACCTTCACCAGGACATAGCCGATGAAACTGACGAAGGAGACCAGGATCACGATCAACCAGACCTTGTAGGGCTGGATCGCCGAAAGCATCACCGAGAGCGGGCGCAGGGCGAATTCCGCGCGCAGCTTCATTCCGGGCCGCAGGTGCTCCAGCGCCGCTTGCGGCAGACGCAGCCGCAGGCGCTCCGGCCCGGCGGCCGCCACCTCGGCCTCGCCGACATAGCCTCCCCCTTCGACGTAGACGCCCAGCCGTTCTCCGGTCCGGCGGGCGGCGCCGGGAGACGTCGCCACCACCACCAGCCCCCTTGCCGGCTCTACGGCCCGCACCTCGCCCAGGGGCAGGGCGATGTAACGGTCCAGCGACACCCGCGGCAGGATCGGCAGCACGATGAAACTGATCACCAGGAGCTTGAGCGCCGCGTCCAGCTCGAAGCGGCGCACGTGGCGGCGAAACGCGGCGATGGGGCCGGCCTGGGACAGAACCGCCAGGATGAGGATTCCCACCGCGATGGCCACCGAGGTGGCCGCCGTCGGGCCCGCCAGGTCCTGAACCACCAGGGCGCCCAGCAGAAAGGCCAGGATGGCGGCCGCCTCGGTGGTGATGCCGGGATCGGCGTCGCGATCGCGCAGATACTCCCGCCAGTAGCCGCTGAGCAGGAGCAGAAGGAAGCCGAAAAAACCCGCCGGCAGCAGAAAGTCGTATCCCGTCTCCAGCGCGATGAAGGCGGCCAACGCCCCGGTGAGGGCGAAGAGCACGAAGTCGCGCACCCCCGTATGACGATTCTCCGCCTCTTCGCCTTCCCCGAGCGCACGCTCCAGCCCGATGGCGAACCCGAGCAACGCCGCCAGGCCGAAACGCAGGAAGATCTCGGTGAGCGTGGCGTCCTGCATGCAACGGCATTGTTCGCCTCACCGCGATCCGTTGCAAGCCGTGCGGACATCGGTACACGACACACCCCCATCCAGGGGGTGTCCCGCTTCGGACCGCGGGGATTCCGCGCCGGGGAGATCGCGTCAGACGTTCCCCGCTTCGGTCCACCGTCGCGCGGAAAGCTGGATCCCGATCAATCCAACCGCGCGCATCCGAAAGGATACTGAGACGCCCCATCCAGGACGGATCGACTCATCTGCACGCCATGGAACTCAAGAGCATCAACACCCTGGAAGCCGCGACCCGCAGGGGCCGCAGCGAGTTGTTCCGCCTCGGCACCGCGCTGTTGTTCATCGCGGGCATCATGCTCTACCTCGAGATGAGCGAACCGCCGACGGCGAGCAAGCTGATGTTGGTGGTGGCGGCCATGATCGGTGGCTACATGGCCATGAACATCGGGGCCAACGATGTGGCCAACAACGTGGGCCCGGCGGTGGGATCCCGGGCTCTGACCATGACCGGCGCCATCCTCATCGCGGCCGTGTTCGAGGCATCCGGCGCGCTGATCGCCGGCGGCGACGTGGTCGGCACCATCAAGAAGGGGATCATCGATCCGGCCCAGATCACGCACGCGGACACGTTCATCTGGCTGATGATGGCCGCGCTGCTGGCCGGCGCCATCTGGCTCAACATCGCCACCGCCCTCGGGGCCCCGGTGTCCACCACCCATTCCATCGTGGGCGGGGTCCTGGGGGCCGGGATCGCCGCCGGGGGAGTGGACATCGCCAACTGGGGGAAGATGGGCGCCATCGTGGCCAGCTGGATCATCTCCCCGGTGCTGGGCGGAATCATCGCCGCCGCCTTCCTGTATCTCATCAAACGCACCATCACCTATCAGGCGGACATGGTCGCCGCGGCCAAGAGGATGGTGCCGCTGTTGATCCTGCTCATGGCCTGGTCGTTCTCCACTTATCTGATGCTCAAGGGGATCAAGAAGCTCTGGAAGGTGGACTTCCCCACCGCCGCCGCCATCGGCGCCGGGGTCGCGGTGGGCGTCTTTCTGCTGGTACGGCCGTTGATCGTCCGAGTCGCCAGCCGCCTGCCCAACGACAAGGCCAGTGTCAGCGAATTGTTCACCGTGCCGCTCATCTTCGCCGCGGCGCTGCTGAGTTTCGCCCACGGCGCCAACGACGTGGCCAATGCCGTCGGCCCACTGGCGGCCATCAACGAGGCCATCACCGCCGGCGGCGTGGCCGCCAAGGCGCACATCCCCTTGTGGGTGATGATGGTGGGGGCACTCGGCATCTCCCTGGGTCTGGCCCTCTACGGCCCCAAGCTCATCCGCACCGTCGGCAGCGAAATCACGGAGCTCGACAAGACCCGTGCCTTCTGCATCGCCATGGCCGCCTCCATCACCGTCATCATCGCCTCGCAGCTGGGCCTGCCGGTGAGCTCCACCCACATCGCCGTGGGGGGCGTGTTCGGCGTCGGTTTCCTGCGCGAATACCTCAAGGCGAGTTACGGCACCATGATCGAAGAAATCAAACATCACCACGAGGGCGAGGACCCGCAAGTGATCGAGGCCTTTCTCCTGGAGTTCAAGAAGGCGCCACTGCAGAAGAAGTCCGAGATGCTCGAGCAGCTCAAGAACAACTCCGCGCGCGCCCATCTGACCAAAAAGGAGCGCAAGCGCCTGCGCAAGGTCTATCGCACGGAGCTGGTCAAGCGCACGCACCTGCTCAAGATCGCCGCCGCCTGGGTCATCACCGTGCCCGTCTCCGGGATCATGGCCGCCATGATCTATTTCATGATCCGCGGCATGATGCTTCCGCCCATGCCGTGACTCCTCTCTCCCGGGTGTGTGAACACCATCCCACCCCCACGACCACGAAAGCGAGACGACCGGCGAGACAGGGCCGTTGCAGCACACGTTCATCGGCGTCCCCGGGGGCTTCGTCCAAAGCCGGGTCAACCGTGGGCAAACCTGGACGTTGAATGGTGTGTTGTCAGGTGTCGTTCGCGCCGGGTCTTCGGCGCGGGGTACAGACGGGGAAACACGACACCAAGCCTATGGGAGGAAGCATGGGGATGCGTTATCGGATCTGGGTGATCGCTGTGGCGTTCATGCTGTCGGCCTGCGGCGGCGGGAGCGGCCGGTCCGGCGACGGGGGCGCCGGAACGGTGAACGGACCCAACCCACTACTCGAGGCCGCCCAGCCGATCAGCGATGCGGTCTACGGTGAAACGGGGGATGGCCGTTTCGTCCAGATCCCGGTGACCGACTGCATCAACGTCACCGCGACCCCCACCGTGGTGGGTGACTGGCTGGTCTATCCCATGCACGAACACAAAAGCAACTGCAGTGGCCCCGGCCCCTACCGCCGATCGCTGCTGGGCTTCAACCTGCGCGACGGGCGCCTTTACCGACTCTATGAAGGGGCCAGCGGGGAAGCCCCGTTGCTGTACGACACCGCACACGGACGGCTGTGGTGACCTGTCACCTTTGGCGGGACGGTCTTGCTGCTGGATCCCGAGAGCTTCGAACTGATTCGGCAGGTCTCCGTGGGGGCGACCTCGGACAGCGCGGGGCTCGTGCTGGGCGACACCTTCTATTTCGGCACCGTCAATGCCCCGGACGCGAGCTGTCAGGACCCCATCGATCCGGCCTGCGGCGCCTTGTTCGGACTGGATCCGGACGGCGACGTGGTCCAGCGACGCGACTATGCGCAGGGCTTCCGCGCCTGGATCGGCACGGGGGTCACCACCGACGGAACCGCGCTGTACTTCGGCAGCGCCGCCCAGACCGTGGGCGAGAAGAGTGGCGACGAGACCACCTACCTGTATGGTTGCTCGGTGATCCGCACCGACCCGGCCCTCAATGTGGAGGCCGCCTTCGATCCCGGAGAGCTCGCCTGCCACGAGCTGCCCTACCAGGGCGCCAACATGGATTCGGTCTCCGGCGAAGTGAGCCCCGATGGCAACGGCCTCTGGGCGCAATACGTGCGGCCCAACGGCACGGAGATGGAAACGGCCCTATACCGCCTGAACGCGGCACTCAACGAGGTGTGCCGCGTGACCTTCCCCTTCGAACCACAAACCCAGGCCATCGGCTTTTACGGCGCGCCCACCGTGGATCGGGAAGGCCGCGCCTACGTGGCCGTCACCGTACCGGACAGCGAACAGGGACGCAGCGCCCGCCTCTACCGGGTGGAGCCGCAAACTTGCCAGGCCACCCTGCTGGTCGAGCGGAAAGGGGTCTGGGCGCAGGCCTCGCCGACGCTGGCCGATGACCGTTACGTCCTGTTCGCCACCGACGGCCGCCTCGACATCCACACGCTGGATGGCGCCCCGGTGAGCCAGTATGCCTTGGCGAGCGAGGCCCGGGTACTGGCCGCTCCCGTGATCCACGACGGCGTGGTGTACGTGCTGCAAGAAGACGCCACGCTCAACGTCATCGACCAGGCCGGCGTGCGAGGCTACGGCGAGGCGCTCTGGCCACGCTACCGCCACGACAACGCCGCCTCGGCCCGCCTGGAAGGGAGCGCGCCGGTGCCGGCCCAGAACCCGGGGCCGGACGGGGCCTTCATCGTGGTGCACCTCGAAGTCTCGACACTGCCACGCGTGCGGGCACTCTGGCCCTTGCTGAGAGATGCCGTGTCCCTGGCCGATCGCTATGGACACCGCTTGACCCTGCATTTCTCCGCGCAATGGGCGCAGATGGCCCAGGCCGACGGCTTGGTGGACGAAATCCGTGCCTGGGAGGCCGCCGGCCACGAGATCGGCCTGCACCATCACGGACCTTCGCACACCTTCTTCGACGGCTATACCAACCGCCCGGATCTCATCGGTGCCACGGACTATGCGTTCGATTTCGGCCACCAAGGTGACATGACCTGGCTGATGGAGATCGTTCAGGCCGTGGCGGCCCAGCCCATCCGCTCGGCCAGCATGTCGGACGCGGACATCGACTGGCCCGCGGGCGTGCCCTACTATGCCACCGACTCGGGAGACTCGCCCTCACCGGAGGATCTCGTGAGCAGTCCCGTCTCCACCGTGCACAACGGGCAGACCGTGACCGAGATCTACAACGCCGGCTATGCCATCGACCACCTGGGTGATGCAGCGGTGGATCTGGCCGACGTGGAACAGGCGTTCAGTCGAGCCGGCGCCGGAGAATACCTGGGACTGGTCATCAACGACAACACGCTGGAGGCGCACTACGATCAGATCGAACCCCTGTTCCAGCTCCTCGCCGACCACGGCGTGATCACCCGCGGCGTCAGCGCCCTGCTGGATGCGCGTGTGACGGGCGAAGCCCCTTGAGGGCGGGGCCGCACCCGCGCGCGGAGCTCAGTCGCGCAGGCCCAACACGTCCTGCATATCGTAGAGGCCGGGCGGCTGCGCCATGAGCCAACCGGCGGCGCGCACCGCCCCCCGGGCGAAGGTCTGGCGGCTGGAGGCCTTGTGCGTGATCTCCACCCGCTCGCCGTCGGCGGCGAACATCACGGTGTGCTCGCCCACGATGTCGCCGGCGCGGATGGTCTCGAAGCCGATGGTCTCTCGCGTGCGCGGGCCAGTATGGCCGTGGCGGCCGTAGACGGCGCACCGCTCCAGGTCGCGCCCCAGCACCCCGGCCACGATCTCGCCCATGCGCAGCGCCGTGCCCGAGGGGGCGTCCACCTTATGGCGGTGATGCGCCTCGATGATCTCGATGTCCGCGTCACTCCCCACCACGCGGGCGGCGATCTCCAGGAGCTTGAAACACAGGTTGACCCCCACACTCATGTTGGGCGCCTGTACGATGGGGATGCGCCGGGCGGCGGCGGCGATCCGCTCCCGGTCCGCGCCCCCCAACCCGGTGGTGCCGATGACGATGGCCCGGCCGTGGGCCTCGCAAAAGGCCACGTGCTCCCGTGTCGCCCCCGGCGTGGTGAAATCGATGACCACGTCGAAGGGCCGCTCCACCGCCTCCAGCCCCGCCACGATGGGGATCCCCTGCCGGCCGATGCCGGCCACCTCGCCCGCGTCCGCCCCCAGCAACGTGCTCCCCGGCGCCTCGGTGGCACCCGCCAGACCGGCCTCGGCCGAGGCGTGGACCGCCTCCACCAGCGCCCGCCCCATGCGCCCCCCGGCGCCCGTCACCACGATCCGCGTCATCTCGCCTCCCGCCGGATGCGGCCTCGCAGGGCCCTCATCCGGAGATCTTGTGTTTCAGTTCGTCGAAGAAGCTCTTCACCCCGTCGAGCCAGCCATGCGTGCGGGGGCTGTGGCGGCCGCCTCCGGCCCGCATGGTCTCGGCCAGTTCCTCCAGCAGTTCGCGCTGACGGCGGGTGAGGTTGACCGGGGTCTCCACCACCACCGTGCAGATCAGATCGCCGGTCGGCCCCCCACGCACGGGACGCACTCCCTTGCCACGCATGCGGAACTGCTTGCCCGACTGGGTCCCCTCGGGCAGCTTGAGCAGGACCTTGCCCTCCAGGGTGGGCACCTCCACCTCTCCGCCCAGCGCCGCCGTGGTGATGGACACGGGCACCTCGCAGTGCAGATCATTGCCCTCGCGACGGAACAGCGGGTGCGGTTTCACCCGCACTTGCACGTACAGATCCCCGGGGGGGCCGCCGTTCTCGCCGGGTTCCCCTTCCCCGGCCAGGCGCACGCGGTCGCCGCTGTCCATGCCAGGCGGAATGCGCACCGCCAGCGTGCGTTCCTGCCGCACGTAGCCGCTGCCGTGACAGGCCCGGCAGGGTTCCCGGATCACCTGCCCCGAGCCGCCGCAATGCGGGCAGGTCTGCTGCACGGAGAAAAATCCCTGCTGCATGCGGACCTGGCCGACGCCACCGCAAGTGGGACAGGTCTCGGGGGCGGTGCCGGCCGCCGCACCCGTGCCCTCGCAGACCTCGCACACTGCCTTGGAGGGCACGCGGATCTTCACCTCGGTGCCGAAGACCGCCTCCTCCAGCGTGAGCTCCACGGTGAACTGCAGGTCCGAACCCCGCCGGGCGCGGCGCGTGCCGCCACGGCCGCCACCGAAGATGTCGCCGAAGATGTCCTCGAAGATGTCGCCGAAGCCGCCTCGGAACCCGCCACCGGCGAAACCGCCGCCCATGCCGGCGGGCCCGGCATGACCGAACTGGTCGTAGGCCGCCCGCTTCTGCGAGTCCGACAGGCAGGCGTAGGCCTCTTGGATCTCCTTGAACCGCGCCTCGGCCTTGGGATCGTCGGGGTTGCGGTCGGGATGGAACTTCATCGCCAGCCGGCGGTAGGCCTTCTTGATCTCCGCCTCGCTGGCGTTGCGGGCCACCCCCAGGATCTCGTAGTAGTCCTTTTTAGCCATACGCATGCATCAGACACACCAAAAGGCCCGGCCCCCGATTGAGACGGGGACCGGACCGCTGCACCGGCGCCGCAGCGCATCCGCGCCGCAGCGGCGGGTGGCCGGCGCCCCCGGGCACCGGCCGCCCGGCTCACTTCTTGCTGTCGTCGACTTCCTCGAACTCCGCGTCCACGACATCCTCGTCCCCGGCCGCGGAGGAAGCACCCTCGGCGGCACCCGCTCCGGCGGCTCCGGCCCCGGCAGCACCTGCGGCGCCTTGCTGCGCACCGCCGGCCTGGCCGTAGAGCTGCTCGGCCAGCTTGCCCGAGGCCTGCGCCAGGGCCTGCGTCTTGGCCTCGATGGCCGCCTTGTCGTCGCCCTCCATGGCCTGCTTGAGCTCGGCGATGGCGTCCTCCACGGACTTGCGGTCGGCCTCGGAGACCTTCTCGCCCAGCTCCTTGAGGGACTTCTCCGCCGCATGGATCATGGCATCGGCCTGGTTGCGGGCCTCCACCAGCTCGCGCATGCGGCGATCCTCCTCGGCGTGGGCCTCGGCGTCGCGGACCATCTTCTGGATCTCCTCCTCGGACAGCCCGGAACCCGCCTTGATGACGATCTTGTTCTCCTTGCCGGTGGCCTTGTCACGCGCCGAGACGTGCAGGATGCCGTTGGCGTCGATGTCGAAAGTCACCTCGATCTGCGGCACGCCCCGCGGGGCCGGTGGAATGCCGGTGAGATCGAAGCGACCCAGCGACTTGTTGTCCCGCGCCATCTCGCGCTCGCCCTGGAGCACGTGCACGGTCACCGCGGTCTGGTTGTCGTCGGCGGTGGAGAAGACCTGCGTGGCGCTGGTGGGGATGGTGGTGTTGCGCTCGATGATCTTGGTCATCACCCCGCCCAGGGTCTCGATACCCAGGGACAGCGGCGTGACGTCGAGCAACAGCACGTCCTTGACCTCGCCGGCCAGCACGCCCGCCTGGATGGCCGCGCCGATGGCCACCGCCTCGTCGGGGTTGACGTCCTTGCGCGGGGTCTTGCCGAAGAACTCCTCGACCACTTGCTGGACCTTCGGCATGCGGGTCTGCCCGCCCACCAGGATCACTTCGCTGATCTCGGACACCGAAAGCCCCGCATCCTTGAGCGCCTGCTTGCAGGGCTCGATGGTCTTGGCGATCAGGTCCTCCACCAAGGACTCCAGCTTGGCCCGGGTGACCTTGATGTTGAGGTGCTTGGGCCCGGTCTGGTCGGCGGTGATGTAGGGCAGGTTGACCTCGGTCTGCTGGGCCGAGGACAACTCGATCTTGGCCTTTTCGGCCGCCTCCTTGAGGCGCTGCATGGCCAGCGGGTCGCCGCGCAGGTCGATGCCCTGATCCTTCTGGAACTCGTCGGCCAGATAGTCGATGAGCCGCTTGTCGAAGTCCTCACCGCCCAGGAAGGTGTCCCCGTTGGTGGCCAGCACCTCGAACTGCTTCTCGCCGTCGACCTCGGCGATCTCGATGATGGAGATGTCGAAGGTGCCGCCGCCCAGGTCGTAGACGGCGATCTTCTGATCGCCCGTCTTTTTGTCCAACCCATAGGCCAACGCGGCGGCCGTGGGCTCGTTGATGATGCGCTTGACGTCGAGGCCGGCGATCCGCCCGGCGTCCTTGGTGGCCTGACGCTGGGAGTCGTTGAAGTAGGCCGGCACGGTGATGACCGCCTCCTTGACCTCCTCGCCCAGGTAGGCCTCGGCATCCTTCTTGAGCTTCATGAGCACCCGCGCGGAGATCTCCGGTGGGGCCATCTTCTTGCCCACCGCCGGCACTTCCACCCAGGCGTCGCCGTTGTCGGCCGGCACGATCTTGTACGGCACCAGCTCGATGTCTTTCTGCACCTCGGGGTCGGTGAACTTGCGACCGATCAGGCGCTTGATGGCGAACAGGGTGTTCTTGGGATTGGTGACCGCCTGGCGCTTGGCCGGCTGGCCCACCAGGACCTCACCGTCCTCCGTGAAGGCCACCACCGACGGGGTCGTGCGGTCCCCCTCGGCGTTTTCGATGACCTTGGGCTTGCCCCCCTCCATCACGGCAACGCACGAATTGGTGGTGCCCAGGTCGATTCCGATCGTCTTTGCCATCGTTGTTCTCCACGCCTCTCAAATCAAAAACATTCCGAAAACCTGCCCGCAGAGATGGGGGCAGCGGAGTCCCGTTTCAACCAGCGTCTCAACCACTGTCCGGACGCTTGGACACGATCACCATGGCCGGACGCAGCAGGCGGTCGTTGAGTCGATAGCCCTTCTGCACCACGGTGAGCACCGTATTGGGTTCCAGCTCGGCATTTTCTTGGATGGACATGGCCTGGTGCAGCTCGGGATCGAACGGCTCGCCCACGGGATCGATCTCCTCCACGTTGAACTTCTGGAGCACCTGCCCGAGCATCTTCAGGGTCAGGTCCATGCCCTCGCGCAGCTTCTGCGCATCCACGTGTTCGGTGGCGTGCCCCAGGCCCAGTTCGAGACTGTCCACCACCGGCAGCAACTCGGAGATGAACTTCTCCAGGCCGTACTTGTGGGCCTGTGCCACGTCGCGCTCGCTGCGCTTGCGCAGGTTCTCCAGATCGGCCTGCGCACGCACGAGCTGGTTCCAGGTCTGCTCGGCCTGCTTGCGTGCGGCCTCCAGCTCCTCGCGCAGCCGCTCGATCTCCCCGGGGGCCGCCTCGCCATCGCCCTCCTGCGCAGGCACCTCCGCTTCCGAGGCGGCCGCTTCGCCGAGGCGTTCGTTCTCGTTCTGTGCACTCATACAAATCGCTCCGTGTACCGCGAGTCTGTCGATGGAAACCGGAAAATCCATACGTGGGGCGTGAAACGCCCGGGCATGAGATCCCACATGGGGACCGCCCGGCGCTTTTCAAGCCTCAGGCGCTCAGCGCCTCTCCCAGCAGACGCGCGGTGGCGTCCACCACGGGGATGACCCGCTCATAGTGCATCCGGGTGGGACCGATGACGCCCAACACCCCCACGATGTCGCCCCCGACCCGGTAAGGCGCGGAGATCACGCTGCACCCGGCCAGCGCGTCATAGCCGGACTCCTGTCCGATGAAAATCTGTACGCCCTCGGCCTCGATGCACTTGTCCAGCAGCTCCAGGATCTGCCGCTTCTCGGAGAACGCCTCGAACAACTGACGCAACTTTTCGATGTCCGAGAGCTCCTCGTACTCCATGAGCCGGGTCTGGCCCACCACCACGAAGTCTTCGGGGTCGCGCAGCGTCTCGGAAAAGACCCGATCGCCCAGTTCGGCCGCGGCGCAGGCCAGCCGGTCCATGTCGCGGCGCATGCAGTCCAGATCGTGCTCGATCCGCGCCCTCACCTCCTGGAGGTCCAGCCCCGAGAAGCGTTCGTTGAGGAAGTCGGCGGCCCGTTCCAGCGCCTGGCGCGACAGCGGCTTGTCCAGCTCGATGATCAGGTTCTGGACCTCGTGCGGCTCGAGCACCAGCACCACGAGCACCTTGTCGTCGGACAGCTCCAGGAACTCGATCCGCCGCAACACGGCGTGCTCGGCGCGCGGCACCGTCACCAGGCCCGCCAGTTGGGTCACGCGCGACAACAGCCGCGAGGCCCGCTCCACCAGCTCCTGGGGACCCTCGCCCGCATTGAGCACGCCCCGGAACTCCTCCACCAACTGCTCGTCCAGCGGTTGCACCTCGATCATCCGGTCCACGAACAGTCGATAACCGAGCACCGTGGGCACGCGGCCAGCCGAGGTGTGCGGCGAACGCACCAGCCCCATCTCCTCGAGATCCGCCATCACGTTGCGAATAGTGGCCGGACTGAGGTCCAGGCCCGAGGCACGGGCCAGCGTACGCGAGCCCACGGGGAGGCCCTCGCGGATGTACTGCTCCACCAGCACCCGCAGCAGGTGCTCCGCCCGCTGCGTGAGCTCGATCTGGGCCGCGCGTTCTTCCATGCGTGACGAGATCCGATCGGATGACAACGGCTAATCTAGCACTCTCTGCATCAAGGTGCTAACGCTCTGTTTCGAATATGCGGTCCGGCCACCCCGCCCTCAAGTGCCTCGCATCCCGAGCGCTCGGCCCACACACCATGGTCGTTAGGCAGGAAACCGGCCCGCGACACAAGCAACACCGCCGAGGGAGATGCCAGACCGCGTTCGCCGTCGGGGAGGCGGTCTGCCCCGCGTCGCCGGCAGACGATGGCCAGCCTCCCCGCGACGACGGTGCTTCAGCTCGCCGCGCGCAAGATAAGCCAAGCGATCAACGCCGTCTGCGCCAGCCATAAGCCGGCCACCCAGCGCACCGTCTCCGATTTGGCCTGCTCGATGCGCACTCTCAGATCCGACCGCACCTGCTCGATCTCCTTGGAAAGATCGGCACGCACCTGCTCGATCTCCTTGGAAAGATCGGCACGCACCTGCTCGATCTCCTTGGAAAGATCGGCACGCACCTGCTCAATCTCCTTGGACAGCTTGAGTTCGCTCTCCTTGAGCTCGGCGCGGACGTGTTCCGTCTCGAGACGCACCTGCTCGATCTCCTTGGACAGCCTGAGTTCGCTCTCCTTGAGCTCGGCGCGGATGTGTTCCGTCTCGAGACGCACCTGCTCGATCTCCTTGGACAACCTGAGCTCGCTCTCCTTGAGCTCGGCGCGGACGTGTTCCGTCTCGAGACGCACCTGCTCGATCTCCCGCAGGAGCTTGAGCTCGGTCTCGGTCAGGTGTTGACAGGTGGCCAGGTGATCGAGATGGGGAAAACGCTCCGACAGCGCCTGGAGGGCCTCCGCAATGAGGCGGGCGCGCGTGCGCTCGTCGGGGGCGTTGGCCAGCTGTTCGTAGAGTTCGATGACCGAGGCGTCCATGGGGGCGGATTGTAGCGTGAAGCCCCCATGGACTGCAGACGAACGGATGGATGAACGGGGCGAAGGTCCTGCTCGGTAGGCCGAGGTTGTGCGGGGGCCCGCATCCCCATCGCTGCATGCGCGGATTTCGGGGTACCATTCGGCAATGCCGGTCTTTCACACGATCCTGCTGGTCAGCAAACCGGGAGATCCATCCCTGCGCCCCACCCTGGAGAGCCTGCGGACGTTCCTCCACCGGCGGGGCCGCCGGGTGCTTCTGGACGCCTCGGCCTGCACCCTGCTGCGCGCCCACGCAGAGCCACCTTGCGCGGATGGCCCTCGCGAGCCGGATTTGGTGTTGGCTGTCGGCGGCGACGGCACCCTTCTGCACGCTGCGCGCCGCTTCGTCGACCGGGGCATCCCCCTGGCCGGGATCAACCGGGGGCGGCTGGGATTTCTGGCCGACATCTCTCCGGACGAGATGCTGGAACGGATGGAGGAAATCCTTTCGGGACGGTACCAGGAGGACCAGCGCACCATGCTGTGCGGGCGTATCCTGCGCAACGAGACCGAAATCCTGGCCAGTTCCGCGCTCAACGACATCGTGCTGCACGCCCGGCAGAGTGTGCGCATGATCGGCTTCGACGTATTCGTGGACGGCCGGCTGCTGGCGCGGCAGAACGCCGACGGCATCGTGGTCGCCACCCCCACCGGATCCACGGCCTACGCGCTGTCCGGCGGCGGGCCCATCCTCCACCCGGACGTCTCGGCGCTCACCCTGGTGCCGATCTGTCCCCATACGCTCAGCAACCGCCCCATCGTCATCGACGACCGTTGCCGGATGGAGCTGGCCCTGTGCCCGGACAACACCGTACCGGCCGTGGTCTCCTTCGACGGCCAGGTGGACTGCGACCTGGAGCCCGGAGACCGGGTGGAGATCTGGCTCAAGGAGCGGCGCCTGCGTCTCATCCAGCCCGCCGATCTCGACTATTTCGAGATCCTGCGCGCGAAGCTCAAATGGAGCGAGCTGCCCTGATGCTCACGCGGATCGTCCTGCGCGACTTCGCCATCGTCGACCAGATCGAGATCGAACCCGGCCCGCGCATGAACGTGTTCACGGGCGAGACGGGCGCGGGCAAGTCCCTGGTGGTCACCGCCCTGGGCCTGGTCCTGGGCGACCGCGCCGGGCGCGGCGTGGTGCGGACCGGGGCCACGCGCGCCGACCTGGCCGTCGAATTCGACGTGGCGGCGGTGCCCAGTGTCCGGGACTGGCTCGCCGGGCGCGACCTCGACCAGGACGGCGTCTGTCTGTTGCGCCGCGTCGTCACGCGCGAGGGCCGCTCCCGCGCCTACATCAACGGCGTGCCCATGCCCCTGCAGGCGGTGCGCGAGCTGGGCGAGCTGCTGGTGGACATCCATGGCCAGCACGCCCACCAGGCCCTGCTACGCCCCGGCATGCAACGCACCCTGCTGGATCAGTACGCGGGCCACGAGACCCTGCTCGCCGAACTGGCCGAACGCTTCCGCGCCTGGCGCGCCCTGGCCGAACAGGCCGAGACGGCGGCCGCGCGTTCGGGCGAGATCCGCGACCGGCGGGCCCTGTTGCAATTTCAGTTGGAGGAGCTGGAGACCCTGAATCTCGGCCCCGGCGAATACGAGACCCTGGACGAGGAGCAGACCCGCCTGGCGCACGCCGAGGCGCTCCAGGCGCGATGCGCGGCGGCCGCCCAGGAACTCTACGACGCCGACGGCCCGACCCTGTACGCGCGGCTCGCGCGCATCGCCACGGACGTGCAGGCGGCGGCCGAACTGTACCCGCCCCTGCGGGAGGCGGCGCAGACCGCCGACGGCCTGGCCATCCAGGCCCAGGAACTCGCCGCCGTCCTGCGCGACCACGCCGCGGGGCTGGAGGCCGACCCGGAACGCCTGGCCTGGCTGGACGAACGCCTCCAGCGCGTGCACGATCTGGCCCGCAAGTACGGCGTGCGGCCCGAGGAACTGCACGCACTGCGCGCGCGCTTCGCCGCCGAGCTGGAGACCCTGCAATCCCCCGAGTTCGACGTCGAGGCCCTACGCGCCCGGCTCGCGGAGGCCGAGGCGGCCCTGGATGAGGCCTGCGAGCGCCTTTCCGCGGCCCGGACCCAGGCCGCCGTCCGCCTGTCCGAAGAGGCCACGCGCCACCTGGCCGAGCTGGGCATGCCCGAGGCACGGCTGGAGGTGCAGGTCGTGCCGCGCGGCGCGCAGGGCCGCAGCGCCACGGGATGGGATGCGGTCCGCTTCCATGTGCGGACCAATCCGGGCCAGCCCCCCGGCCCCCTGGAGGAGACCGCCTCGGGAGGCGAGCTGTCCCGCATCAGCCTGGCCGTCCGCCTGGCCGCCGTGGACGCCCTGCCCATCCCCACCCTGGTCTTCGACGAAGTGGACACCGGCATCGGCGGTGCCGTGGCCGAGACCGTGGGGCGGCGCCTGAGAGACCTCGCCGCCCGCCGCCAGGTCCTGTGCGTCACCCACCTGCCCCAGGTGGCCGCCCAAGGCGACCGCCACTTCCTGGTGGGCAAGGAGAAGACGCGCGGCGGCGTGACCACGCGTGTCGCGACGCTCTGCCGCGAGCAGCGCGTGGAGGAGATCGCCCGCATGCTGGGGGGCAGGCGGATCACCGAGCGCGCCCGGGCACATGCGCGGGAGATGCTGGGCGCATAGCGCCCACGCGACCCTTCGGCGGACCGGGCGGTCAGGCCGTGACCGGACGCGGAAAAACGGTGGCTCAGGAGGACGAGGTGTCCTCGTCTTCGATGAACTCCCCGTAGAGGATCAGCGAATGGTCCCGCAGGCGGAAGCCGTGGGCCTTGGCGATCTCCCTTTGGCGCTGCTCGATGACCTCGTCATAGAACTCCACCACGCGCCCGGTGCGGCTGCACACCATGTGGTCGTGGTGGGTGCCGCGGTCGAGCTCGAAGACCGCCTGTCCTCCCTCGAAGTGCAGGCGGTTCACCAGGCCGGCGGCCTCGAACTGTGTGAGCACGCGGTAGATGGTCGCCAGACCGATCTGCTCGCCCTCCTCCAAGAGCTTGCGGTAGATATCCTCGGCGGTCAGGTGATGCTCCGGCGCGCGCTCCAGGATCTCGAGGATCTTCATCCTCGGATGCGTCACCTTCAAGCCCGCCTTTTTCAGGTCCTGTGTCTCCATGGGTCGCTCCTGCCGGATACCTCACACCACCTTTCCCGGTACAATGATTCTTCGCCCGCGTACCTCCCTCCAGGGCCCGCATACGATTATGAGAAAGATTCTCAACTTTTTCATCCTCGGCGCCGCCGTCTCCGGCAGCACGGGTTGTAGCTGGTCCTGGGATTACGCGCGCGACTTTTTCAGCATCCACCGCATCGACGTACAGCAGGGCAATGCCCTGGAAGAGGAGGACGTGGCCCTGCTGCGCGAGGGCATGACGCCAGAGCAGGTGCGGTTCCTGATGGGCACCCCTATGATCACGGACCCCTTCCGACCGGAACGCTGGGACTACGTCTACTATTTCCGTCCCGGAAGCCGCCCCCCCGTCCTGCGCCGGGTGACGGTGTTCTTCGAAGGCGGTGAAGTGGTGCGAATCGAGAAGGCCGGCATGGGACCCCCCGCCCCGGCGGCGCCCGAGGACCGGGACCAGGGCTGATTCACGCCGATCCGGCACCCTTCTTCATGCGCTTGCCGGCGGCCGCCCGCCGCCGGCGGATCTCCTTGGGATCGGCGATGAGTGGGCGATAGATCTCCACGCGGTCACGGGCCCGCAGGGCGCGGTCGAGCGGCACCACCTTGCCGAAGATGCCCACCTTGTTCTTTCCACCGAGGTCGATCTCCGGAAACTCCGTGAGAATTCCAGAGGCCCGCACCGCTTGCTCCACCGTCGTGCCCTCCGGCACGTCCAGCTCCACGATGAGCTGACGCTCGGGCCGGGCGTAGGCCACTTCCACGGGGATCAGGGCCGGCGGCGAAGCGGGCCGCGAAGCCGGGGCCTCAGACCTTTCCATACACCTCCCGGGCGCGCTTGACGAAGGCGTCCACCAGCGCATTGGTGATCTGCGTGAACAGCGGCCCCAGCGTCATCCGCAACACCGGATTGGCGATCTCGAACTCCAGATCCAGGGACACCCGGCTCGCGCCCCGTTCCAACGGCTCGAAGCGCCAATAGCCCTGCAGGTGTTTGAAAGGCCCGTCGACGAGGCGCATCTCGATCATCTTGCCCGGTTGCAGCCGGTTCAGGGTGGTGAAGCTGGTACGAAGGGCCCCCTTCTCGAAATGCAGCCGCGCCTTGAGTTCGTCTTCCCCCTCTTCCAGGACCTCGGCCCGCGTGCACCACGGCACGAACTCGGGATAGCGGCGCACGTCGTTGACCAGCTTGAACATGGCCGGGGCCTCATAGGGCACCAGCGCGCTGCGGCGCACGACGGTCATATCACCTCGATCACGTTCAGGAACACCAGCGCCACGCCCACCGGAGTGATGTACCGCACCAGGAAACGCCACAACCGGTAACCCAGCGAGTCATCCATCTGCAGCTCCTCCTTCACCGAGCGCTCGCGCATCACCCAGCCGGCGAAGATGGCGATCAGAAACCCGCCCACCGGGAGCATGATGTTGGAAGTGAGATAGTCCAGCAGGTCGAAGAACGTCTTGCCGAAGAGCCGGTAGTCCGACCAGATGTTGAACGAAAACACCGTGCCCAGCCCCAACAACCAGGTGACGCTGCCGCAGACCACCGCGGCATACACGCGCGTGTGGCCCCGGTTCTCCACCAGCCAGGCCACCGCGGGTTCGGCCAGGGAAATGGCCGAGGTCCACGCGGCGAAGACCAACAACACGAAAAACAACGTGCCGAAGAACGCACCGCCGGGCATCTGGCCGAAGGCGATGGGCAGGGTCTGGAAGATCAGACCGGGGCCGGCGTTCGGCTCCAGCCCGAACTCGAAGACGATGGGGAAGATGGCCAGCCCCGCGATCAGCGCCACCAGCGTGTCGGATCCGGCCACCGCGAAACTGGTGCGGGCGATGGAGGCGTCGTGAGGCAGATAAGAGCCATAGATCATGATGGCCCCCATGCCCAGGCTGAGGCTGAAGAACGCCTGCCCCATGGCCATGAGGATGACCTGAGGGGTGACCTTGCTGAAGTCCGGCTCGAACAAGAAACGCACCCCCTGCAAGAACTCCCCCTCGGCCATGGCGTAACCCACCAGCAGGAGCAGCAGCACGAACAACCCCGGCATGAGAAAGCGCACGGCCGTCTCCAGGCCCGCCGCCACCCCCCGCGCGACCACGATCATGGTCATGATCAGAAAGATCGTGTGCCAAGCGATGAGCTTCTCGGGATCGGTGATCAGGTTCGAGAACACCTGCTCGGTGAACTCGGCCGTGGCCCCATCGAACAACCCCGCCGCGGTGCGAAACACATAGGCCAGGGCCCAGCCGGCGATCACGCTGTAGAAAGACAGGATCAGGAATCCGGCCACCACCCCCATCCAGCCGAGCCAGCCCCAACGCGGCGAGCGGCCCTCCTCGGCGGCCAAGGTGCGCATGGTATTGATCGGACTCTGCCGGCCCCGGCGGCCGAGCATCACTTCGGCCATCATGGTGGGCACGCCGATGATCAGCACGCAGGCCACGTAGATCAGCACGAACGCACCGCCCCCGTTCTGGCCGGTCACGTAGGGAAACTTCCAGATATTGCCCAGCCCCACCGCCGACCCCGTGGCCGCCAGCACGAAGGCGAGCTTGCTGGACCACTCCCCGTGGATCGACGTACGCGGACCGGCCATTTCTTCTCCTTCTACCTGTCAGACCCGAGCGGAAACCGCCGTATTCTGTGGGATTTGCCCCCCGCCCGGCAACCGGCCCGCCGGCGGGACGGCACGCCCGACGAGCGCAACGCATCCAGCACAACACCCCCTCCACCACCTTGGCATGCCGGTGACGACGCCCCCACCGGTTCATCCCCTCCGATACGACGAACGCGGGGCGCGCGCTTCACGCGCGCGGCATGACCAGGCGGCTCACGGCCGTCGCATACCGCGATGGACGGCCCCATCTTCCTGGTGGACGACCCACAACGGCTGGCCAGGACGGCGCTGAGAGACGATGCTTGGCGCGAACCTGTCCGCGCCATACGCGGAGCGGCACGCATCACCGCGGCCTCCAGCGCGGACGCTTCGACCCGGAGGACGAAGCATGATCCCATGGTTCGAACAGACCGCCATCCAATGCGACCGCCTTATCCAGGTGGGCAGCCCCCGCGCCCCCCGCCATCCTCGCGAGCGTTGACGCTCACTTTCCCCCCCCATGCTCCGCGATCCACTCCTTCAGCGCCTCGTCCATGCGCGTCTGCCAGCCGCGGCCCGTGGCCTTGAAGTATGCGATCACCTCCGGGGAAAAGCGGATATGCACCGACACCTTCGGATTCGCCTTGCGCGGGCGGCCACGGCGGCGCACCGCCTGCTTGAACGACTCGGGCAGGTCGGACTTCTCGAAAGGCTTGAACTCCGCCAGTTCCTCGTCGGTGAACAGCGTGCCATCCTCGCGCGCTTGGCGGGTAATCTCGCGGTCCTCTTCCTCGGTGGGCCAAATCGTGCCCGGCTTAAGCTTCGGCATAGCGTCTCATCTCCCGTCGGTTGGCCTTGCGCAGGCTGATCACCCGAATGGCATCGCCTCGCAGGGTGAAGGTCATGTTGTAGAGGCGCAGCCCGATGTAGCCCAGCGCGTTGAACCGCAGCTCGCGATAGGGGTTGCGCCAGTCCATGCGGATCACCGCCGTCTCCAGTTCGAACGCCCTGGCCATGGCCAGCGAAACGCCATGCTTGGCCGTGTTGCGCCTGTTTTTGGCCGGGTCGAACTCGATCTTCATTGTTTATTATTGTGTACACATAAATAAAACCCATCAAGGCAATTTGTACACGCAGTTTGACCCACCCCGCGCCCACCGGGGCTACGTTGACCCCGTCACGGCACAAGCGGTGGCCCGGGTCTGGCAGACCAGAACTGAGGCGCCCAGCACCGGTTCATCCCCGCCGACACGACGAACGCGGGACGCGCGCTTCACGCGCGCGGCATGACCAGGCGGCTCCCCGCCGTCGCATGCGGCCATGCACGGATTCATCGCCACGGTAGATGATCCCATCTGACGCATCTGGACCCCACCGGCAGGCTTCAACTGCCGCTACACACCCATCAGCCTGTCAGAGGCCGAGGCCAAGCAGCGCGGTTTCAAGCCGTTTCCCGGCACGACGCCAGACCCAGGCTGGGACTATTCCCCCTGTCACGACGGTCCGGAGGCGGGCGTGAATCGCGCCATCGACGACCGGATGCGTTCCTGCTCGTCGCCACGCCTGGCGGCCCGATTCGCAGTCGGCGACGCGCCGCTGTGGTGTGTGCATCCGGCGCTGCGCGAGGCGCTGGACGCATTCCGTGACACGCTCAAGCGATGGGACG
>JALSSO010000095.1 GCA_026984215.1 Gammaproteobacteria bacterium | reverse complement strand
TCTTCAGCAGGTTCAACCCGTAAAAGGTGAAAAAGATCTGGGTCTCGTAGCCCAGCGCAGCCGCCGTCGAGGCCAGTATGAACGGCGGATAGGCCCAGTCCAGGGTCCCTTTGGTGGCGATGATGGCAAGTCTCTTTTCATCGGACATCGGCGCGTCTCCTCAGGTTGCGCCGGCGACTTCTGCGCCGAACGGTTACGCCTTCTTCAAGAGAAAGTGGAACTTGCCGCCTTCCTCGCGGGACTCCAGCAGCTCGTTGCCGGTCTGCTTGGCGAAGGCCTCGAAGTCCTTCACGGAGCCGGGGTCGGTGGCGATGATGTGCAGCACCTGGCCGGAGTCCATTTGGGCCAGCGCCTTCTTGGCGCGCAGGATGGGCAGCGGACAGTTCAGCCCGGTGGCGTCGAGTTCTTGATCCCAATCGGCCATCTCGTACTCCTTCTGTGTCGTTTGGTATGCGCGGAAAGATCGCAAAAGAACCCCGGTTTATATGCCAAGCGGGCCGAAATCTCAACCCGCGCCGGTGCCCTCGAGATCCCGCGACGCCATCTCAAGGACTTGCGGCAGCGTGTGGAGAAACGGTGGAACCGGCGCGGACCGCGGACGAGGCGGATCGGGTGCCTGCATCCTCCCGCGGGCGCAACCCACCCGCGGTCCCTGAAGGTGCCCGACACTCAACCATCACGAGCTTTTGAATTGTTTATCGAATACCGCATCTCGGCATAAATTTCCCTCATCTTGAGTAGTTTCTTTCCATCCACAGAGAATCCCGGCCAGCACTGGGATCACCGCCCGTCGCGGTGACCCTTTCCCCCAATTTATCCACAGGCCACACCCAGCTTTCCACCGGTTTTACACACAGGATCTTGTGGTTGAAGATGCATCGACCACAATCTATAGTGGTTCCTGACACGACGTTCCCCATGTTCCACCCGTTTCGGACACGGGCCCTCCGTTCGTGATCCACCGGGGACGTTCGCCCCACGAAAAGAACTCGACCGACCGAGGGAAAGCCCATGCAGCCCGAGACCGCCATCGCTGGATCCGAGACCCCCGCCCCGCTCCCCCAGACCACGTCCACGGCCGCAATCGGAGCAACACCCACCTACCGCGTCATCCGACGCAACGGCAAGACCACCGGCTTCGACGCCGCCAAGATCCAGGTGGCCATGACCAAGGCCTTCCTGGCCGTGGAGGGCGGCAACGCCGCCGCCTCCCGGCGCATCCACGAGACTGTCGAGCAGCTCACCGCGCAGGTGGTGCGGGCGCTCACCCGCAGTCGGCCCGAGGGCGGGACGTTCCACATCGAGGACATCCAGGATCAAGTGGAGCTGGCGCTGATGCGCGCCGGCGAGCACAAGGTGGCCCGCGCCTACGTGCTCTACCGCGAGGAGCGGGCCCGCGCACGCGCCGAGCAGGCCGCGCGTGGCGCGGCACCGACCCAACCCACGCTCCAGGTGGTGGACGCCGAGGGACGCACGCGGCCCCTGGACGAGGCGCGCCTGCGCCGGATCGTGGCCGAGGCCTGCGAAGGCATCGAGGACGTCACCCCCGACCCCATCCTCGATGAGGCGCGCCGCAACCTCTACGACGGCATGCCGCAGGGCGAGGTGGGCCTGGCGCTCACCATGGCCGCGCGCACGCTCATCGACCGCGAGCCCAACTACACCTTCGTCGCCGCGCGCATGCTCCTGGACGATCTGCGTCAGGAGGCGCTGAGCTTCGTCTTCGAGGCCCCGCAGCAGGCCACCGCCGCCGAGATGGCCGAACAGTACCCCGAGTACTTCGTGCGTTACGTGCGCAAGGCGGTGGAGCTGGAGCACCTGGACCCGCGGCTGATCAATGAATTCGACCTGGAGGCGCTGGGCCGCGCCATCCATCCCGAACGCGACCACCAGTTCACCTATCTCGGCCTGCAGACCCTCTACGACCGCTACTTCCTGCACCACGACGGCACCCGCTTCGAGCTCCCGCAGGCCTTTTTCATGCGCGTGGCCATGGGGCTGGCCATCAACGAGGTCGAGCGCGAGGCGCGCACCATCGAGTTCTACAATCTGCTGTCGAGCTTCGATTTCATGAGCTCCACTCCCACCCTGTTCAACTCGGCCACCCTGCGCCCGCAACTGTCGTCCTGCTATCTCACCACCGTCTCCGACGACCTGGACGGCATCTTCAGCGCCATCAAGGAAAACGCCCTGCTGTCCAAATTCGCCGGCGGCCTGGGCAACGACTGGACCCGCGTGCGCGGCATGGGCGCCCACATCAAGGGCACCAATGGCAAGAGTCAGGGCGTGGTGCCGTTTCTGAAGGTAGTGAACGACACCGCCGTGGCGGTGAACCAGGGGGGAAAACGCAAGGGCGCCGTATGCGCCTACCTGGAGACCTGGCACATCGACATCGAGGACTTCCTCGAGCTGCGCAAGAACACCGGCGACGAGCGCCGCCGCACCCACGACATGAACACCGCAAACTGGGTGCCCGACCTGTTCATGAAGCGCGTGGCCGAGGAAAGTCACTGGACCCTGTTCTCGCCCGACGAGACCCCCGACCTGCACGACCTCACCGGCCAGGCCTTCGAGCGGCGCTACCTGCAATACGAGGCCAAGGCCGAGCGCGGCGAGCTCAAGAACTTCCGCCGCGTCAACGCCGTGGAGCTGTGGCGCAAGATGCTCTCCATGCTCTTCGAGACCGGCCACCCCTGGATCGCCTTCAAGGACCCCTGCAACCTGCGCTACACCAACCAGCACGCCGGGGTGGTGCACAGCTCCAACCTTTGCACCGAAATCACCCTGCACACCAACGACGAGGAAATCGCCGTCTGCAACCTCGGCTCGGTGAACCTCGCCGCCCACGTGGACGACGACGGCCTGGACATGGACAAGCTCGAGCGCACCGTCAAGACCGCCGTGCGCATGCTCGACAACGTCATCGACTACAACTACTACACCGTGCCCAAGGCCCGGCGCTCCAACCTGCGCCACCGCCCCGTGGGTCTCGGCATCATGGGCTTCCAGGACGCCCTCTACAAGCTCGGCATACCCTACGCCAGCGAGCAGGCCGTGGAATTCGCCGACCGCTCCATGGAGGCCGTCGCCTATTTCGCCATCGAGGCCTCCACGGAACTGGCCGCCGAACGGGGCCGCTATCCCAGCTTCGAGGGCTCGCTGTGGAGCCGCGGTATCCTGCCCATCGACTCCATCGACCTACTGGAGGAAGGCCGCGGCGGCTATCTGCAGATGGACCGCACACAACGCCTGGACTGGGAGCGCCTGCGCGAACGGGTCAAGACCGTGGGCATGCGCAACTCCAATGTGCTCGCCATCGCCCCCACGGCCACCATCTCCAACATCTGCGGCGTCTCCCAGAGCATCGAGCCCACGTACCAGAACCTCTACGTCAAATCCAACCTCTCCGGCGAGTTCACCGTCATCAACCTGTTCTTGGTGCGCGAACTCAAAAAGCGCGACCTGTGGGACGAGGTCATGGTCAACGACCTCAAGTACTACGACGGCAGCGTGCAGAAGATCGACCGCATCCCCGACGACCTCAAGGCCCTGTACGCCACCGCCTTCGAAATCGACCCGCGCTGGCTCGTCGAGGCCGCCTCGCGCCGCCAGAAATGGATCGACCAAGCCCAGAGCCTCAACCTCTACATGGCCGAACCCTCGGGGCGCAAACTCGACAACCTCTACAAACTCGCCTGGGTGCGCGGCCTCAAGACCACCTACTACCTGCGCACCCTGGGCGCCACCCACGTAGAGAAGACCTCCGTCCCCGAACCGACCGCGGGCCATCCCGCAAACGGCCACGGCAAGGGCAACGGCGGCGCCCCGACCGAACCCAAGGCCTGCTCCATCCTCGACCCCGACTGCGAGGCGTGCCAGTGAATGTGGATCGTTGAACCCATGGTTTCTGCCGCTCGAACGATTCACGAAACGCCCTGACAGTAGCGTACTGAGCGAGTTGACACCCTTTTGGTTTTTAATGGAGAAAACGATGGCAACGAGAATCAGTTTAAAGTCAATATTGTTGGGTGCAGCCGGTGTTCTGTTATGGGTGCAGCAATCCGACGTCAGCGCCTGCACCGGGATCCGCCTCAAAGCCGAAGATGGCACCGTGGTCCACGCCCGGACATTGGAATTCGCCGTCGACCTGCAATCCGATGTCATCATGGTGCCGCGGGGATACAATCGCATCGGCACCACGCCCGACGGGAAAAAGGGGCTTACATGGAAGTCCAAATACGCAAGCCTCGGCGCCAATGGTGTAGGGCTGCCCTATATTTTTGACGGGCTGAACGAAAAAGGTTTGGCCGTCGGCACATTCTATTTTCCCGGTACCGCCGGCTACATGTCCTACAATCCGGCGGATGCCGGCAGGACAATCGCACCCTGGGAAGTGGGCTCCTGGATTCTGGAAAATTTCGCTACGGTGGATGAAGTGAAAGCCAACGCCGGAAAAGTGTTGGTGCCGGATGTCGTCCTGAAGGCATGGGGATTTACGCCCCCGGTGCATTATGTGGTGCACGACGCTGCTGGAAAGAGCATTGTGCTTGAATATGTCGATGGAAAACTGAACATCCACGACAACCCCCTGGGGGTGATGAGCAACTCGCCAACGTTCGACTGGCACATGACCAATTTGCGAAACTATGTGAATATCTTGCATACCAACGTACGGCCGATTCAGTTGGGGGACGTGAAATTGACCCCCTTGGGTCAGGGTTCCGGAATGCTGGGGCTTCCGGGGGATTTCACTCCGCCTTCACGCTTTGTTCGGGCAGTGGCGTTCAGCCAATCCCTGTTGCCTTCGAAAACGGGTGAAGATGCCGTTCTGCAGGCGTTTCATCTCCTGAACAACTTCGACATCCCAAAGGGAGCGGCCCGCGAAGAGAAAAAAGATGAACATGGAAACATCCTGGCCGACTACACCACCTGGACCAGTGCCAACGACCTGAAACGCAAACGATTCTACTTCCGCACCTATGACAAGAGCCAGATCCGTAGGGTGGACCTCATGAAAATGAACCTCGATGCAAAGGAGATCGTTTCGATCCCAATGAAAGGCAAGGAGGTCATCGAGGATCTCACCCCCTGAGCCGCCGACGATCAGGTTCAGCGGACAAACGACCGGGACTCTTCGTTTTGCAGTAGTACGCCGTTGAAGGAGATCGTTGGTCACAAGCAAAACCCGGCACACAACGAGGAAATGGCAAGAAGGCAGATCCACCCTACGCAACGAAGCTCGATACGCGTCGATCACGGCGGGCGACGCATCGTGGTTGCTGAGCACAGCCTGAGCCGCGCCCCTGTCGAACGATCCGTTGCATGACAGACGAACCGCCCATCATAACGAGCCCAACACCGGAGACACCGCCATGCTGAACTGGGACGATCCGCTGAAGCCGATTCCACCGCAACCGACCCTCGCGCCGCGGATGGATGGAGAGGAATCCGGGGTTCCGCATGGAAACCCGGCCGGGGCGCCGGCGCCGCAGCCGGAGCTCGTGGCCGCCGAGCCCAT
The DNA here is from genome assembly GCA_026984215.1 of Gammaproteobacteria bacterium. GTDB lineage: Bacteria > Pseudomonadota > Gammaproteobacteria > JAJDOJ01 > JAJDOJ01 > JALVEU01. The sequence continues at coordinate 4,833 of JALSSO010000095.1, read as the reverse complement.
CGACCCGCGTGACAAGCGGGTGGTCAACGGGCTGGCCGACATCAACCAACTGGCCCCGTTCCGCTATCCGTGGGCGTGGGAGTATTTCCTCAACGCGAACAAGAACCACTGGACACCCCTGGACATCAACATGGCCCAGGACGTGCACGACTATCATCACAAGCTGACGGTGGAGGAGCGCCACGTCTATGAGAACGTGCTCGCCTATCTGACCACCGCCGACATCCTGGCCATGCGCAACGTGGGCCTGGCGGTGATGGAGAAGATGTCGGCCCCGGAGTTGCAGATCTATCAGGCCCGGCAGGTCTACGAGGAGGCCCTGCACACCTGGACCTACCAGCACTGCATCGAATCCATCGGCCTGGACCAGGGCGAGATCTACAACCGCTACCGGGTGGTGCCCGAGATCCACCAGAAGATCCGCATCGCCAACCGCCGGTTGGACAAGGTCTTGCAACCGGACCTGGACCTGCGGGACCGCGACACGCTGGAGGAGTTCCTCATGTCCTACGTTTTCTTCGCCGGCGTGTTCGAGGGTTGCTGGTTCTACAACGGCTTCTCCCCCATCTTCGCCCTGCAGCGCCGGGGGCTCATGCGCGGCACCGCCGAACAGCTCCAGTACATCATGCGCGACGAGGTGTTGCATGCCTCTTTCGGCCTGCGCGTGGCGCGCCAGCTCATGGAAGAAGAGCAGATCACGCCCGATCCCAAGGCCGTGCGCGAGATGTGGGACGAGGCCGAGGCCGCCGAGCGAGCCTATGCCGGGTACATCCTGCGCGACCCGATCCTCGGCTACTCGGCGGAATCACACATGGAGCAGTTCCGTTTCATCGCCAACCGCCGCGCGCGCAAGCTGCATCTGGAAGAACCTTTCCCCGGCGCCGAGAACGCCCTGCCCTGGCTGGACGAGCAGGCCAACATCCGCAAGGAGAAGAATTTCTTCGAGACCCGCGTGACCGAGTATCAGACGGGAGGCGGCCTGGTCTGGGACTGACCGCTCCGGCGCCACGCCGGCTCCCCGCGCCGTTCGCCGGCGCGGGGATCTCAGGGGATGAGCGCGAGGTAGTAATTCAGTGCCCCGGTCTCGCTGGTCAGACGCCACCCCCGCGCGGCCGAGTAACGCATGCGGAAGTAGCGCACCGAAGGCGTCCCGGGCGGGGCCCCTTCGGGATAGCGCAATTCCACCCGCACCACGTACCGGTCATTCCAGCCGTGGCGGCGCACGGAAACGATCTCGAACGGAATAGCCGACGCGCGCCGCCCGACTTCCTCGTCGGTCCAGTCGCCGCGCGCGAACGCCTTGAGATCCTTCCAGTCGGCCCGCTGAGGTTCGTATTTCAGCCAATGTTCGATGACGCGCACGCCTTCGGACTGCAGCGACTGTCCGCCAACCACGAACTTGAACAGGAAAAATCCACCGAAGACCGCCAACACCACCCCCGCCGCGGCCGTTTTCAGCAGCATGTCTTGGTTCATCGCGCTTCTCCTTGGACGTGCCGCGCTCACATCATCGCATGCCCGGAAACAAGCCGACCACCCCCAACGCAAGCGGCCCATCCCGCTGAAAATGACCGCCGATTCGTCGGCATCCACTCCCAGGCGCCGGCGGGGTCTGGGGGAATGGGTGAACACGGCCTGCCGCTAAAAACGCCACTCGGCGGTGGCGATCCCATAACGATCGCGGCTGGCGGCCCTGGGGGCCTCGTCGGTGTCGACCCGGTCGCTGGTCAGGAAGGCCTGCAGGCGCAGCGCGAGGGCGCGGTATTCGAAGTGCACGCCCACGATGAGCTGACCGACGAACGCCTCCTTGCTCACCCGATGACTGTCGGTGAAGGTGTTGCCGTCGAGGAACAGATCGCGCCCCACCACGTTGCCGCGCAACACCGCTGAGAGGTACGCGGAAGGGCGCCCCGGCCAGCGGGGCTCCAGCATGGCCCGGTGGTACATGGACTCGCCCAGTGGATCGGCCACCGGCACGAAACCGCCTGGCAGGTTGTAGCCCAGACGCATCTCCAACCCGCCCACCAGGGCGATGAACAAGTTACCCAACGAGAGATGTCCGTCGGCCGTGACATCGGCCCCCCAGCCCTCGTTCCGCCACGCCCAGAGCTTGCGTTTGCGCAGGTATGTGAGATTCACCACCGGCTCGTTGGAAAGCTGGTTGTCCCAGCCTTTCGGGGCCGCGCTGCCGACGAGCTCGTGCACGCCTTTTTGCACTTCCTCGGCCAGCGAGGCCGGTCCCACCACCCCCAGCGTGAGGGCGAAGCCGCGAAACTCCGTATCGTCGTAGCCGTACCACGCAGCCTGCAACGCCAACAACCCCGCATAGGGGACATCGTCGGTGATGAGGTCGCTCCGAGCAAGGTCGTCCGGGGTCTGGATCACCTGTCCCAGCGACAGGCTGAAACGGTAGCGCAGGCCATGGCCGGTGAGGGTGGGGATGTGCCGCCCCAGCCTGCCCAGCGGCGCCAACCAGCCGCTGAAATCACGCCAGTCCTCGACCGTCTCCGAGTGGCGGCTGAGGGTCCACCCACCGGTGATCTGGTCGTCTTTGCCGAACAGAAAATCGTCGAACAGATCCAAGGAATAGGTGACCACCCCGGCCGGATCGGGCTCCGCCGCCACTGCACCGGGCGCGGCGAGCGACAGAAAGACGGCAGCGCAGATCAAGACGCGTCGGTCCATGGCGATGGCCCCTGTAGCGATGTCGGTCGTGCACCAGAACCCGCGGACACATGGCGCACTATGGGCTACGCGAAACCATACCGATCGGATGTGCCCCAGCCCCTGGAAGGGTGGGTTCCCCTTCATTGCTCCCTGGTACGGACGATGTGCACGTCACAGGGGGCATGGCGCGCCAGCCGCGTGGCCAACGATCCGAAGTGGGCATGCGGCTGGCCGACCACCAGGGTTCGCGCGCCGTGCTCGCGGGCATAGGCCACCAGCTTGTCCGCAGGGCGGCCGATCAGTACCACCAGCTCGGCGCACTCCTCCAGGACTCCCCGAAGGCTGGACTCGAGCATCCGCCGGGCGGCCAGCGCGGCTTCCAGCTCCTTTTCTTCGAATTCCTCGGGCTCCAGGTCCGCCAGCGTGAATTCGTTGGCCGGATTGACGATCTCCGGCTCGTCCAGGACGTGCACGACACGTGCCTCCACGCCCAGGCAATGCGCCAATTCACAGGCGCGCTCGGCCACCGCGCGCGCCGATGGATCGAGGTCCACCGCGGCGATGACGCTCCCATCTTTCTGCTTGTCTTCACGGTCGCTCACGTTCGTTCCACCTCCGACATCGACAAAGGCCCCCACGCTTCTCGCGGACGCCGCCGGCTCCCCGCCACATCCCACCGGTCAGAATATCGCTCCTGGCCGGCCACTGCTTTGACATGAGGCAGAGGAAGCCTGCGCGCGACGGCATGAGCACAGCGGCAGACCGGCGCCCCTCGGCCGGGGACGACGCGCGACCACGCAGCGCAGCGGCGCCAAGACACCGGCTGGTACCGCAGAAAGGCGCCACGGGACAGAACCATTTCCACTGGGTGTCCACCGTCCGTCGGCCGTCGTCTTCCGTTGTGGAGGGTCGGGGTTCGTGCAGGCAGACGCAGCGGGTATCCTCACCACGAGCCTGCCCCCAACCACGCAAGACCGAATCAAAGACACGCTACGTACATGACCGCATCCGGATCCACGCACCCACACCGCATGCTCCCCCTCCTCGTCCTCGACGGCGTAGGCACGGCGTTGCTCGCATTGGGCCTGTTACACTGGACGGGTGTGCTGGCCCTCCTCCCCCCGGCGACCGGGATCCCCGAAGGGCTCACGGGGCTTGGCCTGCTGCTCGTCGTGCTGGCCACTGGCCTGCTGCTGCGACGCCTGCGCGGCTAGGCCGTCCGGACTCCGCCTCCCTTGGGCCTTGCCCCTCGTCCCATAAACCGTCAATATGCGCACCGAGGGCGCAGTGGGCGGCCCCTGCCGTCCCGCTTACCGCGAACAACCACAACAACAAATAACAATCAGGGCGCACTACCCGCCCCCTCAGGAGACCTGGGCCGCCGTCGGGCGGCCTTTTTGTGTCGGCGGGGTTTCGTCTGCCCGGGGTAGTGGCGGCCCGGCCCACCACGATTTTCGAGCCGTTGCACGGTCGAGAAGCGAAGTCCCAGGGTGCCCGGTCCATGGCGTAGCGGCCGCCGACTAGGAAGGCCGGCGTCTGGCCTGGGCCGCGGGATTTGACTTCGCCCCGGGGCGAGACTAAGAAGGGGGACCATGAGTCTGTTGCCCCAGACGGTCAAGGTCACCGGTGTCCCGCCCCACGTCGGCAGCTGGAGCGTCGCGCAGATTCCCGGGTTCGTTCCGGCCGTGCTCGGGCGCTGGCAGCGCGAGCACGGCGAGCTACCGCGCCACTTCTCCCTGGTCATGTGCCCGCAGGTGGAGGTGAACGCGCGCGGAGGCCTCCCACCGGAAGTCACCGAGCTCACCGACCCGCGTCTGCGCTGCCGCCATTTCACCGGCTGCCACCGCCCCTACCTGGTGATTCTGTTCACAGGCCCGGAAGCCGAGGCGCAGCGGACCCGCGTGCTGCCGCTACTCGCCTGGTGCGAGGCCTATCAGGTCTGCATCGAGCAGAATACGATTCACCTGCACTTCGCCGGTGCCACCGAGGACACCGAGGCGCCGGCTCCGCCGCCCGGCCAGGCGTCGCGTGCACTCAAAGACCTGCTGGCCTCTGGGGAACTGGTCCGCATCCTGGCCTGATTCGAGTCCCGCGCCTCCGCACTCGCCGGGCCGGAGAGAGCCGGTGATTCCGAAGCCGGTATCCACCGACCGGTCGGCACCGTCG
>JALSSO010000094.1 GCA_026984215.1 Gammaproteobacteria bacterium | reverse complement strand
CCTCCACCCCGGCGAGATCGGCGAAGTTGATGCCGCTGCAGATCAGTGCGAGATGTTTCTGGTCGGGGCATTGTTCACGCACCCGGGCGAACATCTCCTCCACATGGGAGACCGAGCCGAAGAACAGAGAACCGTCGATGCGCAGGAACTTGAGCTGCGGACATTCGGGAAGGTCCTCGGCGCTGGAGAAGGCGCGTTTGTGCAGGCGTGGATCGGGGACGCGGACCCGGATCTTGGGGCGCGAGACGCGCATCAGGTATAGGATCAGCGACAGCATCACGCCGAGGAAAATCGCCAGCTCCAGCTCCAGGAACAGCGCGCTGAAGAAGGTCACCGCAAGCACGGCGGTCTCCTGCCGGTCGGCCTTGATGATATGGCCGATCTCCTTGAAGTCGATGAGCCCCCAGGCCACCATGAACAGGATGCCGGCCATGGCCGCGTTGGGCAGCCAGGCCGCCCAAGGGGCCACCAGCAAGACGATGAACATCAGCAGGGAGCCGGCGAACACCGCCGCCAGCGGCGTCTTGGCGCCGGCCTGGAAGTTCAGCGCGCTGCGGTTGAACGAGCCGGTGGCCACGTAGCCGGAGAAGAAGCTGCCGGCGATGTTGGACAGGCCCTGGCCGATGAACTCCTGGTTGCCATCCACGCGCTGGCCGGTACGGATCCCGATGGAACGGGCGATGGACACTGCCTCGGTCAGGGCGAACAGGGTCACCGCGACCACCGAGGGGGCCAGGTGCCGGATGGCGTCCATGTCGAATTCGGGGTGCGACAACGGGGGCAGGCTCTGCGGCAGGGCGCCCACGGTGCGGATCCCCAGGGCGGCTTCGCCGCCTTCCCCGCCGAACCAGAGCCCGAGCAACCAAGCGAACACCGACCCGCCCACCATGGCCACGATCATATAGGGCCAGCGCGGCAGGAACCGCTTGACCAGGATCCCGCTCGCCAGCGTGAACACGCTGACCGCCGTGACGTAGGGGTTGATGGCGTCCACCTGATGGCCGAAATGGATCAGGATCTCGTGCAGGTGTCCCCCCCGGGGGATCTCCACACCGAAGAAATGCTTGAGCTGTTTACTGGCGATGATGATGGCCGCACCCGCCGTGAAGCCGACGATCACCGAGTGCGAGATGAAGTTGACCAGTGCCCCCATGCGCGCCAGGCCCAGCACCAGCTCGATCACGCCCACCATGAAGGTCAGGGTGAGCGCGAGTTTCACGTAATCCATGCTGCCGGGTTCGGCCAGTGCGCTCAAGGCCGAGAACAGCACCACCGAGGCCGCCGTGGTGGGCCCCGAGACCAGATGCCAGGACGAACCGAACAAGGCCGCCACGATGGCCGGCACCATCCCCGCGTAGAGACCGTATTCCGGTGGCATGCCGGCGATGGTGGCGAAGGCCACCCCCTGGGGCAGGACCACGATGGCCCCCGTGAGCCCGGCGAGGAAATCGTCGCGCAGGGTGTTGCGGTTGAGCAGGGGCAGCCAGGTGAGAAACGGCAGGAAACGGGCGAGACGGTGTGTTTCTGGCATGGGGACTCCTCTTCGGCCGCGGCGGGGACGGCGTCCGGCGGACACACCCCCGCCTGCCCGCGGTGCAGGTGCCCGCGGACGGGAGACAATTCAGAAAAGCGCAATATTCTAACACATGATCTGTGGGGTTGGGGCCGCCCCCGTTGGAGTGCATCGATGCGTTCCTTCCAGGCCCCGCGGCGCCGGATGCGATGCGGCAGGGGCCCCGGCTACTCTTTCCAGTATTCCGGTGTGAGCAGCACGAGCAGCGTGAAGACCTCCAGCCGGCCGGCCAGCATGGCGAACACCGCGATCGCCTTGGCGGCGTCCGGCACCCCCGCGAAGTCGTAGGCCACCTCGCCCAGCCCCGGTCCCAGATTGTTCATGCAGGTGGCCACGGCGGAAAACGCGGTGGCCTGATCGAGCCCGGTGAGCATCATCGCCAGCATGAGTGCGGCGAAGGTGGCGATGTAGACGGCGAAAAACCCCCAGATGTTCTGAGCCACGCGCTGATCGACCACGCGATGACCGAGGCGCAGGGCCATGTGCGCGCGGGGATGGACCAGGCGCCGGACCTCGCGCAGGCCTTCGTAGACCAGCACCAGCACACGCATCACCTTCATGCCTCCGGCGGTGGATCCGCCACAGCCCCCCACGAAGCTGACGAAGATCAGGAGCACCGGGAGGAACGCCGGCCAGGCGGAGAAATCCGCTGTGCCGAATCCCGTGCTGGTGATCACCGAGACCGCTTCGAAAGCGGCGTAGCGCAGGGCCGCTCCGAAGTCGTAGAATCCGTAAGCTTTCAGGGCCAGGGTGCACACGCCGATCGCCGCCGCCACGAAGAGCAGAAAGGCGCGCACCTCCACATCCTGCCAATAGGGATGCAGGCTGCGCCGGTGCAGGGCCAGGAAGTGGACGGCGAAATTGATGCCGCCGGCCAGCATGAAGACGATGGCCACCGCTTCGACCGCCGGGCTGTGGAAGTAGCCGATGCTCGCGTCGTGGGTGGAGAAGCCGCCGGTGGACAGGGTGGCCATGCTGTGGGCCACGGCGTCGAACACCGACATGCCGGCGAACCAGAAGCCCAGAGCGCAGGCGGCGGTCAGTCCCAGGTAGATCAGCCACAGGGCCTGGGCGGTCTGGCGCAGGCGTGGGGTGAGTTTGTCCTCCTTCATGGGGCCGGGGACTTCGGCGCGGTAGAGCTGCATGCCGCCCACCCCCAGCGCGGGCAGCACCGCCACCGCCAGCACGATGAGTCCCATGCCGCCGAACCACTGGAGCTCCTGCCGATAGAAGAGCACCGAGCGGGGCAGGGTGTCGAGGCCGGTGAGCACCGTGGCCCCCGTGGTGGTGAAACCCGAGGCGGCCTCGAACAAGGCATCGACGAAATCCACGTGTGGCCCCAGGATGAAGGGCAGCGCCCCCAGGGCGCTCAATACCGTCCAGAACAGGGCCACCACCAGAAACCCGTCGCGGCGCCGTAGTTCGGGCGGGGCCAGCCGCCCCGGCGCCCAGAGCGTGACGCCCGTCAGGAAGATGATCCCGAGCGAGAGGAGGAAGTGCCGTACCTCGCCGTCCCCGTACCACAGGGACACCGCCAGGGGGGGCAGCATCGACAGACTGAACACGATGCAGAACACCCCCACCAGCCGCAACACGGCCGCCATCCTGCGGTGGCGGGTGACGCCGGGCATGGAATCAAGCGTCGCGCCCGCGGGGCGGAAACCGCCCGCCGGAACGTTCCGCGCGTCTCGGTCTGCGCGGCTTTTCGCCCAGGCGTCGGTCGATGGAGGCCAGCAGGGTCTCCACTCGGCGTAGCCGGCGCTCCAGGTATTCCATCTGTTCCCGGGTGGCCTGCTGTTCCTGACGCAGCCGGGCCTCCTCCTCCTTGACCTTCTCCTCCTCCTGAGAGACGAAGTAGGCCGAGATGTTGGCCGTGACCAGCGAGAACAGCCCCACGCCCAAAAGGATGAGCACGCTGCCGAAGATCCGTCCCGCGGGCGAGCTCGGGACCACGTCGCCGTAGCCCACGGTGCTCACGGTCACCCAGGCCCACCAGAGTCCGTCCCATACCGATTCGATGCCCGGGTCGAGCCCGGCCATGAACAAGCCGGCCAGGGCCACCACGAAGAAGGCCACCAGCAACGTGAGACCGAAGTGGTTGCGGGCGAGCAGCTTGCGCAGGGTAGGCGAGATGCCGATGAGCAGGGGAAAGATCACCACGAGGCGCAGGGAACGCAGGATGCCGGCATAGGACGCCTCGCCCCAGATGACCGAGGCGCTGGCGACGATGATCACCAGGTTGAGCCAGTTGGTCAGCAGGTAGCGGCCCTTGCGTTCCACCAGGGCCGTGAGCGTCAGGGTCTCGGCCAGGAAGAAACCCCAGACGGCGAAGTTGGTGAGCTGCGCCACCCCCGGGGGGTAGATCCGCTTGACGTCCAGGTACCAGTCCACCGCCAGCCAGGCGGCCAGGACCAGCATGGGCGCCTCGAACCATTTGCCCACCTTGCGGGCCAGGGGGCGTTCGTCGGGCGCCACCCCGGCCACGCCGAGGATCACCGTGATGGGTGGAATCCGCACGGAAGACCTCACATCACGGCGTGTGCCCGCAGGGCCTGGCGTGCCGCGGCATAGCCCCGGTCGATGATCTCCGCGGCGCGGTGGTAGTCGAGGAACCGAAACTCGGCCACCCGGGGACGGATCACCAGATCCGGCGGGGAGGCCTGCAGGCGCATGCGCGTGATCTGTGCCTCCATGATGTTGTAGGCCGACAGCAGCAGCTCGAAGATGCCGGGCGTGTCGTTCTGCTCGGTCCAGCGGCGAAACTGACGCAGGGCCTCGGCCTGTTCCCCGCCCAGGGCCTGGAGCAGCCGCCCGAGGAAGTCTCCGGACCGGTCTTGCGCGGGCCGTGGGCGGCGGGCCTTGCCCAGGCGCGTCTGCACCACGTGCTCGTTCAAATCCACCGCGATGACACGGGTCGCCCCCATGGCGCGCACCACGCTCACCGGAACGGGGTTCACCAGTCCGCCATCGACCAGGAGCCGGCCGGACCGGCGCACCGGGGTGAAGATTCCAGGCACCGCGATGCTCGCGCGCACGGCATCGATTACGTCGCCGTGGGCGATGACCACCTCCTCGGCCGTGTAGACATCGGTGGCCACGGCGGCAAACGGCAGGCCCAGGTGCTCGATGAGATCGGTGTGCAGATGGGCGCGCACGAACTCGGCCACCTTGCGTCCGTCGATGAGCCCGGAGCGCGGAAAGACCACGTCCAGCAAGGCCGCCACGTCCTTCCAATCGAAACCGAGATAGCTCGATTCCAGCTGATCCAGGCGGCCGGCGGCCAGCACCGCCCCCACCAGGGCGCCGATGCTCGTGCCCGCGACCCACCCGATGCGGAAGCCCCGCTCTTGCAAGGCCCGGACCACGCCGATGTGGGCGAGCCCCCGGGCCGAGCCACTGCCCAACGCCACACCGACCGCCCCGGCCTCGGGGTCCAACACGGCGGGCTCGGTCGCGGATGCATGGGCCATACGCACAGTGTGGCCACCGCATGGGGCGGGTGCAAGTCATTGATGATCAGTATATGATGATGGGCTGTTATACTGCGGATTCCAGCCAGCATCACCGTTCGGGAGATCGAGTCCATGCGCCACCCGCTGCCCCTTTCGCTCCTGTTCCTGTTCACGGCCCGGGTGGCCATTGCCGTGGCGGGGCCATGGCCCCTGGAGATCGTCGAACAGATGGACGACGCCAGGTTGGTGGTCTACGGCAACGAGCAGGACATCGATGCCGCTCCGAGCTGGGATCCCGGTCGGGGGGCGCCCCCGCTGGAGATCGGGGGGGTGGTCGATGCGCTCGAACGCTGGGCCGAGTCGGACCCGCGGGTGGACGCGATCCGGGTGGAGGAGATCGAGCTCAAGCCCATCCCGCACCGCGCCGGACGCTGGTACTACCTCGTGCGCGCCCGGGTGGAGAGCCGCACGGGTCCCCCGGTGCGCTATTTCGCGGTGCTCATGAACGGTCGCGTGGAGCCGGCCATTCGAGAGCCCATGCCGATCAAATAGCCGCTTCCTGCAGCCAGCGCAGCAGGCGGGGTTCCAGCCATCGGCGGCCCGCGCCTTCGACGAAGCCCACGTGTCCGCCCTGGGCGGACAGTTCGAGACGCACCGCAGGGGCGAGTTCCCGGGGCGTGGGGATCACATCGGGAAACATGAACGGATCGTCCCGCGCATGCACGATCAGGGTGGGCAGGCGGATCCGGCCGAGCACGGGGCGCGAGCTGGCCGAGCGGTAGTAGTGATCCGCGTCCCGGTATCCGTGCAAGGGGGCGGTGACCCGGTCGTCGAACGTTCTGAGATCGCGGCACGCCGAGAGCGTCTCCCGGCCGATGGGAAAGCCCGGCTCGTCCACGCGCGCGAGCAAGGCCCGGCGCAGTTTGCCCACCAGATAACGGTCGTAGATGCGGGAGAAACCGGTCTGCAGGCGCCGCGAGCACCGCCCCAGGTCGAAGGGCACCGAGACGGCGGCCGCCCCGGCCAGGGCGACCGGGTATCGTTGCTCGCCGAGCAGGCGCAGCAGCACATTGCCGCCCAACGAAAAGCCCACGGCGTACAACGGCCGCCCCGGAAAGCGCCGTGCGAGCGTGTCGAGGACGTGGGCGGGGTCGCCGGTCTCCCCGGCGGTGTACCGGCGGGGAAGACGGTTGGGTACGCCGCTGCAACCGCGAAAGTGCATCACCACACCCTGCAGCCCCGCGCGCGCCAGGGCCGCCATCAGGTGTACGGCATAGTGGGAATGGCTGGAGCCCTCCAGGCCGTGGAACACCACCACCAGGGGGCCGGCGCGCTCCGGCCCCCAGTCCAGGTCCAGAAAATCACCGTCGGGCAGCTCCAGGCGCTCCCGCCGATACGGCATGCGACGCCGGTGGAACCACACCGGCCACAGCGTCTGGAGGTGGGGGTTGCGCAGCCAGGGCGCCGGGCGGAAACTCGAAGCGACCAGAACCATGGGAGGAGGAGCCGATGGTGGAACGTGTGAAGCGGACCGAAGCGGAGTGGAAAGCACGGTTGACGCCGGAACAATACCGGGTCTGTCGCCAGAAAGGCACCGAACCGGCATTCACGGGCGCCTATTGGGACTGCCACGACCCGGGCACGTACCACTGTGTGTGTTGCGGGGCGGCGCTGTTTTCTTCCCGGGACAAGTTCGACTCGGGCAGCGGCTGGCCCAGTTTCACCCGCCCGCTGCGCGAGGACGCCTTGGCCTATCAGGAGGACACCAGCCATGGGATGCGCCGAGTGGAAGTGACCTGCGCGCGCTGCGACGCGCATCTGGGCCACGTCTTCGAAGACGGCCCGCCACCCACGGGGATGCGCTACTGCATCAACTCCGTGTGTCTGCGGTTGGAACCGGAATCGCCGACGGACTGACCGCGCACCGCGGCGGGGGGATCCGTGTGGGATCCCAGTGGGCGAGGGCCCAGGTCCAGAGTTCCCGGACCGGCGCCTCCCGCAGGGCGTGGGGGGGACGGTGGCCCAGGAAGGCGAGCGCATCCCAGAGGGTGCGGGCGGGGCGTTCCAGATCCAGGGGCGCGGCCCCGGTCTGCTTGCTCAGTTTGTGGCCCTCGGCATCCCGCACCAGCGGCAGGTGCAGATAGCTCGGCGTGGTCAGGCCGAGCAATCGCTGTAAGTGGATCTGGCGGGGCGTGGAGGCCAACAGGTCCTCGCCGCGCACCACCTCGGTCACCCCCTGGGCGGCGTCGTCCACCACCACGGCGAGCTGATAGGCATGGAATCCGTCGCGGCGACGGATGACGAAGTCGCCCACCTCGCGCTCCAGCCGCTGGGCGAACGGGCCCCAGCGCCGGTCGTGGAACCCGATGGGCTCGTCGTGGGTCCGCACGCGGATGGCGTGGCCCTCGGGATGCGGCGCGGTGCCGCGGCGGCAGATGCCTGGATAGACGCTCCCGTGACCGCGGGCCCGCAGCCACGCCCGGCTGCAGCCGCAGGGATAGGCCAGGCCCTGCTCCAGCAGGTCCTGGATGGCGGCCTCGTAGTGCCCGGTCCGCCGACTCTGGAAGACCACGGGGCCGTCCCACTGGAAGCCGAAGACCTCCAGGGCCCTCAGGATGTGATCGCGTGCGCCGGGCCTCTCGCGCGGCGGGTCGATGTCCTCGATGCGTAGCAGCCAGCGCCCGCCCTGGCGGCGTGCCTCCAGATAACTGCCGACGGCGGCCACCAGGGAGCCGAAATGCAGGGGGCCGGTGGGGGAGGGGGCGTAACGGCCGACGTACACCGGGTCACCCCGTGGGCGGAGCGCCGGGCGCCTCAGCGCTCCTTCATCTCCTCCAGGGTCTTGCAGTCGATGCACAGGGTCGCCGTGGGACGGGCCTCCAGGCGGCGCAGCCCGATCTCCACGCCGCAGGCCTCGCAGTAGCCGTACTCGTCGGCGTCGAGCCGGGCCAAGGCCTCGTCGATCTTGCGGATGAGCTTGCGTTCGCGATCCCGGGCCCGCAGTTCCAGGCTGAACTCCTCCTCCATGGTGGCCCGGTCCGCGGGATCGGCGAAATTGGCCGCCTCGGTCTTCATGTGATCGACCGTGCGATCCACCTCTTCCATCAACTCCTCCTTCCAGGCGAGCAAGACCTTGCGGAAATGCTCCTTCATTTCGTCGCTCATGTAAGGCTCGCCTTCCTTGGGCTGGTAGGGTTCCACCCCGCCCACGGGGAGAAAGTTCGTTGGCGCCTTGGTGGCCGCTCCGGTGTCGTTGTTTGCCATGAAAACGGTCTCCGACGAGAATTCCGGTCGATCGTGTCTGGGGCCGTACGGTGAACCCCGGGCCTTGGGAAGCGGCCTTTAGTAGCAGATTCGTTTCCCAGGCGCAAGCGCCGGCGCGACGGGTGAAGCGACCGTGCCGGGTCAGGCGCGGCAATCTCGGTGGAGGGTGGGTCGATGGAGGCATCCGGACTGCGGGCCCTGATCTTCGACGTGGACGGCACGCTGGCCGAAACCGAACACGACGGCCATCGCGTGGCGTTCAATCGGGCCTTCGAGGAGGCCGGTCTGGATTGGGAATGGGACGAGGCGACCTACGGGCGGCTATTGGCGGTGACCGGGGGGCGCGAGCGAATTCTGCAGTACCTGGCCTCGCTGCCGCCGCAGCGACGGCCCGCGGACGATCCGGACCGGCTGGCCGCTCGGCTTCACGCCCGCAAGACCGAGATCTTCCAGGAGATGCTGCGGCAGGGGCGCATCCCGCTGCGCACGGGTGTGGAGCGGCTGCTGCGGGAGGCGCGCGCGGAGGGCCTGCGGCTGGCCGTCGCGACCACGACCACGGCGGGCAACGTGGAGGCCCTGCTGGAGGCCAATCTGGGACCGGGCGCTCCCGGCTGGTTCGAAGTGATCGCGGCGGCCGATCTGGCGCCCGTCAAGAAACCGGCCCCCGACGTTTATCACGTGGTGCTGGGGCGGATGGGACTTCCCCCCACACAGTGCATGGCCATCGAGGACTCGAGTAACGGCCTGCGTGCCGCCCGGGCGGCCGGGGTTCCAGTGGTGGTGACGGTGAGTCACTACACGCGGGGCGAGGATTTCGCCGGCGCCCTGGTGGTGGTGGACTGCCTGGGCGGGCCGGACCGCCCGGCGCGGGTCATCCGGGGCGAACTGGACGGGTTCGACTACGTGGACGTCGCCGCGCTGCGCTGGCTCTGGCGGCGGGCGAGCTCGGGCTGAGGGGGGCCACGACCGGGCGCCAGAGGCGGTATCCGAGGGTTGCACCGCCCCGCATGGCCTGGTCGCCCCTGCCGGGAACCATTGATCCATCCGTGTGACGAACCCCACGAAGGAATGCGGCCCATGCATATCGTGGACACCACCATGTTCTATGCCCCGGCCAGTGGCGGCGTGCGCACTTATCTCGATGCCAAGAGCGCGTGGCTGCGCGGCCGAGCGGGGGTTCGTCACCATCTGCTGGTGCCCGGGCCGCGCAGGAGAAGCGAGGGGGAACGGCGCTGGCTGCCGGCTCCGCCGCTGCCGTTCGGCAACGGCTACCGTTTTCCCCTGCGCCGAGGCCCCTGGGTCGAAGCGCTGATGGCGCTCGAGCCGGACCTCATCGAAGCGGAGGACCCCTATCTGCTTCCCTGGGCGGCCCTGGAGGCCGGGCGCCGCCTCGGCGTGCCCGTGGTCGGTTTCTATCACTCCGACCTGCCCCGTTTGGCCGGCACCCGGGCCGGGGACTGGAGCAACCGCCTGTTGAACCACTATGTGGCCAACCTCTACCGCCGTTTCGATCGGGTGTTGGCGCCCTCTCGGGTCATGGCCGAAAAACTGCGGCGGTTGGGAGTGGAGCGGGTGCATGTTCAACCCCTCGGGGTCGATATCGAGCGGTTTCACCCCCGCAAGCGGGATCCCCGCCTCCGGCAACGGCTGGGACTCGAACCGGATACCCGACTGCTGGTCTTCGCCGGCCGCGGTGCCCGGGAGAAAAACTTGCCGGTACTGCTGGAGACCCTGCGGATCCTGGGCAAGGGGTACCATCTCCACCTGGTGGGCTCTCATATGCCCCGCCGCTTGCCGGAGAACGTCACCCGCAGCGAACGCTTTCTGGATCCGCAGGCCGTGGCCGCCTGGCTCGCCAGCAGTGATGCGTTGGTCCATGCCGGCGATCGGGAGACTTTCGGGCTGGTGGTGCTGGAAGCCATGGCCAGCGGGATTCCGGTGGTGGGGGTGAAGGCCGGGGCCGTGGCGGAACTCGTGGCACCCGGCACCGGGCTTTTGGCCCAGCCCCGTTCGGCCTCCTCCTTGGCCGAGGCGGTCCGTGCACTGTTTGCCGACGGCTGGCAGGGCATGGGGCGGCGGGCGCGGCACCACGTGGAACGTTGTTGTTCCTGGGAACGCATTTTCCCCCGGCTGCTGCGGCATTACGTCGAGCTTACGGGAATCCAGCTTTCGGGCGTGGCGGCGCATGGCTGAAGGTGGTTCGTTCGCGGTCGTGTTGCATGACGTGGCGCCGGCCACCTGGCCGGCCTGCGCCGGGTTCGTGGCCGAGCTGGACCGTCGTTACGGGATTCCGCTGACGTTCCTGGTGGTGCCGGATTACCATCGGCAGGGGCGCCTGGACCGGTTCCCGGCGTTTCTTTCACTCTTGGAGCGTCGTCTGGCCCGCGGGGATGAGCTGGTGCTCCACGGTTATCACCACGACGATCCCGGTCCGCTCCCGTGCTCGCCGCGCGCCTGGGTCCGGAGGCGGGTCATGACGCACGAGGGCGAGTTCGCCGCGCTGCCGGGCGCCGTGGTCCGAGAACGGCTCGACCGCGGCCTCGAGTTGTTCCATCGGCTGGGGTGGCCGGTGCACGGTTTCGTTCCTCCCGCCTGGATGCTGGGTGAGCAGGCCCGTTCCGTACTGGCGGAATACCCTTTCCGTTATACCAGCGGTCCGTCGGCGCTGATGCGCCTGCCGGGCTTTTCGCCTCTCCAGGCGCCTTCCCTGGTCTGGAGTGCGCGCAGCGCCTGGCGTAGGGTGGTCTCCCTGCTGTGGAATCGCCGGTGCCTGGTTCGCCACCGGCGCGTCGCGATGATCCGGTTGGGCATTCATCCGGTGGATTTGCGTTTTCCCCTTTCCCGGGAGTTTTGGCTGGAGACCGTCGAGACGTTGGTTTCCTCGCGCCGGGCCACCACCAAGCGGGCGTGGCTGGAGGGCGCCCATTGAAAGTCCGCTATCTCCTGCTGGTCGCGCTTGGGTTGGTGCTTGGCGTCGGCATTCCCCTCGGGTTGGGCGGGGAGACTTTGTTGCAGGTGCTGGGCGGAGTGCACGCGACACACCTCGCGGGCATGTTGGCGCTGATCGGCCTGGCCTGGAACCTCAACGCTGGCCGGGTTCGGCTGCTGGTGGGAGGGATCGGTGCCCGCCAGTTCGGGCAGGGCGAGGCCCTGGCCGTGGTCATGGCGACCGAGTTCGCCATCTGTGCCACACCGGGGGGTGCGGGGGGGCCACCCACTTACAGCTATCTCCTGCGTCGCAAGGGGATCGCTGCCGTGGACGGTTTGGCGCTTTACACGGTCGATCAGTTGCTTGACATGGTGTTTTTCCTCACGGCCATGGGCGTCTTTCTGCTCTATGATCTGCTCGTGCCCTCCGAGCTGCATCTCGGCTGGCAGCTGTTGCTGCTCGGGGTGCTGCTGATGTCGGGACTGCTGCTCGTTTTCGCCGTGGTGCGCCGCTACCGTCGCCTGCTGCTGTTCGTCGGCCGTCTGCTGCGGTGGCTGGGGGTGGGTGCCCGAGGCCGCAAACGGGTGATGCGGCGTTTGTTGGAATATCGGCGCGGGTTGCTCGAGGTCGGTGGTTTCTCCGCCTGGCGCCTATGGGGCCTGTACGCCTCGTGTACCGGCCATTGGCTGTTGCGTTACAGCATCCTTTATCTCGCGGTCCGCGAGGTGGGTGGGGAGCTGGGCTGGATCCATGCGTTTCTGGTGCAGATGCTCTCGCTGACCGCGGGCTATGCCACTTTCCTGCCGGGCGGCAGCGGCGGCGCGGAAGTGGGCGCCAGCATGCTGCTCCTGCCCCATCTGGGTTCCGCTCAGGCGGCCGCCAGCATCCTGCTGTGGCGCTTCTGCACCTTCTATTGGTACCTCATCGCCGGTGCGCCGGTGTTCGTCCATCTGGCCGGTGGGCCGGTCTGGCGGCAGATCCGCCGGAGCATGGTCCCCGGACCGGTGGCCGGACGGTAGGAGACGGTCCATGCCCTGCCGGACGATTGCAGAGGGTGCGAGGGCCGTGACGGGACATCCTGCGCGTTGGTCAGGGGTAGTTGTCGTGTGGGCGTCGCGGTCCATGCGCGAAGCGGGCACGGTCGAGTAGCTCACGGGCGGCGAGCAGCAGGAGTAGTACCGCAAACAGCCGGCGCAGGCCGGCTTCCGGCAGGGCCAGCGCGAGCTCCGAACCCACAACGACGCCGGCCAGGTCGCCCAGCGCCATCCACGGTAGCAGGGGCCACTCGACGAGCGATTCCCGGATGTCTTCCAGTGCGCCGGCGACAACGGCGGGGAGCCGGGCGTTCAATGAGGAGCCTTGCGCCATCTGCTGGGGCATGCCGAGTCCGACCACGAACAGCGGCGCGAGGACGGGTCCGCCGCTGACTCCGACGACTCCGGCCATGAAACCCGCAAACACTCCGGTGAGCACCATCCAGGCGTGGGGGTGTTCCAGGGCCACGCCCGCACCCCGACCCGGATGGATGAGCAGGGCCACCGCGCCCCCCAGCAAGAGCAGACCCAGTAACCGACGCAGCAGGTGATCCGGCCAGTCGAAGGAAAGTCGCGCGGCCAGGGGCGCGGCCACGGCCGCGGGCAGGCCGGTCCACAGCAGGGTGTCCCACTGCACCTGCCCGGACAGCCCGTAGCGCAGGGCCCCGGCCAGCGAGGTGACCCCGGCCAGCACCATGGCGGTGCCGCGGGCCCGGTGGCGATCCAGCCCAAGCCACTCGCTGAGCAGCGGGATCACCAAGGTCCCTCCCCCCAGACTCGCCAGTCCCCCACCGAAGCCGGCCACCAGCCCCACGGTCAGGGGTTTCCACCAGGGCGGTGCACCGGAGTTTCTCATGATGGGAGGCGATCATCCGGCTGGGGCGAACGAAGCATGGAATCCGAGGTTCGCGCTTGCTCCATGGTTCGAGCCGCCGACCCGGAAACCGGTGGGTGACGGATGGTTCGTGCCCACGCGGCACGCCGCCGGGGTCTGCGCCGTTCGACGTTCAACCGTCGGTTTGCTCATTGGGCCCGGTTCCGGAAACCGGCTCTCCGGGGGAGCTCTGGTGCCCGCGTCCATGGGTCGATCCCGATTGCCGGGAGCCGGCGGGCTCCCAACCATCCACGCGGGCATGCAGGTGTTCGCGGGCCAGGCGGATGTCCACGCGGTCGCCTCGCAGGTCCTCGTGGCCACGCACGATCTTGCCGGTGTCGGCCGCGGTCACGATGGCGTAGCCGCGCTCCAGCGTGGCCTGCGGACTCACGGCGCGCAGGGTGGCCTGGAGCCGTTCCAGCCGGGCCCGCTCGTGGCCCAGACGGGCCAGGATGGCATGACGCAACCCGGTATGCGCCCGCTCCAACCGGCCGCGTTGCTGTTGCAGGCGCAGTCGAGGCGAGTACGCGAGGAGCCGGGCGCGCAGGGTGTCGATGCGGTGGTGGTGCCCCCGCATGCGGTGGGCCATGGCGCCGGTCAGGCGGCGCTCCAGGTCGTCCAGCCGGCGGGCCTGTTCCTCGAGGCGACGCCGCGGATGATGTGCCGCCAGGCGGGCCTGCAGGGCGTCGAGCTGGCGGCGCTGCGCGCGCAGCCGCTGGGTCGAGCCCTGGATCAAGCGCTGGGCGAGGCGTTGGATGTGGATCCGTAGCGCTTCACGGTCGGGCGCCACCAGTTCGGCGGCGGCCGAGGGCGTCGGTGCGCGCCGGTCGGCCACGAAATCGGCGATGGTGAAATCGATCTCGTGTCCGATACCCGTCACGATGGGGGTGTCCGCCGCATGGATGGCACGCGCCAGGGTCTCGTCGTTGAAGGCCCACAGGTCCTCGATGGCGCCTCCGCCACGGGCCAGGATGAGCACGTCACAGCGGCCGTCCTGCTCGGCCCGGGACAGCGCCGCGCGCAGTTCGGCCGGTGCCTGGTCGCCCTGGACGCTGGCCGCGTAGACGAGGATCGTGGCGCGGGGCCAGCGCCGCCTCAGCACCTTCAGGATGTCGCGCACCGCGGCACCGCTGGGGGAGGTGATGATCCCGATGGTCTCGGGGAAAGGCGGTAACGGCTTTTTGGCGGCCTCCTCGAACAGGCCCTCGGCAGCCAGCCGGCGCTTGAGGCGCTCGAATTCCCGGAACAGGGCCCCGTGGCCCGCCTCTTCCATGTGCTCGACGGTGAGCTGGAAGTCGCCGCGCGCCTCATAGAGTCCGACGCGGGCCCGCATCAGCACGTGCATGCCCTCGGCCGGAGTGAAGTCCAGCAGCCGGTTGCGGCTACGGAACATGGCGCAGCGCACCTGGGCCTGTTCGTCCTTGAGGGTGAAGTACAGGTGCCCGGACCGCGGACGGGCGAGATTGGAGATCTCCCCCTCCACCCAGAGCAGGGGGAAGGTCTCCCACAGGACTTCGGCGACCTCGCGATTGAGGCGGCTGACCGTGTAGACGTCCCGTTCGGGCCGATCGGTCATGACCAAGGGCCGGACGCAAAGGAGCCGGGGCGCGGGGCCCCGGCTCCCGGGATTTCCATGGGCGGGATCGGGATCAGAAACGCGGTCCGGCGTTTTTCTGCTCCAGGGCCTGTTTGTAACCCATCTCCCCCTGGAATCGGGCCTTGGCGGCGAGTTTGACGGCGGTGTCGTAGTCGCCTTTCTTGGCGGCCGCCTCGGCCTGTTTGAGGAACTTGCCGATGTCGCGCCACTCGCCACCCACCGAGGCGGCCTTCTTCTGCCACATCTTGGCCTCTGCGAAGGTCTTCATGTAGGTGGCCTTGTCGGCCTTGGCGAAGGCGGCCGACATGGCGAGCGCCAGGGCGAGGGCGGAGACGGTGGCGACGAGACGAGTTTTGATTTTCATGGACTCCTCCTGGTGGGATCGGAAAGGTTCCTTGTCGAAGCGGCACTATGCATACCCCTTTTTGCCGATGGGGTCAAACCCGGTACGTGGATCCACGGACGCGTGGCATGCCGGGACAAGCCCTAAGCCCCGAGTATAATGTCCGGCCTTCCCTGCCGAGAGTCCGGTGAACGAACCCATGCGCATCCTGGAAGAAGCCCTCACGTTCGACGACGTGCTGCTGGTGCCGGCCTACTCCGAAGTGCTGCCGCGCGAGGTGGATCTCGGCACGCGCCTGACGCGGCGGATCCGTCTGAGTCTGCCCCTGGTCTCTGCGGCCATGGACACCGTGACCGAGGCGCGCCTGGCCATCGCCATCGCCCAGGAGGGCGGGATCGGCATCATCCACAAGAACCTCACCCCCGAGCAGCAGGCCGCCGAGGTGCGTCGGGTCAAGAAGTTCGAGAGCGGGGTCATCACCGAACCCATCACCGTGGCGCCGGAGACCAGCATCCGGCAGGTACTCGAAATCACCCGGGCCAACAATATCTCCGGGGTACCGGTGGTGCGCGGCAAGGCGCTTGTGGGGATCGTCACCGCCCGCGACCTGCGTTTCGAGACCCGTTTGGACGAGCCGGTCTCCGCCGTCATGACGCCCAGGGAGCGGCTGGTGACCGTGAAGGAGGGGGCCGACCGCGAGGAGGTGGTGCGCCTGTTGCACAAGCATCGGATCGAGAAGGTGCTGGTGGTCAACGACGACTTCGAGCTGCGCGGCATGATCACGGTCAAAGACATTCAGAAGGCCCGCGACTTTCCCCTGGCCAGCAAAGACGCCCTGGGGCGCCTGCGCGTAGGGGCCGCGGTGGGCACCGGCGTGGGCACCGAGGAGCGCGTGGCCGCCCTCGTGGAGGCGGGAGTGGACGTGATCGTGGTGGACACGGCCCACGGCCATTCCCGTGGCGTGCTGGATCGGGTGGCCTGGGTCAAGCAGCACTATCCCGGGGTGGACGTGGTGGGGGGCAACATCGCCACGGCCGATGCCGCCCGCGCGCTGCGCGAGGCCGGGGCCGACGCGGTCAAGGTGGGGATCGGGCCGGGCTCCATCTGCACCACCCGCGTGGTGGCCGGCGTGGGCGTGCCCCAGATCAGCGCCATCGCACAGGTGGCCGAGGCGCTGGCCGGCACCGACGTGCCGCTGATCGCCGACGGCGGGATCCGGTTCTCCGGCGACATCGCCAAGGCCATCGCCGCCGGCGCCCACACCGTGATGATCGGCAGCCTGTTCGCCGGCACCCGCGAGGCGCCCGGGGAGGTGGAACTCTATCAGGGGCGTTCCTACAAGTCCTACCGGGGCATGGGCTCGCTGGGTGCCATGCAGCAGGGGTCCTCGGACCGCTACTTTCAGGAGCACGCCGAGGGCGACGTGGAGAAGCTGGTGCCCGAGGGAATCGAGGGGCGGGTGCCGTACAAGGGACCGCTTTCGGGCGTGCTGCACCAACTCCTGGGCGGGCTGCGTTCCAGCATGGGCTACGTGGGCTGCCGCGACATCGAGTGCATGCGCACCCGGCCCGCGTTCGTGCGGATCTCCACGGCCGGCGTGCGCGAGAGCCATGTGCACGACGTCACCATCGTCAAGGAAGCCCCCAACTACCGCATGGACTGACGGCCCGGCGCGAGCCGGACCCCCTGGCATGCAGGGTGCCCGCGCGCTTTCGGCCCTTACCCACCTGCCGTATCCAACGCGTTCGCCAGCCTCATGAGCCAAGACATTCACGCCGACAAGATCTTGATCCTGGATTTCGGTTCCCAGTACACGCAGCTCATCGCCCGACGGGTGCGCGAAGCCCAGGTGTACTGCGAGATCCACCCCTGGGACCTCTCCGAGCAGGCCGTGCGCGATTTCGGTCCCAAGGGCATCATCCTGTCGGGCGGACCGGAGTCGGTGCTCGAAGGGGAGGCCGATGCCCCGAGGGCGCCGCGCGCGGTGTTCGAGCTGGGAGTGCCCGTGCTGGGCATCTGTTACGGCATGCAGACCATGGCCGCCCAGCTCGGCGGCGCGGTGGAGCCGGCCAGCCACCGCGAGTACGGCTATGCCCAGGTGGAGGTCCATGGTCACAGCCGGCTGCTGCGCGACATCGAGGATCACGCCCGGGACGACGGCACGGCGCTGCTGGACGTGTGGATGTCCCACGGAGACCGGGTCACGGAGACGCCGCCCGGGTTCATCGTCATCGCCCGCACGGACAACTCGCCCATCGCCGGCATGGCCGACGAGGCGCGTGCCCTGTATGGGTTGCAGTTCCATCCCGAGGTGACCCACACCCGTCAGGGCCAGCGCATCATCGAGCGGTTCGTCCACGAGATCTGCGGCTGCGGGGCCTTGTGGACGCCGGGCAACATTATCGAGGACATGATCGCCCGTGTGCGGGCCCAGGTGGGCCCGGACGAGGTGCTGCTGGGTCTGTCGGGCGGGGTGGACTCGTCGGTGGTGGCCGCCCTCCTGCACCGGGCCATCGGCGATCGGCTCACCTGCGTGTTCGTGGACAACGGCCTGCTGCGCCTGCACGAGGGCGATCAGGTGATGGCCACGTTCGCCCGCCACATGGGCGTGCGCGTGCTGCGCGTGGATGCGGAGGCGCGATTCCTGGAGGCGCTGCGCGGGGTCACCGACCCGGAGGACAAGCGCAAGATCATCGGGCGCACCTTCATCGAGGTGTTCGAGGAGCAGGCCCGCCGGGTGCGGGCCCCTTGGCTCGCCCAGGGGACCATCTACCCCGACGTGATCGAATCGGCGGGCGCCAAGACGGGCAAGGCCAAAGTCATCAAGTCCCACCACAACGTGGGCGGGTTGCCCGAACGCATGCGCCTCAAACTGGTCGAGCCCCTGCGTGAACTGTTCAAGGACGAGGTGCGGCGCATCGGTGTGGAGCTGGGCCTTCCCTCGGAGATGGTGTACCGTCATCCCTTCCCGGGGCCGGGGCTGGGTGTGCGCATCCTCGGCGAGGTGAAGAAGGCGTACGCGGATCTCCTGCGCCGAGCCGACGACATCTTCATCGAGGAGCTGCGCCGTCACGACCTGTACGACCGGGTCTCCCAGGCCTTTGCCGTGTTCCTGCCCGTGCGCTCCGTGGGGGTGATGGGGGACGGGCGGCGCTACGACTACGTGGTGGCGCTGCGGGCGGTGGAAACCGTGGATTTCATGACCGCCCGCTGGGCACGCCTGCCCTACGAGTTCCTGGACCACGTCTCCCGGCGCATCATCAACGAGATCGACGGCATCGCCCGCGTCACCTATGACATCTCGGGAAAGCCCCCCGCTACCATCGAGTGGGAGTGAGGCCGAACGGCGCTGGATGCGTCGGGCGCTGGGGCTGGCCCGGCGCGCGCAGGCCGTGGGCGAGGTTCCAGTAGGTGCGGTGCTCGTACGCGGCGACGCGCTGTTGGCCGAGGGCTGGAACCGGCCCATCGGCGTGTGTGATCCCACGGCCCATGCCGAGATCGTCTCTCTGCGCGCGGCCGCCCTTGCCATGGGCAACTACCGTCTCCCGGACACCACCCTGTACGTCACGCTGGAGCCCTGCCCGATGTGCATGGGGGCGTTGGTCCATGCGCGGGTGCGCCGGCTCGTCTATGCCGCCCCGGATCCGCGCAGCGGGGCGGCGGGCAGCGTGCTGGATCTGGCCGCGCACCCCAGTCTCAATCACCGAGTCGAGGTCCGCGGTGGGGTGCTGGCGGAGGAGGCCGGCGAACTGCTGCGGGCCTTTTTCCGGCGGCGGCGCTGATCCGGCCGGGTCAACCCCGCGGCCCGGCTTCGCCGGCCGGGCGCAGCTTCGCCAATGAGGGGATCTCCCACAGCCATCCCGAGGCGTCGAGCCAGACCAGCGCCTCCAGGTAATTGCGTATGCGCCGCACGTAGATCGCGCCTTCCCCGCCTTTGTAACAGCCGCGTTTGAGACGCTCGCATCCGGGATCGTCCAGGCGGAAGAGAAAGGGCCGCACGTCCAGCCAGCGGTCGGGGGAACGCCCGGCGTCCTGGGCCAGGATGCGGGCGTCCTCCAGGTGGCCGAAACCCACGTTGTAGGCCGCCAGCGCCATCCAGGTGCGATCGGGTTCCCGAATCCGGCGCGGTATCTTGCCCTTGACCCGGAGGAGATACGCGGCCCCGGCATTGAGGCTCTTGCCCGGATGCGCTCGGTCGTCCAGGTCCATCTGCTGGGCGGTGTCCTGGGTGAGCATCATGAGTCCGCGCACGCCGGTGGGCGAGACGGCGGCCGGATCCCAGTGCGACTCCTGGTAAGCCACCGCAGCGAGCAAATGCCAGTCCAGCCGGAAGCGCCGGGCACCCTCTCGGAACAGCGGCAGATAGCGGGCCAGGCGCTCTCGCACCCGTTGCATGAAGGTGGCGGCGCCGGGGCCGAACTCGTGGACATGGTCCAGGTGCTCGGCGAGGATCTGGTCGAGTTCCCCGGTGAGGCGCAGATCCGCGAAGAACCGTCGGGCCTTGTCGGACAGCGTCCGTCCGGCGGCCGTGTCCGGAAACCACCAACGCAGCGCCCCGTTTTCCTCGAAGCCGAGCACCGGTCGCAGGCAGGGCAACACGCGTTGCAGCAGGAGCAATTCGAGCTGGTCGCCGAGCGCGTAACCGTCGCGCGCGCGGGCCAGGTCACGCAGACGGGCCGGCACATCGGTGCTCTCGGAGGGTAGGTCGGGTTCGAGTCCCGCCTCGCGGGCCAGATCCGCGTGCCAGGTGCCCGTGGCGACGCGCAGGGGGCCGGGGTTCAACCCCCGAAGGGTGGTCGGGCGCTTGCGTCCCGCGCAATAGACCGCTCGCGGATGGATTTCGAGATGGGCCGGCCCGGGCAGGGCGGTGGCGCGCAGGTCCTTCGAAGGGACCGTCCCAGGCACGGCCATGTCCGCCCGTTCCCCCAGCATGGCGAGGGCTCCGCCCACGTCGGCGGCCACGAGGAAGCGGACGCGCATCCCAAGGCTGCGGGCGAACCGCCGGACCAGGGCGTCTTCCAGGGTGAGCGGGAAGTCCGGATAAGGCAGATGCGCCACCGGACTCAGGCGGGTGGCCACGCGCAACACCGGCTCCGTGTCGGCAGCCGCTTGCGCGGCGATCCCGAGGGCCGCGGCCGCGGCGAGCAGACGGACTCGTGCGAGGCGCGGGACGGCGACATTGCGATTCGGACGATCCGGGTCCATGGGGCCTGGGGCTCAGACGAAAGGGGAATCCGCGGCGCATATTGCACCAAGACGGCCGCCGAAACGACAAACTACGCTCAGCAGGGGCGACAGGGTCAAGCTGCGGTTGCCGGCCCGGCGCCCACCAGGGGCCGCACACAGCTCGCGGGCGCGCGGGCGATGGCCTCGCGCAGTACGTCGATGACCTTCGGGCGGGGGAATGTGGCCCGCCAAGCGAGCGCCACTCGCCGGGAGGGCGCGGGGGGGCGGAAACGACGGATCGCCAACAGGCGCTGGGAATAGCGATCCACGCAGGCGGCCGTGCACGGGAAGACGGACAGCCCCATTCCCGAGGCCACCATGTGCCGGATGGTCTCCAGGGAGCTGCCCTCGATCTCGTGCACGCGCCCGGAGTCCGGGCTCGGACGGCACTCGGGGCAGGCCGCGACCACCTGATCACGCAGGCAGTGCCCCTTACCGAGCAGCAGAATGGTCTCCTCGCGCAGGTCTCGGTTGCCGACGAATTCCTGATTGGTGAGCGGATGGCCGCTCGGCAGCAGCACGATGAACGGTTCCTCGTAGAGGGGCAGTGTGAGGATTCCCGGCTCGTCGAAAGGCAGCGCCACCAGGATCACGTCCAGCTCACCCTTGCGCAGCTTCTCACCCAGTGCGGCGGTGAAGTTCTCCTCCACGTGCAGGGGCATCCGGGGCGCCAGCTCGCGCAGGTTGGTGATGAGGTCGGGGAAGAGGTAGGGCCCTACCGTATAGATGGCGCCGATG
The DNA here is from genome assembly GCA_026984215.1 of Gammaproteobacteria bacterium. Classification (GTDB taxonomy): domain Bacteria; phylum Pseudomonadota; class Gammaproteobacteria; order JAJDOJ01; family JAJDOJ01; genus JALVEU01. Next base: position 23,401 of record JALSSO010000094.1, on the reverse strand, counting down.
CGCAATGGGACGGCGAGCTGATCCTGGGCTTGTTGTGCGATATGTCGGATGGAATCGGCCGCTTCGATGGCCCGCTGGGCCGCCTGTGCCACGCGCTCCCCCACGGGGGTGAGTCGCACCTCATGCGGGGTGCGTTCGAATAGAAGCACCCCGAGCCGATCCTCCAGCTTCTTGATGGCCACACTCAGCGTGGGTTGACTCACGTGGCAGGCGGCGGCTGCGCGCCCGAAGTGCCGCTCGCGGGTCAGCGCCACGACGTAGCGCAAGTCGTTGAGGTTCATGACGGTACCCCGATAGTCCGCATCAATGACGGCCGTTGCCAGAAACGATTGGTCTGCATGGGTTTGTCACCCCATAATTATAAGCGTAACCACAATGTGTTACAGAACAGTTGAGACTAAGTCTACACTCTGAGGAGGTCAATCATGAAATCCATGGCAAGCATCGTCATCGGGATGAGCATCGCCGCGACAGCGACCGCGGCCGACGTGCACAAGATCCGTGCTCACATCGAGCGCCCGAGCTGGGAATCCATGCCCTGGGAAATCCGGCAGGGGCCGGTGGACTACACGGACGAAACCGTGTCCGCCTCACAGGACGTGCAGGCCGAGTTCGCGTCCATGGAGCCGCGCAAGGACGATTACAGCCTGTTCCTGGATCCCCAGGACTAACTAACAGGCCGTTGAAAAACTGCTGCGAAACCCGCCTGCGGCGTTGCGCGCTGCTCGCTCCCTCGCCTATCGCCTTGATATGTCTCGGTCGCTGCGCTGCGTGCGCCTTGCAGGTGGGCTTCTCGCGACGTTTTTCAACACCCTGCTAAGGGATGGGACCTCGAGATGCACAGGAAGTGCACCGGGGGCCGGACGGCAAGTCCGGCCCCCGTTTCGCGGGGCCGAGGGGGCCGATAGCGAGCGGCTATGACGGCGTTGCATAGAAACAATTGGTCCCTGAGGCGACCTGGGTGTATCTAAGAAACGACCGTTGTCATAACTGCTTAGAAAAAAATCTGGACCAGGTCCATATCCGGACGGGAGGCTGAGACGATGAGCACGATGCGAACGCTGGCGGTGGTGGTGGCCTTGGCGACGGCTGTACCGACCGCGGCCGAACCTCCGCTGGGGTTGCCGCCGGTACCCATCCCTGCGGACAACCCGCAGACCGAGGCCAAGGTGGCTCTCGGGGATCGACTCTTTCACGACAAACGTTTCAGCGCCGACGGCAAGGTGGCCTGTTCCACCTGCCATGATCGAGAAAAGGCGTTTACGGATCACAAGCCCGTCTCCCAGGGGTTCCGTAACCTGCGTGGCACGCGCAACGCGCCCACGGTGGTCAACGCCGCCTATATGAAGACCCTGTTCTGGGATGGACGCGAGCCGGACCTGGAGGGCCAGGCCAGGCAGCCCTTCATCAATCCCGTGGAGGGTGGACTGCCCGATCATGAGCCCATGCTCGATGTGATCCGTAAGGATCCTGATTACGTCAAGGCATTCAAAGCGGTGTTCGGAGTCGAGCCGGGCGAGATCACCATCGACCACGTGGTCAAGGCCATCGCGGCCTTCGAGCGCACGATCCTTTCGGGGAACTCGCCGTTCGATCGCTGGCGCTACGGCGGCGAGGAGGAGGCCCTCACCGAGGCCCAGAAGCGCGGCTTCGAGGTCTTCGTGGGCAAGGGGCGCTGTGTGTCCTGTCACGTCATCGAACAGACCCAGGCCCTGTTCACCGACAACAAATTCCACAACATCGGTGTCGGATTCAAGAAGATCCGGGGCAGGGAGTTCGAGGTGGCCCGTGAGTTCATCCGCGCCAAGCGGCGGGGGGCCGACGTGGACAAGACGGTGCTCACCAAGCCGGAGGCCTCCGAGCTCGGTCGATTCGCGGTCACCGAAGACATCACGCAGGTCGGTGCGTTCAAGACCCCCACGCTGCGCAACGTGGCGGTCACCTTTCCCTATATGCACGACGGCAGCCTGGAGAGCCTCGAAGACGTCGTGGATTTCTACAACAACGGCGGTCGCCTGCGGGAGGACGACCCCGTCTCACCCTTCCTGAGTGGTGGCATCCGGCCCCTGGATCTCTCCGACCAGGAGAAAAAGGATCTGGTGGCCTTTCTCGAGGCACTCACCAGCCCGGAATACGACCGGATCGCCGAAAACCGATGAGCATGCGCGGGAGGATGTCATGAATCGCAGGAACTTCCTGAAGACCGGGTTGGGCGCGGCGGTGGCCGGCGCGCTGCCCATGAGCCTGGTGGAGCTCGCCTGGGGGGCGAAGGATTCGGAGCGCTTCACCTTCGCCTACATCTCCGACTCACACATCACCCAGATCAAGGGCAATCGGTTCGTTCGCAACTGGGATCGCGGGCTGATTCGGGCGGTGGCCGAGTGCAACCTCCTCGATCCGAGACCCGATTTCGTCATTTACGGTGGAGACATCGCCCAGCTGGGCAAGCCCGAGGAGATCGACCATGGGCTGGAGATCATGAGCGGGTTGCGCGACAAGGTCCATTACGTCATGGGCGAGCACGACTACTACGTGGACCTGGGCGAGTACTGGCGCAAGCGGCTCGGCCCCGACTGGTATTCCTTCGACCACAAGGGCGTGCACTTCATCGTGCTCAACAGCATTCTCACCTACCCGGAATGGATGCACCGCAAGTGGGACAGCGGGATGGCGCGCATGAAGGAGATGGCGCGGCTGGACAACCCCAACGGCTCACCGTTCATGGTGGGTGAGGAACAACGCAAGTGGCTGGCTCGGGACCTGGCCAAGGTGAGCCACGACACACCCATCGTGGTCTGCTCCCATTCGCCGCTGCAGAAGATCTACAAGGGTTGGAACTTCTGGACCGAAGACGCCGAACAGATCCACAAGCTGCTGGCGCCGTTCGAGAAGGTCACCGTGATCTACGGACACGTGCATCAGATCCAGTACAACCAGCTCGGCAACATCAGCTTCTATGCCGTCATGGCCACCGCCTGGCCGTGGCCGTATCCCAACTCCTACGCGCAGGCCGACAGCCGGCTGCCCAAGCTCACGGTGCCCATGAACCGCGCCGACCCGTTCTTCGAGCGCGACGCCACGGGCTGGCAGTTCATCGACGTACACACCGGGCGGGCGGACGTGCATTACTTCCTGCCGAGCAACAGCAACCGCTCGGTGGTGTTCGATGAAAGGCGCGGGCACCCGGTGGACACGCGCTATCAGGAGCTGGCCGCGCGGATCCCCCCACAGAACCACTATTGAGCGAGGGAGGCATCTCATGAAACGTTCGAAGTCCAATCGGTGGCGGGCGGGTTGCGTGGCGGCGCTGGCGCTCGGCCCGGTCCAGGCCGACGAGTTCACCCAGCAAGATCTGGAGCGCTGGAACCAGGAGTTCATGGAAGTGGTCCGGGAGGGAGACCGCCTCTTCCATGGTGGTTTCCCGTCCAAGAACACGGTTTCCTGTGATCAGTGCCACCCGAACGCCAGCAACACGCACCCCGAGACCTACCCCAAGTTCCAGAAGCAACTCGGTGAGGTGGTGCCCCTGTGGCGGATGATCAACTGGTGCATCCAGAATCCGTTGCAGAGCGAGCCACTGGCGGCCGACGATGCGCGCATGACCGCCCTGCAGGCCTACATCCATTGGGAGCGCAGAGGGGTGAAACTGGAACCGGGCAAGCACTGAGCGTCCGGATCGTTCACCCGAGAACCCACCCCGGCCCCGGCGGGTGCCGCCGGGGCACGCGATAGGACGGACACCGGCTTCGGCCTGCCCCAGGACCCGAGCAGACGTCAGACAGTCACCGGCAGAACGCCCATCCGGGAAGACCCGAACACGAAGCTCCAACGTGGGTGACTGACCCCACCCGACTCTGCGGTTTCACGCCGGGCGGCGCAGGTGGTCCCGGCGCTTGGCGCATCACCGGCTCGGGCCGGCGGGATGCCGGCCCGGAGGCGAGGGAAGTTCAGTCGAGCACCTTGAGAAAGGTGAAGGCGCCACGGATGTCGCCCGGTTCGAAACCGCGGGCCTGGTCGTGCGGATAGAGTTGGTCGAGTCGGGCGGCCACCTCGGGCTTGAGCTGTGGGCCGTGGCATTCGAGACAGATGCCGCCGGTGGGGATGGCCTTCATGTAACGGAAGACTTTCTTGCCGTCCTGATCGACGAGCTCGTAATACTCCAGTTTCTTCACGTCTGCGCCGGCGGCCTTCTCCTGCTCGAACCGCTCCAGGACCTTGCGCTCCCAGGCGTCGGGGGCGTTGTCCGGATTGCGCACCTTGAGCGAGGTGCGCGCCAGCTCCCAACCGGATCGTTGGGAAAGACGCGCCGCGATCTGCGGTGCCTTTTCGTTGCAGACCGAGATGGCGTTGACGGGACCTCCCGCCTTCATGGCCTTTTGGAGCTCGCCCTTCAATGCCATCATGAATGGTTTGACCTGGCTGCGGGCCTCGGCGGCGAGCCGGACGGGGTCTACGTCGGCGGCCAGGGCCAGGGTGGAAGCCAGGCCCATGACGAATACCATGGTTTTGTGCATGTGGGACTCCTCCTCGCGGGTTGCGCGGTGTCTGGGACGTCCCCCGGATTCTACGAAACGCGGCGGCCTGCCGATACCTCCGGCAATGGCCGGGTTGACGAGGTTCAGGGCGCGGGGCGGGCGCGCTCGAGCAGGCCGCGGGCGACCTGCAGGGCTTGTCGGCGCTCGAGGATCAACCGCCAACGCCGCCCCTTGGCCTGCCGCCAGAGGATCACCGCCCGCAGCCCCGCGAGCAGCAGGGCCCGGATCCGGGCGGCCTGGTCGGCGTCCTGAAGGATCGAGGGCTCGCCCCGGACCAGGATGCGAGGCCCCAGGCTGCTCACGGCGGTGCGATAGATTTCGGCCAGGCGGTGCACGATATTGACGTGGGTGACGTCGTAGTGGGCGAGCAGGGGCTGGGTCTGCTCGATGCCGGAGCGGATGGCGGCCTGATTCTGGGGCGCGTGTTCGAGCCTGCGCTCCAGGTGGATCAGCGCGATGACGTAGCGGGTGCCCTCGCGCACGCGATCCTCGGCCGGGCGGGTGAAGGCCTCCGTGAGCGTCTCCAGCCCGAGGCGCAGTCCGGCCAGTCCCCCGTAGACCGCTTCGGGTGTAGGGGAGGTGAGCTGGAACAGGCTGCCCAGCGAGGCGGCAAAAGGCCCGGGCGCGTAACGCCCCTCCCAGGCGATTCGCTGGACCAGCGAGGCGGCCTGATAGGCACCGGCCAGGCCGATCACGCGGTTTTCGAGGCTATGCTCCATCCGGTGCCCGATGGTTCCACGTCGGTTTCGATGACCCCCCCGCCGAGGCATTCCCTGCCATTGTAGAGCACCACGTATTGGCCTGCCGCCACGGCGCGCTGGGGTGATTGGAAACACACCCGGACCCGTCCCGCGCCGGCCACCTCCACGCGGCAGGGCTGCAGGGGCTGGCGGTGGCGGATGCGGGCCTGGGCCGTGAAGCGGCGGGCTGGCGGGCCGCCGGCGATCCAATGGAAATCGGCGCCCACCAGGCGGTCCCGGAACAGGGCGGGGTGATCGTGGCCCTGCACCACCACCAGCCGGTTGCCGGCGATGTCCTTGTAGGCCACGTACCAGGGTGCTTGTCCACGGTCGGGCCGCCCGCCGAGCCCCAGGCCCTTGCGTTGCCCGATGGTGTAGAACAGGAGTCCCCGGTGGCGGCCGAGCACCGTGCCGTCCAGGTCCACGATCTCGCCCGGCCGGGCCGGCAGGAAGCGCTCCAGGAAGGCGTCGAAACGACGTTCGCCGATGAAACAGATTCCGGTGGAGTCGGGGCGGCCGGCGTTGGGCAGGCCGAGCCGGCGGGCGATGGCACGCACCTGTGCCTTGGTCACGGACGCCAGGGGGAAAACCGCGCGGGCGAGCTGCGCCTGATCGAGCCGGTGCAGAAAATAGGTCTGATCCTTGTCCGGGTCGGTCGCCCGGTACAGCCGCCAGCCCCGGGCGGTGTGTTCCCGTCGGGCGTAGTGACCCGTGGCCACGGCCTCCGCGCCCCGGCCCAGGGCGTATTCCAGGAAGGCGCGGAACTTGATCTCGCTGTTGCACAGGACATCGGGGTTGGGCGTGCGGCCGGCGGCGTATTCGGCCAGGAATCGTTCGAAGACCCGTTCCCAATAGCGGTCGGAGAAGTTGACCCGCTCCAACCCGACCCCCAGGCGGGCGCAGACGGCTTCGGCGTATTCCAGGTCCTCGGCGGCGCTGCACCGTCCTTGGGTGTCGTCCTCCTCCCAGTTCTTCATGTACACCGCGCGCACGGTATGGCCCTGACGTTGCAGGAGCCAGGCGGCCACGGCCGAATCCACGCCTCCGGAAAGTCCGACGACCACGCGCATGGATCAGTCGCTGGTCAGGTCGGTCAGCAGCGCCAAGGGATAGCGCCGGCCTTCCAGGAAGTCCGCCACGCAGCGCCAGACCAAGGGGCTGCGGTGGCGGTCCGCGGCGGCGCGCAGGGCGGGGGTGCCGATCCAGCGCACGGCGACGATCCCTTCCTCGAGGGTGTCGCGCACGCGTCGTCCGGGCGATCCGAAAAACGCGGTCCGCAGATACACGTCCCCGGCCGGACTCACCCAGCGGTAGACCCCGACCAGCCCCTGGGGGATGAACTCCCAGCCGGTCTCCTCCAGGGTCTCGCGCACCACGGCCGCCGTCAGGGACTCGTCCGCCTCCAGGTGTCCGGCCGGCTGGTTGAGCACCAGCCGTCCATCGATGCGTTCCTCCACCATCAGGAAACGGTTCACCGCGTCTTGGACGACGGCGGCCACCGTGACGTGGATGAGGGGGTGTTCGGGGCTCAAAACTTTTCGTCCTGCGCGGGTCAAAGAGAAGGAGCGCGGCTGCGGGCCGGCCTTCGTCCGGGCGCACCCGCCCGGTCGTCCGGCGCAAGCTCCGGGTTTCTTTCCACCATTTGCCCTGTGCGGTATAACTTACCGTAACGGGGAAGAAGTCACGTGAACACCGACGAATATACGGGGAGCGATGAGCGAACGGACTGCGAATCCGGGGATGGACGATGCCGTCCAGGTTCAGGAGGCCAAACCCAAGCTCAAGCCGCCGCCCATGTACAAGGTGGTGCTCATCAACGACGACTACACACCCATGGAATTCGTGGTGCACGTGCTGGAGGCGTTCTTTCAGATGAGCCGCGAGAAGGCCACCCGCATCATGTTGCACGTGCACACTCGGGGGAAGGGGATCTGCGGGATCTATACCCGGGACATCGCCGAGACCAAGGTCGCGCAGGTCAACGAGTATTCCCGTGCCAACGACCATCCGCTGCTGTGCGTGATGGAGGAGGCCTGAAGGGCTGGGGGGTGCGTGAGGGGGACGCCCGCGCCACGCCCTTCGGAACACCCGGCCCGAGCCGGCAGTAACGAAGGTACGTCATGCTAGACAAGGAGCTCGAACTCACGCTCAACAAGGCATTCCGCGAGGCCCGCGAGAAGCGTCACGAGTTCATGACCGTGGAGCACCTGCTCCTGGCCTTGACCCGCAACGAGACCGCCGCCGAGGTGCTGCGCGCCTGCGGCGCCGACGTCCCCCTGCTGGCCCGCCAGCTCGAGGAGTTCATCGAGGCCAACACCCCCATCCTGCCCGAGGGGGACACGCGCGACACCCAGCCCACCCTGGGTTTCCAGCGCGTACTGCAGCGGGCCGTGTTCCACGTCCAGTCTTCGGGCAAGAAAGAGGTCACCGGCGCCAACGTGCTGGTGGCCATCTTCGGCGAACAAGACTCCCAGGCCGTCTACCTGCTCAGCCAGCACGACGTGGCGCGCCTGGACGTGGTCAACTACATCTCCCACGGGATTTCGAAGGTGTCCGACGAACGCGAGGATGCGCCCTCCTCCTCGGAGAGCGGCAACCAGGAGGGCAAGGAACCGCAGAAGAAACCGCTGGAGAGCTTTGCCACCAATCTCAACGAGCTGGCCCGGCAGGGCAAGATCGACCCCCTGATCGGGCGCGATCTGGAGATCGAGCGCACCATTCAGATCCTGTGCCGGCGGCGCAAGAACAACCCCCTGTTCGTGGGCGAGGCGGGCGTGGGCAAGACCGCCATCGCCGAGGGCCTGGCCAAGAAGATCGTCGACGGAGAGGTGCCCGAGATCCTGGCCGATGCCGTCATCTGGTCGCTGGATCTGGGAGCGCTGGTGGCCGGGACCAAGTATCGCGGCGATTTCGAGAAGCGCCTGAAGGGGGTGCTCGCCCAACTCAAGAAGAACCCCAACGCCATCCTGTTCATCGACGAGATCCACACCATCATCGGCGCGGGCTCGGCCTCGGGGGGCGTGATGGACGCCTCCAACCTCATCAAACCCATGCTGGCCAGCGGAGAGCTGCGCTGCATCGGCTCGACCACGTATCAAGAATACCGGGGCATCTTCGAGAAGGACCGGGCCCTGGCCCGGCGCTTCCAAAAGATCGACGTGCCCGAGCCCACGGTCGAGGAGACCTACAAGATCCTGCTCGGGCTCAAGGACCGGTTCCAGGCCCACCACGGCGTGCGCTATACCAACCCGGCCCTACGCGCCGCCGCCGAGCTGTCCGACCGCTTCCTTCACGACCGGCACCTGCCGGACAAGGCCATCGACGTGATCGACGAGGCGGGCGCGCGCATCCGCCTGCAACCGGCCGCCACGCGCAAGAAGACGGTCACCGTGCGCGACGTGGAGGCCATCGTGGCCAAGATGGCCCGCATTCCGCCCAAGAACGTCTCCAAGTCGGACATGGAGATGCTGCGCACCCTGAACCGGGACCTCAAGATGGTGGTGTTCGGCCAGGACGAGGCCATCGACACCCTCACCACGGCCATCAAGCTCTCGCGCTCGGGGCTGGGCGAGGTGCAGAAACCCATCGGCAGCTTCCTGTTCGCCGGACCCACCGGTGTCGGCAAGACCGAGGTCACCCGTCAGCTCGCCCGGTTGATGGGGATCGAGCTCATCCGTTTCGACATGTCCGAGTACATGGAGCGGCACACGGTCTCGCGGCTGATCGGCGCGCCGCCCGGCTACGTGGGCTACGACCAGGGCGGGTTGCTCACCGATGCGGTGCTCAAGGCCCCGCATGCGGTGCTGCTTCTCGACGAGATCGAAAAGGCCCATCCCGATGTCTTCAACCTGCTCCTGCAGGTCATGGACCACGGCACCCTCACCGACACCAACGGGCGCAAGGTGGACTTCCGCAACGTGATCCTGGTGATGACCACCAACGCCGGGGCGGAGGAGCAGAGTCGGCGCAGCATGGGCTTCACTCAGCAGGACCACAGTTCGGACGCCATGGAGGTGATCCGACGCAGCTTCACCCCCGAATTTCGCAACCGGCTCGACGCCATCGTCCAGTTCCGGGCGCTGGACCGTGAGCACATCGGTCAGGTGGTGGACAAGTTCATCAGCCAGTTGAACGCCCAGCTCGAGGAGAAGGGCGTGCACCTTTGGGTGGACGAAGCGGCGCGCGATTGGCTGGCCGACGAGGGCTACGACCCCAAGATGGGCGCCCGGCCCATGGCCCGCGTCATCCAGGAGCACATCAAAAAGCCCCTGGCCGAGGACATCCTGTTCGGGCGCCTGGCCAAGGGTGGCGAGGTGCACGTCACGGTCGAGGACGGGGCTCTGGCCCTGCGCGTGGAGGAGCCCGAAACGGCCTAGCCCGGCAGCGCCGGGGTCTTGGCGGGCCGGGCAGCGCCCGGCGATACCCGCCGCGTGCCATTTCGGTCGCCCTCCGGATGGAAAAGGAGGACTCCCGAGGGGGGGATCCCGGGCCCCGGATCTCACCGTATCAGCCGTCTGCGGAACAGCACGGTGGCGAGATAGGCGCCGACCAGCGCGTAGGTGCCCAGCACCGTGACATGACGCAAGGGGGCGTCCAGCGGCTGGTCGGTGGCCAGCCCGCGGGCGAGGTCCACGGCGTGGACCAGAGGGAGGAAGTCCACGAGGGCGCGCACGGCCGCCGGCAGGGTCTCGACGGGATAGAACACGCCGCTCAGGATCATCAGGGGCGTGAGGACCAGCACCATGTAGTAGTTGAAGAAGTCGTAGTTGGGGGCCAGCGCGCTGATCACCAGGGCCGGGCCTGCGAAGGCGAGCCCGGTCAACAGCACCACCGCCGGCACGGCCAGCAGACCCGGACGGGGTTCCAGCGCCCCCAGGGCGACGGCCACCAGGAGCACGGCGGCGGCGCTGACGAGGCTCTTGGTGGCACACCACAGGATCTCCCCGGCCACGATGTCGTCCACCTCGGCGGGTGTGGCCAGGATGGCCTCGTAGGTGCGCTGGGGCACCATCCGCGTGAACACCGAGTACATGCCTTCGAAGCTCGCGGTGGTCATGGCCGATGAGGCCACGATTCCGGAGGCGAGAAAGGTCAGATAGGGCATGCCACCCATGCCTTGGATGAAGACGCCCAGCCCATAGCCCAAGCCGAGCAGATAGAGCACCGGTTCGCCGAAGTTCATGGCCAACGCGGGGCCCAGCAGCCGACGCCACACCTTGAGGTTGCGCCACCACACGGCCAGGGTGGCGGCGCGGGGGTGGGGTGGACGCAGGGCGTTCACGTGTCGCGCAGCTCTCGGCCGGTGAGCCGCAGGAACACGTCTTCGAGGCCTGCGGGCCGGTGGAGGAAGACCAGTCCCGGTTGATCCCGGAGGTGCTCGATCAGCGCGGTCGCCCGGCGGGTGTAGCAGTACAGGCTGGAGCCCACGCGCTCGATCCGGCAGCCCCCGTCCAGGAGGTGCCCTTCCAGGTGCGCCGGTGCGTTGCGGATCTCCACCACTTCGGGTTCCACGTGGCGATTCACGAGCTCGCGGGGCGTACCGGTATCCAGGATGGAACCATGATCCATCACGACCAGGCGGTCGCAGAGACGCTCGGCCTCTTCCATGTAGTGGGTGGTGAGCAGCAGGGTGGTGCCGCGGGCACGCAGTTGTTCGAGCCGGGCCCAGACCAGATGGCGGGCCTGTGGGTCGAGTCCCGTGGTGGGTTCGTCCAGGACCACGAGTTGCGGGTCGTTGATCAGCGCGCGGGCCAAGGTGAGTCGGCGTTTCATCCCTCCTGACAGCGCCTCGGTGCGGGCGTGCGCGCGTTCGGCGAGCGCGGCGAATTCGAGCAAGGCAGGGATGCGTGTGTCGAGTATGCGGCGGCGCAGGCCGAAATAGCGGCCGTAGATCCGCAGGTTTTCCTCCACGGTGAAATCCGGATCCAGGTTGTCGGCCTGCGGCACCACGCCCATCCGTGCGCGCACCCGTCTTCCGTGCCGGGGCAGGGACAGGCCGAAGATTTCCAGCCGCCCGCCGTCGGGTGGGCTCAAACCCATGCACATGCGCAGGGTGGTGGTCTTGCCTGCGCCGTTGGGACCGAGGAAACCGAAGCAGATTCCCGGCTCGATCTCGAAGTCGATGCCGGCCACGGCGGCCAGGGCGCCATAATGCTTGGCGAGTGCGTGGGCGCGGACGATGGGTTCGGTCATGGTGGGCAGTCTACCCCAGCGTGGCACGAGCCATGGGTGACCCCCAACCGGCCGCCGGGGGATGAGGCGGGCGCCCTCCACCTCTCACCCGGTATGAGCTCGGCGCGGCGCAGGGGGCGCCGGGGTATTCCCGGCGGCGGGAAGGTAAAATGGTGTCTCGATTCCCCTCGGAGGCGCTTCCTTCATGTGCGCTCGTTTCCCGCCTCGGCCGCGAGGCGCCGGGTTTTTCCTGTCCGTGGTGTGGCTCATGGTGCTGGTCGGTTGCGGTGGTTCCGACGGGCAGACCGGACCTGGCCCCGGGGAGGGGCCGCCGTTGGAGCCGGCGGCGGCCGCCGCCGAGGCACGGCTGGCCCTGGCCGCTTACCGTCAGTTGGACGATTTTCTCGCCGGTCGGACCTTCACGCCGCCGGCGGAATATGCCCTGCGAGAGACCCTGTTCGCCCCGTTGGCGGTGACCGGGGAACTGTACGGGGGGCATGAACGGGTACCCATGGGTTTCGTGGCCGTGCGCGAGGACGTGATCCACGTGGCGTTGCGCGGCACATCCACCGTTGAGGACTGGCTGGCCAACCTGGACTTTCCCCAGGCCCCGGTGCGCTGGTTGCCCGTCTCCGGCCGAGCTTACGAGGGTTTTCTGCGGGTCTACGGGGCGCTGCGCGGGCCCCTGCTGGCCGCGGTGGACCGGCTGCTGGCGTCCGGTGTCTATGGGCGTATCGCCGTCACCGGACACAGCCTTGGCGGCGCCTTGGCCGTGCTCGCCGCGGCGGATCTGGCACAGCGGACCGGACTGTCGGTGCGGATGGTCAACTTCGGCGCCCCCAGGGTGGGGGATCCGGTCTTCGCCGCGTGGTATGTGGGAGCGGTTGGAGATTCGTGGCGGGTGGTCAACGTCCATGACCCGGTACCCGATCTGCCGCCCCGGGAGGTGGTGGATCTCTCCGGTGGCCGCCCGGTCGTGCGCACGTACGTCCATGTGCCCAGGGCATTGCGCGTCGCTTTCGGCGCGGAGACGAACCCCGGAGGGAGCCATGATCTGTGCGGATACCACCGGGTCCTGTGCGGGGCGGCGCCGGCTCCGGCCGCCTGCCGTGCCTCGGCGGCCGCGCTGGGCTGCGGCGGAGGGTGAGCCGCGACCGTCACGAGGCTGGACGACCCGTTGGGTGTGCGTGAGACCCGCTGATCCGGGCTTGCCGCCGGCCACTGGTGTGCTATACGGAATCACTGTAGCCGGTGCAATGGGGAAGGGGCCATGGTGGAGCTGCAGGTCAACGGTCGTCGGGTGGAGGTTTCGTTACCCGGCGAGGCGCCCTTGCTCTGGGCGCTCCGCGACGGGCTGAGATTCACGGGCACCAAGTACGGCTGCGGAATCGGTCTTTGCGGGGTCTGCACGGTATTACTCGACGGCGAGCCTGTCCGCAGCTGCCTCACCCCGCTGGCATCGGTCTCGGGCCGCTCGATCCTCACCATCGAGGGTCTGTCGCCGGATCGCTCGCATCCGGTGCAGCGGGCCTGGATCGCCGAGCAGGTGCCCCAATGCGGCTACTGTCAGTCGGGACAGATTCTCACCGCGGTCGCCCTGTTGGCGCGTCATCCCAGACCCACCGATGCCCAGATCGATGCGGCGCTTTCCGCGGTGCTGTGCCGTTGTGGCACTTATCCGCGTATCCGGCGGGCCGTGCGGCGGGCCGCAGGCCTGATGGCCGGGGAGGCAGCGTCATGATCCGGGCGCGACTCACGCGGCGGGCCTTCCTGCGGGTCGGCGTGGCTGCGGGCGGCGGGCTGCTCATCGGCTTCCCGTGGGCGCCCGGGATAGGGGAATCCGGAACGCGGGCGGCTTTTTCGCCCAATGCCTGGCTCACGGTGCATCCCGACGGGCGCGTGGACCTGCGCGTGGCCAGCTCCGAGATGGGCCAGGGAGTGCTCACGGGCATCGCGATGCTCATCGCCGACGAACTGGAGGCCGATTGGAGCCGGGTCCGGGCCAAACAGGCCCCAGCCGCCCCCGACTTCGCCAATCCTCTCATGGGGCGCCAGCAGACCGGCGGCAGCACCGCCATCCGCGGCTTCTGGCGCGTGGCCCGTGAGGCGGGGGCGGTGGGGAGGGAGCTGCTGGTGGAGGCGGCCGCGGCCCGTTGGGGGGTGGACGCCGGGGAGTGTCTCGCCCGCCGGGGCGTGGTGATCCACGAGCCCACGGGTCGCCGGCTGGACTATGGTGTCCTGGCCGCCGCGGCCGCGCGCCTGCCGGTGCCCGAGGCGGTATTCCTCAAGGAGCCGGAGGAGTTCCGCCTGATCGGGCGTTCCCAGCCGCGCCTGGACACGCCGCAGAAGGTGGATGGTTCCGCCCGCTTCGGCCTGGACGTGCGTTTGCCCGGTATGTGGACGGCGGTGGTGGCGCGCAGCCCCACGCTGGGTGGTCGGCTGCGCGGCTTCGATGCACGCGCGGCGCGTGCGGTCCCCGGCGTGCGCGCGGTGTTTCCCATCGAGTCGGGAGTCGCGGTGCTCGCCGACCACTTCTGGGCGGCCGCGCAGGGGCGCGAGGCCCTGCGTGTGCACTGGGATCCGGGGCCTCATGCCGGAGTCGACTCGGCGGCCATCGAGCGAAACTTCGCCGAGGGGCTCGCACACGGCGGCGTGGTGGAACGCGAAACGGGCGACGTGGACCGGACGGTGCGGGAGGGTCGGTTCGTGGAGGCCCTCTATCGCGTGCCCTATCAGGCCCACGCGTGCATGGAGCCCATGAACGCCACCGCCGACGTGCGCGCCGATGGCTGCGACCTGTATCTGCCCACGCAGGCACAGACCGCAAGTCAGGAGACGGCCATGCGGCTCACGGGCCTGCCGCGCGAGCGAGTGCGGGTGCACACCACTTTCCTGGGCGGCGGCTTCGGGCGCCGCTCGGAGCAGGATTTCGTGCGCGAGGCGGTGCAGTGTTCCATGAAGGCCGGTCGTCCGGTCCAGGTCGTTTGGAGCCGGGAAGACGATCTCACCCACGATGTCTATCGCCCGGCGACGCTGAATCGGATGCGTGGGGTGTTGGACGGTAAGGGCCGGATCGTGTCCTGGGAGCACAACATCGCCGGCCCCTCCATCCTCGCGAGGGTCGCGCCGGACCGGGTGCGCGGCGGGCGCGATCCGACCAGCGTCGAGGGAGCCGCCAATCTGCCCTACGCCATCCCCAATCTACGGGTCACCTACGCCTTGGTCGAAGCGCCGGTGCCGGTGGGCTTTTGGCGCTCGGTGGGGGCGTCACAAAACGCTTACGTGACGGAGTGCTTCCTCGACGAGCTCATCGCCGAGGCCGGAGCCGATCCCGTGGAGCGGCGTCTGGAACTGCTGCGGGATCGTCCACGTCACCGGCGCGTGCTGGAGCTGGCCGCCGGGCGTGCGGGCTGGGGTGATGCGCTGCCTGAGGGCCGGGCCCACGGCGTGGCGGTGGCCGAGTCGTTCGGCAGCGTGGTGGCGCAGGTGGCGGAGGTCTCCATCGACGCCGGGCGGGTGCGGGTACACCGGGTGGTCTGCGCAGTCGATTGTGGAATCGCGGTGAATCCGGATCTCATCGGCCAGCAGATGGAGAGCGCGGTGGTGTTCGGGCTCACCGCCACGCTCAAGGGCGCTATCACCGTTCGTGCCGGGCGGGTCGAACAGCGCAACTTCGACACGTTTGCCCTGCTGCGCCTGGACGAATGTCCACGCATCGAAGTGCACATCGTGCCCGGCACCGATCCGCCGGGTGGAGTCGGTGAACCGGGCGTGCCGCCGGTGGCCCCCGCGGTGGCCAATGCGGTCTTTGCCCTGACGGGGCGGCCGGTGCGCAGCCTACCGATACGGGTGGCCGGCTGAGAAGGGTGTCGGCGGTGGAGCCCTCCGCCTGGGACGTGCTCGCGCAGGCCGCCGCCTGGATCGAGGAGGCGGGATGGGTGGTATTGTTCACCGTAGCCTCGACCCGGGGCTCGGCGCCTCGCCCGCCGGGGGCGCTGTTGGCCGTCGCGCCGGACGGCCGCATGGCGGGTTCGGTCTCGGGCGGCTGCGTCGAGGACGAGCTGGTGCAGGCCGTGTTGCGCGGCGACTTCGACGCCGGCATGCCGCGTACCTGGACGGTGGGGGTGCCGGCCGTGGTGGCAAGTGGGGTGGATCTTCCGTGCGGGGGGCAGCTCACCCTGGTGGTGGAGCGGCTGGACAGTGCAGCAGGTCTGCGGGCGCTGTTGGCTGTCTTGGAGCGCGGCGAGCGGATGGTGCGCCGGGTGTGTCTCGCCACCGGGGAGGTGAGTCTGCACAAGGCCTGCCGGGAGGATGCCGGGTTCGCCTTCGATGGCGAGAACATGCTCCAGGTCTTTGGCCCACGCTGGCGTTTGCTGATCCTCGGCGCCGGCGAACTGTCCCGGCGCTTGGCGAGCCTGGCCGTGCCGCTGGAGTTCCGGGTGACCGTCTGGGATCCGCGCCCCGAGTACCGGCCGGACCCGGCGCCGGTGGGGTTCGAGTTCATTCACGACCGGCCCGGGACGGTGATCCCGCGTTATGCCCCAGATACCCGCACCGCCGTGGTGGGGCTGCTGCACGCGGCGGTCGTGGAGGACCAGCCGCTGGCCGACGCGCTGGGCAGCCCGGCCTTCTACGTGGGCGCGCTGGGTTCGCACCGCACCCAACGGGTGCGGCGCCGGCGTCTGGCGGACCTGGGCGTGTCGCCCGCGGTGCTCGACCGCCTGGACGGGCCGGCCGGGCTCGATCTGGGTGCCCGGGGGGTGGCCGAGATCGCCTTGGCCATTGCCGCCGGACTGGTGCGGGCGCGCAATGCCGGGTACGCCGGTGGCGCGGCATCCGGGACAGCCGGTGGGTGAGATTTGCGGGGTGCTGCCCGCTGCGGGTCGGGCGCGGCGCTTCGGTGGGCCGAAGCTGCGCGTGTGCTACCGGGGCCGGCCGCTGGTGGCATGGAGTATGGCGGCCCTGGAGCCGTGTGATCGGGTGCTCGCGGTGGTGCGCCCGAACGACGCGGCGTTGGCCAGGGTGTTGCGCGCGCTCGGTGCGCAGGTGGTGGCTTGCGATTCACGGGGGATGGGCGCATCCATCGCCGCCGCGGTGCGCGCCAGCCGGGGGGCGGCGGGCTGGTGTATCTTGCCGGCGGACATGCCGTGGGTCCCGGCGGTGGTGACCAGCCGGATCGTGGCCGCGTTGCGCGCCGGTGCCCCCGTGGCGGCTCCATTCCACAAAGGGGTTCGTGGCCACCCGGTGGGGTTCTCGGCCCGCTGCGGCGCGGAACTCGTCTCGCTCGACGGCGAGACGGGCGGTCGTGCCATTCTGCGGCGTCATGCCGGCGAGATGGTTCGCATCCCGATCCATGTGCCAGGCGTGCTGCGTGACGTGGACCGGCCGGGCGACCTGCGGGCCGTTTGACATTTGCATGGTGCTCGGCATAATTCCCTATCCCGCCGCGCCCGTAGCTCAGCTGGATAGAGTACCTGGCTACGAACCAGGTGGTCGGAGGTTCGAATCCTTCCGGGCGCGCCATAACCCACCGGATCATCAAGCGGTTACGGCCTACGCCGTGGCCGCTTTCCGATTGCGCGTGAGATGGGCCGGAAGCCGTGACGTTCCGCGGCTGCGTGCGCTCGCGTCACGTCCTTCCCAAGGCCGAGGTCAGTCCTCGTCGGAAGCGTGTGGCGCCGCCATGGGCGGGGTGGCGCAGCCGCTGGAATGCGGCATCCAGCCGTTGCAGGGAGTGCGCGGCAGTGCTCCCCACGGCGAAGACGGCAGCTTTCGGATACAGACTCAGGATTACTTCCAGCCAGGGCAGTCCGGCCCGGCGTTCGGCGGCCGTGGGCTTGCGGTTGCTGTGGGGGCCGCCCGCTCCTTCGGGGTGCCAGGGCACCGCGTTCCAGAGGACCGTGGTCGCGGCCACACCGAGGTCGTGCAGTGCGCCCCAGACCACGGTGGCCGAAGGTTCGGTCCAGGGCCGGAGACGTCGGCTGATGCGCTGCTCGAGTGGCGGCAGGCGGGGCACGCTGCCCGCGAGCAGAAGCCGCTCCGATGTGAAGGGGATCCCGCTGTAGCGGCAGCCCCGATAGCCGGCGGCCTCGCCGACGAGAATCAGATCCACGCGGGGACAGGCGAGATGAGCGTGCAACCGGGCGCGGCGGGCTGCGGCACCTGCCTCTGCTTCGCCGGGGGAGGTTTCGCTCCATGGGTTGAAACAGCCTGCCGGGGCGTCGGCGGCCAGGTCTTCGATGAACCGTGCGACGCGGTCCGCATGGGCGGGCGGCTGGGGCGGCGCCGATGTGGAATGGGCTGGGCTCATGGATTGGCGCGGTCCACTGCGAGCGGTTTTGTCCAGACTCGTCATGGCTGGACCCTGCGGGGAAGGCGGACCGCGCGCAGCGGCTGTCCTTGGCCCGCTCGCATGGGCTCATGCCGGGGCTCGGGTTTCCAGCGGCCGGACGGACGCCTAGGGGACCAGCACCGCGAAGTGTGTGCTGGTTCCAAGTGTCCTCCGCCTCCACGTCCTATCGTATCGGGGTAGGTGGAGAGGCATGGAAACGCCTTCTTCACCCTGCGCCGCTCCTGAGCGAACCGGTCAGACCAGGAGGGTATTATGGAGACCATCGTGTGGGTTGCGTTGCTATGGCTCATTCCCGCCGCGACCCTGGGCTGGATCCTCTGGCGCTGAAGGGCACGCCCGTGCGGGTGGCGGCCCCTGCGTGGCTCACGCCGCGTTACGCGGGCACATGCGCACGGCGCAAAATTTGAATTCCGGGATCTTGGCTTCGGGATCGAGTTCGGCGCTGGTGAGCAGGTTGGCGGCGGCCTCCCGATAACAGAAAGGCATGAAGACCTGGCCCGGCTCCAGTCCGGGGTCCGGATGCAGGGGGACGTGGAGCCGTCCCCTTCGCGATTCGACCGTCGCCAGCTCCCCCGGAACCATTCCCAGGGCCTCCAGCGTGCGGGGGTGGACGAAGGCCACCGGGGCCGGTTGGAGGCGGTCCAGTACGCGCGCCCGTCGGGTCATGGCGCCGGTGTGCCAGTGTTCGAGCTGGCGTCCGGTGATCAGCACGAGCGGAAACTCCGAATCCGGCAGCTCGTGATCCTGGTGGAAACGGGCCGGGCGCAGGCGGGCCCGGCCGCTCGGGGTGGGGAACCCGTCACCGAAGAGCACCTCCCGGCCGGGGCGGCGGGGGTCTGCGGCCGGCCAGGTCACGGAGCGTTCCTGCTCCAGGCGGGACCATGGAATCCCCGCCAGAGCCGGCCAGAGTCCGCGGATTTCCTCGTAGACGGACTCCGGCCCCGGGTAGTTCCAGTCCAGGCCCATGCGGTGCGCGAGCGCCTGGACGATCCACCAGTCCTGCCGCGCATCGCCCGGTGGATCGAGCACCGGGTCCACGCGCTGGACCATGCGGTCGGTGTTGATGACGGTCCCGCACTTCTCGGGCAGGGCCGATCCAGGTAGCACCACGTCGGCGAACAGGGCCGTCTCCGTGAGAAACAGATCCTGCACGACCAGGTGTTCCAGAGCGGCCAGCGCCTGACGGGTGGCGCGCAGGTCCGGATCGGACATGGCGGGATTTTCTCCCAGCACGTACAGCCCCCGCAGCGTTCCCCGCCGGGCCGCCTCGGCCACTTCCACCACGGTGAGCCCGGGTTCCGGGTCGATCCGGCACCTCCAGGCCGCCTCGAAGCGCGCCCTCGCCCGGGCGTCTTCCACCGACTGGTAACCCGGCAGGCTCATGGGGATCAGGCCCACGTCCGAGGCGCCCTGCACGTTGTTCTGGCCACGCAGGGGGTGGAGCCCGGTACCGGTGCGACCGATCTGCCCGGTGATCAGCGCCAGGTCGATCAGTGCCCGGGCGTTGTCCGTTCCATGGATGTGCTGGGAGATGCCCATGCCCCAGAAGATCATGGCCCGTTCGGCACTCGCGTAGGCCCGCGCGACCTCCCGTATGGTGTCGGCGCGGATGCCGCACACCGGTGCCACCCGCTCCGGGGGGAACGCCTCCAGGTGCGCGCGCAGGGCCTCGAAACCCTCCGTGTATCGGTCCACGAAGCGCTCGTCCACGAGCCCCGCTTCGAGGATCGCGTGCAGCATGCCGTTGAGCAGGAGGACATCGGTGTCCGGACGGAATGGGAGGAACCATCTCGCGTGCCGGGCGAGCGGGGTGCGGCGGGGATCCATGACGATGAGCGTGGCCCCGTTGCGCACGGCGTTTTTCATGAAGGTGGCGGCCACCGGGTGGTTCTCGGACGGGTTAGCGCCGATGACCAGGATCACATCGGCCTGCGCCACGTCACGGACGGGGTTGGACACCGCCCCGGAGCCCACCATCTCGAGCAGTGCGGTGACCGAGGCGGCATGGCACAGGCGGGTACAGTGGTCCACGTTGTTGGAGCCGAATCCGGTGCGCACCAGCTTTTGCACCAGATAGGCCTCCTCGTTGGTGCCTTTGGCCGACCCGAATCCGGCCAGGGCGCGCGGGCCGTCACGCTCCCGGATACGCAGGAATCCGCGGGCCGCACGTTCCAGGGCCTCCTCCCAGGAGGTCTCCCTGAACAAGGCCCGTGCCTCCCCCGGCGTGAGTCGGGCCACGTCGATCTGGCGGGGTGCGTCCGGGCGGCGGACCAAGGGACGTGTCAGGCGCTCCGGGTGATGGACATAGTCGAAACCGAAACGGCCTTTCACACACAGGCGTTTGCGGTTGGCGGGGCCGTCGTCTCCATCCACCCGCACGATCCGCCGCCCGGCCGCGTGCCAGCGGATGCGGCAGCCCACGCCGCAGTAAGGGCACACCGAGCGCGCCGTGCGGACCGGGGATTCCACCTCCGGTGCGTTCGCTGGGGACAGGGCCCCGGTGGGGCAGACCTGGACACACTCCCCGCATCCGACACAGGTGCTCTCTCCCAACGGCACGTCCAGGTCGAAGACGATGCGGGACCCGGCGCCGTGTCCCGCCACGCCGATGACCTCGTTGACCTGCACGTCGCGGCAGGCGCGCACACAGCGCGTGCACAAGATGCATGCCTGCAGGCGTACGGTGATCGCCGGGTGACTGGCGTCCACCGTCGGAGGCGGCCGGTTCGCCGTTTCGTTTTCAACCCTCGTCTCCTGGTCCGGGCCGAGCGCCTCGGCCAACTCGTCGCGCACGCCCGTCAGCGGCGTGTATGCGGCGGCCAGTAGCCGTAGGACACCGTTGCGGACCGCCCGGGCGCGGGCCGTGTCGGTACGCACCACCATGCCCGGTTCGACCCGCCGCGCGCAGGCCGGGCTCAGCCGGCGCTCTCCCTCGATCTCCACCAGGCAGCTGCGGCAGTTCCCCTCCGGTTCCAGGCCCTCGGTCCAACACAGATGCGGAATCTGGATTCCGGCGCGGCGCACCGCCTCCAGCACGAATGTGCCCGGCGGGACCTCCACGGCGCGTTCGTCCACGAACAATCCGATCGTCTCAGCCATCGCCGAAGTGCCGCTCCAGGGTCCGGAGGGGGTTGGCGGCGGACTGGCCCAGACCGCAGATGGAACCTTCGGCCAGCACCTCCGCCAGGCCGCGCAGGGCTTCACCCCCGCCGCGGCCCTGCAGTTGGTTCCGGGCCTGCCGCGTGCCTAAGCGGCAGGGCGTACACTTGCCGCAAGATTCCCGGGCCAGAAAGTCCAGCGCCCAGGCGGCCGCTTCTCGCGGGGCGTCCGCCTGAGAGAGCACGATCACGGAGGCCGAGCCGATGAACGCGCCCTCGGCTTCCAGGGAACCGAACTCGAGTGACTGGTCGGCGAGCGTCGCAGGCAGGATGCCGCCCGAGGCTCCGCAGGGCAGGAACGCCCGCAGGGTGTGTCCGGCAGGCATGCCGCCGGCGTGCTCCTCGATGAGCGTACGCAGCGAGACGCCACGGGGCGCCTCGTACACGCCGGGTCGTGTCACCCGTCCGCTGAGGCAGAAGAAGCGGCGGCCGGCGGCATGTTCGTCCGCGATCCCGGCAGGACCGAAGCGGGCGGCGAGTGTGCCCGTGACCCGATACAGGGTCTCCACGTTCTGCACCAGGGTGGGTTGGTCCTGCAACCCCCGTTCCGCCACGTAGGGAGGGCGCAGCCGGGGCAGCGGCCGGCGCCCTTCGATGGATTCCAGCAGGGCCGACTCCTCCCCACAGATGTAGGCGCCCGCCCCGCGATGCAGATGTACCCGAGGCAGGCGGCCCGTGGCCCACCGGTTCAAAGCGGCCAGTTCCCTGCTCAGGATGGACCGCGCCGCCGGGTATTCGTCACGCAGGTAGACGTGGACATCCCTGGCCCCGATCACGCGGGCCGCGATGAACGCCCCCTCCAGTACCCGGTGAGGATCCCGTTCCAGGCAGTGCCGGTCCTTGAAGGCACCCGGTTCGCTCTCGTCGGCGTTGACCACCACATGGCGAGGTCCCGGCTGGCTTTTCACGGCGCGCCATTTCGCCGCAGTGGGAAAACCCGCGCCCCCGAGGCCGCGCAGCCCGGCTCCCTCCAGTGCGTTCAGTATGGCTTCGCGCCCCGGATCCCCCCGGCGCAGCGCCTCGAGCAGCACGTAACCCCCACGGGCCCGATAGGCGTCGAGGTCACGGTATTCCGGCAGTTCCGGGGCTCCCTCCGCAACGCGCCGCACTGCCTCCGGCGTGGCGGGGGCGAGTTCACGGCCTTCCGTCAGAACCGCAGGCGCCCCGTCACAGTGCCCGAGGCAGCCGGTCTCCTCGACCAGGGCGTCCGGCGCGGACGTCCGCACGGTGGACAGAAGGCCGCGCGCACCGGCCATGAGGCAGGGCAGACCCGTACAGACCCGGATGCGGCGCACGGGGCGTTGCGGAATCTCCTCCACGACCCGGAAGCCGTGGTAGAAGGCGGCCGGCTCGCACACGTCCACTGGAGTCAGTTCCAGCAGTCGTGCTGCGGCCGTCAGGCACGGGCGTGGGAGTACACCCCAACGATCCTGGATGCGGTGCAGGGCCGTGAGTACGGATCGACGTCCCGGCGCAAGCCCGGCCAACACCTCCCTTGTCTGGGCCAGCGCATCCGCATGGACCGGGGGCGGTCCCACTATGCGGACGGCCCGCCGGTCCATCGGTTCAACCACCTCCCCGCTGGAAGTAGGGCGCCACGGCGCAGAACCACGCCCGAGCCTGTTGCGGCGCCGCGCCTCTGAAAAGGTATTCCACGCGAAGCCGCGGCAGACGAAGGGCGCCGATCCGGCGTGGCGGCAGGCACCGGAGCCGTACGCGGATGCCGAATCCATGCCTGGTCTTGATCTCGACGTGGTCTTCGTACACGTCGAAGCGGTCGTCCGCGCACGCGGCCGCGAGAGAACGGAGAAACTCGTCGCGAGGAATGGACATGTCTTTTTCCATCAGGAACACCGGCGCGCCGAGGGGTTCCCGAGCCACGAGCCGGGAACCGCGGGCATCCGCACACGGCCCGGAAGGGGTGTCCATGAGCACCGAGTATAGCATCGCCACGGCCGCCCCCCCGGGCGCTGCAAACCGGCAGGTGAATCGAGTACAATTCCGGGCCCGCGGCAACGGGGTGAAGACGGTCCGATGAACCCCGGGACGGGCCTTCGCATGGTGTTTCAGGAGAGTTTTGGAGAGGTACCGAAGCGGTCATAACGGCGCGGACTCGACCCGGAGGCAGGAGGCCGGAGGGGACGCGCGTAGCGCGCCCGTTGGGGCGAGGCCCAGGGATGGGCCGAGTCAAATCCGTTGGGGTAGGCCCGGGACGGGCCTTCGCATGGTGTTTCAGGAGGATTTGGGAGAGGTACCGAAGCGGTCATAACGGCGCGGACTCGAAATCCGTTGGGGGCATCACGCCCCACGAGGGTTCGAATCCCTCCCTCTCCGCCAAAGCCGGACCCCGCGGCCGGGAAACCGACCGCGGGGTTTTCACGTCTGTCGTGTTCAGGGCCTGACCGGGGGCCTTCATTCCGTGCGCCGAGCCGGTCGCGGCCGTGT
>JALSSO010000093.1 GCA_026984215.1 Gammaproteobacteria bacterium | reverse complement strand
GGGGATGGTGGGCGCGGCTGGGATTGAACCAGCGACCCCTGCCGTGTGAAGGCAGTGCTCTCCCGCTGAGCTACGCGCCCGCAGCGCGACGGATTCTAGGGGGTGGCTCCGGTGGCGTCAATTGCTCCGGGCGCCACCAGCGTCCCGCCCCCCGGATCCTCTCGGCCGAAACCGGCCGCGTGTTCGGCACGAGCGGCTGAGGCGGAATCTCGTTCGGCGGGCCGGATTCGTGCCGTATCCCGGAAGGGCTGTCCGCGGAGTGGAACGGCGGTGGCCATGGGGTGATCGGGCGATGTGCCGCATTTCGTGAAATACTCCCGGCCGTAAGGCCGCGCATGCTCCTATACTTCGGAAACAGGGGGCATGCACCCCGCATACGGCGCGGGGTTCCAGGGCAACGAGGAGGAGGGGCATGGCCCACCCACGACCCAGGGGCGAGGACCGCCGGCGCCGCACGGTCGCCTTCCCTTTGATCGACAGCGACGGCAATCTGGTACTTTGGGACCGGCGCCGCTCGGCCGGCCGGCGGCGCACCGATCGCCTTCCTCTGTTCACCCGCGCCGACGTGCCGGGTTTTCTCCTGATGGGGCTGATGTTCGTTCTGCTGGTTCTGGGGGTGTATGCGATCCTGTGAGCGGCTCGGTGAGGGTTCGCATTGCACCGGCGGCGGTGTGGTCCGAAACTGACTCGGTGATTCCATCGGCCCAGGAGAGATAGCCCGTATGTGCCTCGCACCCACCGCTGGTTCGACGCCCTCCCGCACGCCCGTGGCGCGCGCGGCCTGGGAACTGGCCCGATCTCCGGGACGCTTGCTGGGCGTCCATGCGCTGCTCCATGCCGTGGTGCTCTCGGTGTTGGCCCAGGGCGGCCGCCTCGCGGGAATGCCGGCGTTCACCGTGGCCTGGGTGTTGGGGGTGGGTGGACTGTCGGGGTTTGCCGTTTTGCTGGTTCGGATTCCCACGCTTGCGGGCCGGGACGTACCTCACTACGGCCGCTACGGACTGGTGAACCTGTTGCTCAGCGGCGGGCTGCTCGCTTACGAACTGGCGGCGGTTTTCGCGGCGGCGCCATGGTGGGGGTTGGTCCCCCTGGGCCTGGGATGGTGGTGGGGCTTGCGGGTGCTCGGGGACGTGGCGCGCTGGGCGCCCGGTTCCATGGCGCATCGTTTGCGTTGGTGCTTGCGCGCGATGGGTGCCTCGGCGGTCGTCGCGACGCTCGGGGCATGGGCGCCGCGAGGGCTGTGGTGGACCGTCTGGGCGGGTTTCGCCGGCATGGTCGTGGTCATGGGAGCGGCGCTGTGGCTGCGCCGCTCGCCTTGCGGGTGTCTACATCCACCGCCCGCTCCTCGTAGGTGCGCCGCACATAGGCCTCCACCCGCTGCTTGAACGCCTCGGCGATGCCTTCGCCCTTCAGTGTCACGGTTTTCTCGCCGTCTTCATAGACCGGTGCGACCGGCCGCTCGCCGCTGCCGGGTAGACTGATTCCGATGTTGGCGTTCTTGCTTTCGCCGGGGCCGTTGACCACGCAGCCCATCACCGCCACGGTCATCTCCTCCACGCCCGGATAGCGTGCCCGCCAGTGGGGCATGCGTTCGCGCAGATAGTCCTGGATCTCCTCGGCCAGGCGCTGGAAGTAATCGCTGCTGGTGCGGCCGCACCCGGGACAGGCAACCACCAGGGGCGTGAAGGAGCGCAGGCCCATGGTCTGGAGGAGCTCTTGGGCCACGATCACCTCCTGGGTGCGGTTGCCGCCGGGCTGAGGGGTGAGGGAGATGCGAATGGTGTCGCCGATGCCCTCTTGCAGCAGCACGGCCAACGCGGCGGTGGAGGCCACGATCCCTTTGGAGCCCATGCCCGCCTCGGTGAGGCCCAGATGCAACGGGTAGTCGCACCGGGCGGCCAGGTCGCGATAGGCTCGGATCAGGTCCTGTACCCCGCTGAGCTTGCAGGAGAGGATGATCCGATCATGGGGCAGGCCCAGTTCCTCGGCCCGCTGCGCGCTGCTCAGTGCCGACTCCAGCAGCGCATCGTGGGTCACCTCCTCCAGCGATTTGGGCCGGGGCCGGCGGGCGTTGTCGTCGAGCAGGCGCGCCAGTAGGTCCTGGTCGAGGCTGCCCCAGTTGACGCCGATGCGCACCGGCTTCTCGTGGCGGCAGGCGAACTCGATCATCCGGGCGAATTGCTCGTCGCGCTTGCGGCCGCGCCCCACGTTGCCCGGATTGATACGGAACTTGGCCAGCGCCTGCGCACAGGCGGGGTGCTTCTCCAGCAGGCGATGGCCGTTGAAGTGGAAATCGCCCACCAGCGGCACGTGCACCCCCAGGGCGTCCAGCCGCTCCCGGATGCGGGGCACGGCCGCCGCGGCCCCGTCGTCGTTGACCGTGACGCGCACCAGCTCCGAGCCCGCGCGGGCGAGCTCCGCGCACTGGGCCGTGGTGGTCTCCACGTCCGCCGTGTCCGTGTTGGTCATGGACTGGACCACGACCGGATGGGCGCCACCCACCGGCACGTGGCCGATTCGAACAGTGGGGGTGGAACGTCGGGTTATGGATGCGGTGTTCGGCATCGAGGTCTTCGGTCTTTCGTGTGAACGGAAAATTGTACCTCAACGTCCATCGCCGGTCGGTCGGGGTTCGGGGGGGTGTCCGGGGCCGCCACGAGGCTGGGCGGTGTTTTGACGAGCCCTCCCAGCGGTGGGCGGGGTTTGGGGAGGGGCCTGCCGGGTCGTGTGGGAGGACCTTGCGGTAGACTGGAACCATGTCAGGGCGCCGCCACGTGCTTTCCCACACGGGTTTTCCAGGTCCGGGCCGGGCATGACCGAGTTCAGTCGCGCTCAGATCGAGGCCCGTCTCGCGGGGCTGGACGTTGAGCCGTCCAGCCCGGAGGTCGTGCGTCTGCAACGGCGCCTGGAAGGCATGGTCGATGGGGTGATGACCATCCGCCGCACGCTGCGCCCGGCCGCCGAGCGTCTGTCGCGGCGGCCGCCCAAGGATCAGGAGCGCTTCATCGACGCGGCCGATTTCGTGGCCGCGACCAGCCTGGAGCTCGCCTACAACTTCTGTACCTTCGCGATCCCGGTCTTCGAGCGCATGGATCCGGCCGCTTGGCCGGCCTGGGTGTTGCGTATCCTGGACATCTACGATGCCGGCGGGACCCTGGCGGCCATCACGGCCATGAAGGAGGCGGCCGAGGCCGGGACGTTGGCCCAGATGCGTCCGGGCGCGGTGGAGCTGTCGGAAGTGGTCCGGGTTCTGGAGGGGATGCTGCACGGCCTGGAGGGCCGTCGCCTGCGCATCGAGGCGGACGATCCCCCCTGGACCGACACCGATGTGGTCTATCTGCCGCCGGTGCTCGCCCGGGCCGGGGACCGGGAGGGTAACTTCCGGCTCTACAAGGCCATGGCGGTGCACCTGTGGGCGCAGGTGCGCTATGGAACCTGGTCGGTGGACTTGGCCTCGGTGCTGCCCGAGGGCGACCGGGCGCTGACTCTGTTCTACCGTCTGGAGACCGAACGGCTGGATGCGTGCATCGCCCGCGACCTGCCGGGTGTGGGGCGGGTCTTGGAGGCCCTGGCACGGCAGGAGGCGGATCCGCTGCCCGGGGACTGGCGGGCGCGTCTGCGCCGCCCGGAGGCCAGCGTGGCCGACAGCCTGGCGCTGGCCGTTGAGGCCCTGGGCCGCGGGCTCACGCTGACGCCCCAAGGCTACCAGGGCGTGTTGCGCCCTGGCGAGGTGAAGCGGACGCGCGCCCGGCGGATCCATCGCGAGAAGACCTTGTTTCGTAAGTGGTTGCGCCATCTCCTGGAACAGGAGGGCCTACGCGCGGGCCGCATCGCTGTACGGCGCGCCGAGAGCGGGCCGGGCGACGCGCTCCAGGTGCCCGAGATCACCATCGACGCGGCGCCGGTGGCCATGCCGCCCGAATTTCGGGCGCTCACCCAGTCCATCATGTTGGATCTGGGCGAGATTCCCCCGGAATATCTGGTCCCGGCGGGCCCCGGGGCCTGGAGCCCGGCACAGGCATCCGGTGCGCAGGCGCGGGAGGCGGCGCCCGGGGAGGCGCCGTTCGTCTACGACGAATGGGACCACCAGCGGCAGCGGTACCGCAAGGCCTGGTGCCGTGTGCGTGAGCAGGCCCTGCCGGCGGCCGACGAGGGATTCGCCCTCGAAACGCTGCGCCGACATCGACCCCTGTTGCTACGGCTGCACCATGGCTTTGAGGCGCTGCGCGAAGCACCCCGGCGCATGCGCCGGCAGGTCCAGGGCGATGAGGTGGACCTGGACGCCCTGATCGAGGCCTGGGTGGACCTGCGCCGGGGTCAGGAGCTGGACGAGCGGCTGTTCGTGGAGACGCATAAGCGTGAGCGCGACGTGGCGGTGGCCTTCCTGGTGGACGTGAGCGGTTCCACCGATGGTTGGGTGAACCGGGTCGAGCGTGAGGCCCTGGTTCTCCTCTGCGAGGCGTTGGAACGCCTGGGTGACCGGTATGCGATCTACGGTTTCTCCGGGTTCACGCATCGGCGTTGCGAGCTGTATCCGGTCAAGCGTTTCGACGAACCCTACGATGCCACGGTGCGCGGGCGCATCGGCGCGCTGCGCCCCAGGGATTACACGCGTATGGGCGCGGCCATCCGTCATCTGACGGGTGTGCTCGGGGCGGTGGAGGCTCGCACGCGCTTGCTGGTGGCGCTGACCGACGGACGCCCCGACGACCAAGACGGCTACCGCGGCCCGTACGGGATCGAGGACACCCGCAAGGCCTTGCTGGAGGCCCGCGCGGCGGGGATCCACCCCTTCTGTATCACGCTGGATACCGAGGCGCTGGATTATCTCCCGCACATGTATGGACCCACGGGATTCACCGTGGTGGATCGCATCGAGCGGCTGCCGTTCAAGGTGGCCGACATCTACCGCCGCCTCACCTGCGGATGACCGCTCCATCGTCCACCGGATCGGGGTTCGGCCGCGGGCGGCGCTGGCTGGCCCTGGCCCTGGCCCTGGGGCTGGCGGCGTTGGCCGGCGTGTTGCTTCTGGCGGTGACCGAGCTCGTCTTCTCCCTGCTGGAGCGCTTGGAGCGCTATCCCCTGTGGGTGCGTTGGGGGGTGGGCGCCGCGCTCGGCGGGGCCACCACGGCCGTGGGCTGGGCCGTATGGCGGCTGTTGGCCCCGGCGGGCCGGCCTCGCGGTAGGCCCACCGCGCCGCGGCCGCCGCCTTCGCTGCCCGAGCTGGAGCGCCGCCTGAGCGAGGAAGCCGCCCGGGGGGTGGAGACCACGGCCGCCGAACAGGAGTTGGCGGTGCTGCGCGAGCGCCAGGGAGCGGGGCGGTTCTATGTGGCGCTGTTCGGTGAGATCAGCCACGGCAAGAGTTCGCTGATCCGCGCCTTGGCGCCGGCGGTGGAGGCGGAGGTGGACGTGCGGGGGGGCACCACCCGCCGCGTGGTTCACTATCACTGGCCGCTGGCACCGGTGGGGGAAGTGGTGCTGGCCGATGTGCCGGGCATTCTGCTGGCCGGCGATGCGCATCAACCTGAAGCGGTGGAGGAGGCGCTGCGGGCCCATGTGGTGGTGTTCGTCTGCGACGGCGATCTCACCGCCGATCAGTGGCGGGCCTTTCAGGCCCTGGCGAGTTACGGCAAGCCGATGGTGCTGGCGGTCAACAAGGTGGACCGGCTGCGGGCGGAGGATCTGGAGTTGATCCTCGAGCGGCTGCGCCTGCGCGTGGGGGCGGACACGCCGGTGGTGGCGGTATGCAGCGGCGGCATGGAAGAGGTGGTGCGTGTCCTGCCCGATGGGCGCGAGGAGCGGATCACGCGCGAGCGACCGGCTGATGTGGCGGCGCTGCGCGAGACCCTGGCGCGGCTGCTCGCCGAACAGGCCCCGCGTTTGGAGGCACGACGCGATGAGAGTATCTTGCAGCTCGCCTCGGAGAAACTCTCGCAGGCGGCCCTGGCCCACCGGGCGCAAACCGCCCAGATGCTCGTGGAGCGCTACACCCGGCGGGCGGTGCTGGGGGGGATGGCGGCCATGGCGCCGGGCACCGACCTGGTGATCCAGGGAGCGTTGGCCGTCTCGCTCACCCGCGGCCTGTGCCAGCTCTACGGCGTGCGGGTGCGCGACGTGGACCTGGACGCTTTGTTCACCGAGGCCAGTCGCGCGGGGGGGCGGCACATGCCGCTGATGCTCGCCGTGGCGGGCAACGCGCTCAAGGCCTTTCCCGGCATGGGCACGCTGGCCGGCGGCGCGGCCCACGCCGTGGCTTATGGACTGATCTTCCAGAGCTTGGGGCGTGCGCTGGCCCGGACCCTGGCCCGCAGCGGCGCGTTGGACCGGCGGCGCGCGCTGGAGGCGTTCGAGGAGGAACTGAATGGCGATCTGGGATCGCGGGCGATGGCGCTGGCGGCGTTGGCCTTGGGGCGCAAGGCGGCGCGCGAAAAAGACCGCGCCTGAGGATGCCGCGCCACCCGCTTCGGCCGACGCGGCGGCCCAGGTGCGCGCCGCGCTGGAGCAATTGTTGCGCGATGAGACCGTGCCGCCGGCCGTGCGCCGCGAGCTCGACGCGGAGTACCGTGATCTGGAGCAGATGCTCGACAAGCTCGAGCACGGTCATCTGCACATCGCCGTGTTCGGGCGGGTGGGGGTGGGCAAGTCGTCGTTGCTCAACGCACTGGTGGGGGAGCCGCGTTTCTACACCAGTGCCCTGCACGGGGCCACGGAGCGGCCGGAGGCGGGCGCCTGGGTGGAATACGCCCATGGGCGGGTGATCCTCTATGACACTCCCGGGATCAACGAGATCGACGGGGCCGAGCGCGAACGCATGGCTCACGAGGTGGCCACGCGGGCCGATCTGGTCCTGTTCGTGGTCGAGGCCGACCTCACCGACTCGGAGCTGAGCGCATTCAAGCGCCTGCTGGCCGAGCACAAGCCCCTGCTGCTGGTGCTCAACAAGGCCGATCGCTACACGGGAGAAGAGCGCGCCCTGCTGCTCGACCGGCTCATGGAGCACACCCGGGGCTTGATCCCTCCGGAGAACGTCGTCACCGCCAGCGCCGCCCCCCATGAACGCATTTATCTACTGGTGGACGAGCAGGGCCGTGAACGCGAGGAACGGCGCCGCCCACCGCCGGAGGTGGACGCGCTCCGGGAGCGGCTCTGGACGGTGCTGGAACGCGAGGGCAAGACCCTGTTGGCGCTCAATGCGGGCCTGTTCGCCGGGGCGGTCAGTGACCGGATCACGGCGCGCATCATGCAGGCGCGGCGCACCATCGCCCAGCGGGTGATCCGCCAATATTGCGTGGCCAAAGGGGTGGCGGTGGCCCTGAATCCCGTGCCCGTGACGGACCTGGCCGCGGCGGCGGGCCTGGACGTGGCGCTGACCATCCACTTGAGCCGTATCTACGGGTTGCCCATGACCCGGCGCGAGGCCGCCGGCCTGGTGCGTACCATCGCCATCCAGGCCTCGGCGGTCATGGGTACGGCCTGGGCGTTGAACCTGGCCAGCTCGGCCCTCAAGCTGGGCAGCGGCGGTCTGTCCACCGCCGTGACCGCCGGCGCCCAGGGGGCGGTGGCCTATTACGCCACCGTAGTGGTGGGCCGCGCCGCCGAGCACTACCTGGCCCAGGGCAAGGCTTGGGGGGAGAGCGGACCCAAACGGGCGGTGCAGCGCATTGTGGCCGAGGTGGACCGGGCGTCGGTGCTCGCCGAGGCCCGCGAGGCCATCGCCCGTCGCCTGAGTCGGGTGGGTATGGACTAGCAGCCCCTGGGGGATGCGTCGCTGGCCGGAGAATCCTCCCGGGGCGGCGCCGGAGCGCGGACCACGGCATGGTAGAATGCGGGCCATGGTGACTTCCGCGGTGGATCTCTACGACAAGCTCCTCAACGCGACCGACGAGCGGACGCGGGCCCGGATTCTGGCCGAAGCGTTCGAAGCCCTGGAAGAGCGTTTTCCCAACCTGTCGGAGACCGCTACCCGGCGGGAGCTGTCCGAGACCGAGCTGAGACTCACCAAGGAGATCGAGCAGATCCGGGGCGAGATCAAGGAGTTGGAGCTCAAGCTGACCCGCGAGATCGAACAAGTCCGCGTCGAGCTGGCGGACCGCCATGCCAATCTGCTGCGGTGGAGTTTTCTGTTCTGGGCCAGCCAGTTTGCCGGGATTTTGTTGGTGCTCTGGCGGATCTGGGGCCAGTCTTGAACGGCTGGGGTGGGTCGTGACAAGGCGCCAGAGGCCTGTGAGGATGCCGCCTTGCAGTAATCCCTCGAGCGATGCCTGGGCGCTTGCAAGGCGCTGATACCCGCCTGTATTCCACCGGGTCCCCATGAGCCGTTACCGGGTCTTGGATCGGCGCCTGGAGGCCTTCATGGCGGCCCGACAGGAGGGGCTGTTGCGCGGTGGCATGGTGGGCCTGGAACGCGAGGCGCTGCGCGTGGCGCCCGACGGGAGCATCTCTCACCGGCCGCACCCGCGGGCCCTGGGGGCCGCGCTCACGCACCCGTGGATCACGACCGATTTCTCCGAGGCCTTGCTGGAATTGGTCACTCCGCCCCTGCCGGACGTGACCGCGGCCATCGATTTCCTGTGCGACCTGCAGACCTTCGTCTACGAGCGGCTCGAAGACGACGAGTTTCTGTGGTCGGCCAGCATGCCGTGCATCCTGCGTGGCGAGGACGACATCCCGATCGCCTGGTACGGAACGTCCAATCCCGGTCTCATGAAGCATGTCTACCGTGTGGGGCTCGGGCACCGTTACGGCCGTGCCATGCAGCTCATCGCCGGCGTGCATTTCAACTATTCCTGTAACGAAGGGCTGTGGGCCGTGTATCAGGTGCTGGAGCACGACACCCGACCGCTGCGCGAGTTCATCGATGCCGGCTATTTCGCCATGCTGCGCAATCTGCTGCGCCTGGGATGGTTGATCCCGTATCTGTTCGGCTGTTCGCCCGCCGTGTGCAAGACGTTCGTGGGCGATCAGCCCACGGACATGGCATGGTTCGACGAGACGACCTATTACTACCCTTATGCCACTTCGCTGCGCATGGGCGACATCGGCTACCAGAACAACAAGGCCTACGAGTCGGGGTTCAAGGCCCGCTACGACAACCTGGATCTCTACATCGCCGGCCTGCAGTGGGCCACCGAGACGCCGGATCCACGCTACGAACGGATCGGGGTGAAGGTCGGCGAGACGTATCGCCAACTCAATCCCAACATCCTGCAGATCGAGAACGAATACTACAGCACGGTGCGGCCCAAGCAGGTGCCGCGCGGCAACGAGAAGCCGGTGATCGCCCTGCGCGAACGGGGGGTGCAGTACGTGGAGCTGCGCTCGCTGGATGTGGATGCCTTCCACCCCGCCGGGGTCAATGAGCCGGAACTGCGTTTCCTGGAAGCCTTCATGCTGTTCTGCCTCCTGCACGAGAGCCCGCGGCTGCCCATGAGCGAGGTGCGCGAGATCGACCGCAATGAATTCCGGGTGGCTCACCGGGGGCGTGAGCCGGGGCTGAAATTGGAGCGGCAGGGCCGTGAGGTGACGCTGCGGGCGTGGGGGCTGGAGGTGTTGGATGCCATGGAAGCCGTCTGTGGATTCCTGGACGGCGACGATGCGCAGCGGCCCTACACCCGGGCACTGGAAACGCAGCGTGAGGCACTCACCGATCCGGAACGAACGCCCTCGGCGCGTATGCTGCGTGAGATGCGCCGCCGCGGGGAGGGATTTCATGCCTACGCCCGCCATCGTTCCGAAATCCTGCGCCGCTATTTTCGCAGGCGCCGGTTGCATGGTGCCCAGCGGGAGATCCTGGAAGCGGTGGCTCGGGTCAGTCTGGATCGCCAGGCCGAGCTGGAACGCACGGACGACCAGCCCTTCGACCGGTATCTGCAACGTTATTTCGCCCAGACCTGACGTTGCGGCCAGCGGCCGCTATACTGACGAACCTACCGATCCGCCAAAAACAACAAACGCCGGGGAGAGCCGCCTATGGCCATTGACGCGCTCAGTATCGCCGCCATCATCGTCAGCCTGGTGGTCGTTGCCGTGGTGTTCGTGTTGGCCACGCGCTTCAACCGCGAGCTGGACCGCAAGCTGCGTAAGCTGGCCCGGAACCAGGAGGTGTTGTTGAACAGCCCCGAGGCGCGGGAGTTGTGCAAGGCGATCCGGGCCCAGTATCCGGAGGCCTGCCCGGGGTTGGACTTCGTGGTCGACCAGTCGGAGGACGCGGACCTGCCCCGGATTGTGGAGTGGCGGCTCGATCGACCCAAACCGGACGAGCGCCAACTCCTCGGTCGTGCGAGCCAGGGTGGTGAACGCCCCGAACAGGGTACCGGCTGAGGGGTCACCGCAGGCGTGCCCATGGCAGGGCAGGTCCGGATGGCACCGGGGTCGGCGA
>JALSSO010000092.1 GCA_026984215.1 Gammaproteobacteria bacterium | reverse complement strand
TAGCCCTTTTCCTGGAACTCCTGCGTCTTGAAGGCCGCGGTCAGGAAGATGATGGGGATGTCGCGCGTCTTTTTGCGCAGCTTGAGCATGGAGGCCGTCTGGAACCCGTCCATGCCCGGCATCTGCACGTCGAGGATGATGAGATCGATGTCCGGGTGGGCCAGGGCGGTCTCGATGGCCTCCCGTCCGGAGGTGGCCTCCAGTACCTCCACGTGCGGCAGGTGCTTGTGGATGAGCGAGCGCAGGGCGTAGATGTTGTTGGCGTTGTCGTCGACCAGCAACACCCGGAAGCGCGCGGCGGGCCTGGGGTTTCCCGCCATGGTTCAGCGCCGACCTCCCCGCGGTGGACGACGCGCCCCGTGCCCCGATGTGCTGCTGCGCGCATTCATGATCGTGAATCGTGGGTGTTGCATGGCCAGTGGCGGGACACCGGCGCCGCTACCGGACCTCCAGCAGTTCGGCGAGCCGTTGTTCCAGCTCGCCCGGCCCGGCCTCGGGCGGCAACACCACGTCGGCACCGGCCTGCCGCCACAGCGCCGCGGTCTCCGGATCGGGCGCGGCGGCCATCACCAGCAGCAGGGCCGCCTCCGTGCCCGGCAGGCTGCGAATGTGGCGGATGGCCTGCTCCGGACCCTCTGACAGACGCATTATATCGGCCACGATCACGTCGAACACCTCGGAACCGTCCAGGCTCTCGGACGCCTCGTCGAGATCGCCGACGGCGGTCACCGCGAACCCGAGTGCCTCCAGGCTGGGACCGAGGGCCAGCAGCCGGTCGAGATCCGGCTCGATCACCAGCAGTTGGCGCCCCGCGAAACGGCGGCCGGTGCCGGCCCCACCCCTGGAGTCGGCCGCGGCCGTTTCCGGGCCGGGCGCCTGCTCCGGCGCCGCTCCCCGCGGGGCTTCGGTGGGGGCGGGCATCTGCTCCGGAAGCAACAGGGAAAAGGTCGATCCCCGACCCTCCTCGCTCTCCAGTTCGATACGCCCGCCGAGCAGGCGCGAGAGCTCCCGGCTGATGGTCAGCCCCAGCCCGGTGCCTCCGAAGCGCCGGCTGGTCGAGCCGTCGGCCTGCTCGAAGGCCTCGAAGATGAAGCCCTGCTTGTCCCGCGGAATGCCGATGCCGGTGTCGACCACGTCGATGCGCACGGGCAGCGTGGCCGCCTCGGGGCCCGGATTGCGTCGCAGCCGCACCGTGACGCCGCCGTGCAGGGTGAATTTCACGGCATTGGCCAGGAAGTTGCGCAGGATCTGCGCCAGCTTGTCGGCGTCGGTGCGGATGTGTGTGGGTGCGTCCGGGGCCACCTCCACGCGTAGATACAATCCCTTGTCGCGGAACTGTGGCTCGAACAGTTCACGCAGGTCTTCCAGCAGCGCCGGCAGCGACACCTCTTCGATGTGGAAGCCATACCGGCGCGCCTCGATACGTGCCAGGTCCAGCACATTGTCGATCATGCGCATGAGATCGGTGCCGGCCTCGTGGATCACCTCGGCCTGACGGCGCTGCTCGGGAGACAACCGTCCCTCGTGTCCCTCGGCCAGCAGCTTGGAGAGCAACAGAATGGAGTTGAGCGGCGTGCGCAGCTCGTGGCTGATATTGGCCAAGAACTCGCTCTTGTAACGGTTGCTCTCTTCGAGCTCCCGGGCGTGCGCCTGCATGGCGCGCACGTTTTCGGCGTGGGCGCGGGCCAGGCGGTTGAGGGTGCGCGCCAGGCGACGTAGCTCGGCGGGCCCGCGCCAACGAAACCGCACCGCCTCGCCTCCTTCCAACACCCGCCGCAGCCCGTCGCCCAGCTCGTTGCTGAACCGTTCGAGGCGCCCGGCCATCCAACGCGCCAGCAGCCAGACCACCACCAGCAACGCCAGCACGATGACCGCCACGCGGAACGCGATCACCCGCTGCACGCGGTGGATGGGCGTGACATCCACCCGGCGGCCGACCCACAGGGGCTCGCCCCGCTCGGTGGCGAACAGGGGCACCCAGATGACCTGCTCGTCCCCCTCCCCCTCCCAGAGGACCAGCGTGCGCTTCTTGAACAGCGCCTCCAGCCCGGGGAAATCCTCGAATGCGTTCTCCCCGCCGCGCGCTTTCAGGCTGTCGTGCAGATAGGCGCCGTCCGAAGTGACCCAATAGGTGTTCCGGTACATGCGGGCCAGGCCGCCGATGTCGATGGACAGAACCACCGCGCCGAGGGGGCTGCGCATCGTCGGCGCGCTGTCGCCCGCCGGAGGCGGATACACGGGACTGACCAGGCGCAGCATGAGCCGCGTGCCCGGGCCCGCGCCGTCCACGCCGCCGGGGCCGATGATGATCGGACTGACGAAGACGCCGCCGGGCGGCAGCCGCAATCCGGCCATCAGGTGTTTGCGCTCGGGCTGGTCGATGAGCTTCGGCAGGGGCTCCAAGGCGGGATGGTCCTCGGTGCGGGCCAGCCAGAACGTGGGTGCTCCCTTTCCATCCACGAACAAGACCTGGATGATGTCGGGCTGGTCGTAGAGGATCTGGTTGATCCACCCCGCGTAGCGCGTGCGAGCCTCCTCCAGGCTGATCTGGGGATGCGGCGCGCCGGCGGAAGGCTCCTCCCAGACCAGGCCGGGCTCCGGGACCTTGGCCAGCAGGCGCGCCGTCTCCCGCCGGCTGGCCAGGTGCTGGTCCAGATCGCTGAAGTCCGCCCGCAGCGTCTGGAGATAGGCCTTGTGATAGAACACCTCCAGCTGCTCGAGCACGAACGGCAGGTTGATGGCCAACGCCACGAGCAGGGGCACGATGCCGAACAGCACCAGGACCAAACCGATCTGGGTGCGCAGCTTCATGATGGATGCGATGATGGATGCGTGTTCGTCCCGGCAGGCGTGGTCCCGGCGGCGAGCCCCGGAACCGGCGCGCCCGATGTGCTCACGAGCCCGTGTACACCACGGGCACCTTGACCACCTCGGATTCGATCACCACCCGGCCGCCGCCGACCTCGCGCTGGAGCCGGATCTGGACGTAGAGCGTCTTCGGTCCGGGCGTAGGGGAAAGGCGGAAGGTCACCGGCGCCTTCGTGTAAGGCAACCAGGAGGAACCCCGGAAAGCGGGATCCTCGCTCACCCGGTACTCGGTCGCCTTGCCATGGACGCGGATGCGCAGCTGCACCTCGGGCGTGGCCGTGGTGGGACCGCCGAGAATGTCCACGGACAGGGCCGGCCCGCGCTCCCCGCCGGGACTGCCACTCGCGGTCCCCGCCCGCCGTGGGGCCACGCAGCGCGGACCCAGCCCGCCGCGCGCCAGGCGCACCTGGAACACCCGGTCATAGGCGGCGGCGGGGAAAGACTTGCGCACCCCTCGATACCCCGGCCGGGAGACGGTGAGCACGAGTGGGGTCTGCGTGATGTCGTGGAACGCCACGCGGCCCTCGGCATCGGTGCGCAGCGCGCCGAACTGGTCCGGCTCGGCCGGCGTGCCCAGACAGACCGCGGCACCGGCCAGCGGATCGCCGGTGGCGGCGTCGAACACACGCACCCCCACCACCGAGGCGAAGGCCCCGGCCACCGGCAGCAGTGCCAGTGCCACGAGCAGCAGCCACCGCGGATGCATCGGGCTCATGAAACCATTATACCCGCCGGGCCGGACCGTGGCCGCCGGCGCCGAAAAGGCCGGCAGAGCACCCGGTCGTCCGGAGCGCTCATCCCGCCGTTCCGCGGGTGGGATCGGGGGTGAAGGAAACGCGCGCCTCGGGCGTGTAGGGGCGATCGAAGATCAGCTCGATGGTGGGATCCCGGCCCGCGTGGCGGGTGATCCTCACCTGCTGGAGTTCGGGAAACCGGGTGGCCAGCCAGGCCGTCCCGGCGGCCGCCAACGCATCGTCGCCGCGGTCCAGCGCCTGGAGCAAGGCCGTGGCCACGAACTGCGCCCGCGCCACGGGATCCGGCCGCTCCAGCCGCCGGCCCGCCAGCTCGAACCCGCCGTCCATGCGCCGGTCCATCTCGGCGAGCGAGCGTTGCTGCCGTGCATCCAGCGGGTGGTCGCGGTCGTAACGCAACACCCGCTCGCCGTCCACCACCACCGACAGCTCCACGCTCACAGGACCCCCGTCAACCGCAGGAAGAACGGGGCCCAGGCCAGCACCAGGACGCCCGTCACGGCCAGATCGAACACCAGGGCACGGCGCAGCCGGGCCCGGCCGGCGGGGTCGGCGCTCGACATCAGCACCCGCGTCATGAGCACGTCCAGCATCAGGACGAAGAACAGGATGGGCGCCACCGCCGGCGCCACCACGGTGGGCACCACCATGGGCCAGTCCAGGCGCGTCTCGCCGAGGGCCGCCGGGGCCATCAACACCACCAGCGCCACGAGCAGCGCCAGCATCCAACGCAAGGGACCCAGATCGGACAGCCATCGGGGCATGGTCGATCCCCCTTCACCGGTTCATGGGACCGGCATTGTATCCGACCCCCGGAACGAACCCCGAACCACGGCGCCGGCGGCCCGCTCACAAGGTCTCGCCGGTGAGGATCTCCAGGGCCTGGAGGTAGCGGGCCCGGGTCTCGCGCACCACCTCCGGCGGCAGTTCCGGGCCCGGCGGACGCTTGTCCCAGTCCAGGGTCTCCAAGTAGTCGCGGACATACTGCTTGTCGAAGCTCGGCGGGTTCTCACCGGGGCGCCAGCGGTCGGCCGGCCAGAAGCGAGAGGAGTCGGGTGTGAGCAGTTCGTCGATGAGCGCCACCCGTCCCTGCTCGTCGAGGCCGAACTCGAACTTGGTGTCGGCGATGATGATGCCCCGCTGTAGGGCGTACTCCGCCGCTTCGCGGTACAGCGCCAGGGCGAGCTCGCGCACCTGCTCGGCCAGGGGTCCGCCGAGCAGGCCCACCGTGGCGTCGAAGTCGATGTTCTCGTCGTGCGCCCCGGCGGCGGCCTTGGTGGAGGGCGTGTAGATGGGCTCGGGCAGCCGGTCGGCCAGTCGCAGGCCCGCCGGCAGCCGGAGCCCGCACACCGCCCCCGTGCGCCGGTAGTCCTTCCAGCCCGAACCGATGAGATAACCGCGCACGATGGCCTCCACCGGCAGCGGCCGGAACCGGCGGACCACCACCGCCCGCGCCACGATCCGCTCACGCTGGGGCGCCTCGGCGGGAACCACGCCGGCCGGATCGACCCCCGTGAGGTGATTGGGCACCAGAGAGGTCATGCGTCCGAACCAGAAATTGGAGATGCGCGTGAGCATCACGCCCTTGCCCGGGATGGGTGTGGGCAGCACCACATCGAAGGCCGAGATCCGGTCCGTGGCCACCATGAGCATGCGCCGCGCGTCCACCGCGTACAGATCCCGCACCTTGCCGCGGTGTAATAGCTCGAGCCCCGGAATCCGGCTTTCGTAGAGGGGTTGCAGCGCCTGGATCATGGCGTGAACTTTAACCCACGACCCAAATGGCGCAAAATTCGCCGTTTTCACGGCCCACGACGGGATGGCCATGAACGAGCAGTCCGTGACCCCGCTGGTCGGGGTGGTCATGGGGAGCGACAGCGACTGGCCGGTGATGGAACACGCCGTGGCGCAACTGCGCGCCTTCGACGTCTCCTACGAGGCCCGGGTGGTCTCCGCCCACCGCACCCCCGAGCTACTCTACGACTACGCCCGAACCGCCCGCGGCCGCGGCCTGCGCTGCATCATCGCCGGCGCCGGCGGCGCCGCACACCTGCCCGGGATGCTCGCGGCCATGACCACACTGCCGGTGCTGGGTGTGCCGGTTCCCTCCCGCTATCTCAAGGGGCAGGACTCGCTGCTGTCCATCGTGCAGATGCCCAAGGGCGTGCCGGTGGCCACCTTCGCCATCGGCGAGGCGGGCGCGGCCAACGCGGGCCTGTTCGCGGTGGCCTTGCTGGCCGCCGGCGGCGGGACGCCAGCGGAACGGCTGGAGGCGTTTCGGCGCGAGCAGCGCGAGCGCGTGCTCGCCATGCGCCTGCCCGACTCCGCATGATCTTGCCCGGCCGGACCCTGGGCATGCTCGGCGGCGGGCAGCTCGGGCGCATGTTCACCGTGGCCGCCCGCACCATGGGCTATCGGGTGATCGTGCTCGACCCCGATCCGGACAGCCCCGCCGGACGCATCGCCGACGAGCACCTGCACGCCGCCTACGAGGATCCCTGGGCCCTGGACCAGCTCGCCCGCGACTGTGCCGTGGTCACCACCGAGTTCGAGAACGTCCCCGCGGCCACACTGGAGCGGCTGGCCCGGGACGTGCCGGTGCGCCCTTCGGCCAAGGCGTTGTCCATGACCCAAAACCGCATCCGCGAAAAGCGCCTGGTCTGCGCCCTCGGGCTGGCCACGGTGCCCTACGCCGAAATCCTGGACGAGCAGAGCCTGGCCATCGCCGCGCGCGCCATCCCCATGCCCGCGATCCTCAAGCGCGCCGAGATGGGCTACGACGGCAAGGGGCAGCTTCCCGTGCACAGCCGCGCGGACCTGGAGCGCGCCTACGAGACCCTGGGCCGCGTGCCCTGCGTCCTGGAACGGCGGGTGGACCTGGATCGGGAGATCTCGGTGGTCCTGGCCCGCGGCCTGGACGGCGAGATCCAGTGTTTTCCGGTGGCCGAGAACGAACACCGGGACGGTATCCTGTTCCTGTCCTCGGTCCCGGCCCGGATCGCGCCCGAACTGGCGGCGCGCGCCCGACGCGCCGCCGCCCTCATCGCCCACGGCCTGGAATACTGTGGCGTGCTCGCCGTGGAATTCTTCGTCACCACCGAAGGCCGGCTCCTGGTCAACGAGATCGCCCCTCGGCCGCACAACAGCGGCCACTACACCCTGGACGTGTGCATCACCTCGCAGTTCGAGCAACAGGTCCGCATGATCTGCGGCTTGCCACCCGGCGACACCGCGGCCCTGTCACCGGTGGCCATGGTGAATCTATTGGGCGACCTGTGGGCGGAGGGTTCGCCCCATTGGGAACGGCTGTTCGCCGATCCGCGCGCCAAGCTGCACCTCTACGGCAAACGCACCGCGCGGCCGGGACGCAAGATGGGGCATTTCTGCTACGTTCACCCCGAGCTGGACACCGCCCGGCGCCGCGCCCTGGAGATCCACCGCAGCCTCGGGGCCGACTGAATGGCGCGCTTCCCCGCCTTTCGCATCCACACCGAGCCGGCTCACCGAGCCGGCATCGAATCCGTATCTGTGGACGACCTCACGCCCGGCGAGGTGGTCATCGAGGCGCACTGGTCGGCCGTGAACTACAAGGACGCCCTGGCCGGCACCGGACGCGGCCGCATCCTGCGTCGCAGCCCCCTGATCGGCGGCATCGACGTGGCGGGACACGTCGAGCACAGCAATGATCCGGCTTTCGCTCCCGGCGATCCCGTACTGGTGACCGGCTGCGGCCTGAGCGAGACCCTGGACGGCGGCTACGCCGGCCGGGTGCGCGTGCCGGCCACCTGCGTCGTCCCGCTGCCGGCGGGGCTCGATCTACGCCAGGCCATGATTCTCGGCACCGCCGGATTCACCGCCGCCGCCGCCCTGCAACGCCTGCTCGACAACCATCAACGGCCCGCGCAAGGCCCCATCGCCGTGACCGGAGCCACCGGCGGGGTGGGCTCGCTCGCCGTGCAGATCCTGGTCCGACAAGGCTTCGAGGTGGTGGCGCTGACCCGCCGTCCGCAACATGCCCAATGGCTCCAGGGACTCGGCGCGGCCGACGTGCTACCGCCACCCACCGCACCGTCCCGCCCGCTGGCCTCGGCGCGTTGGGGCGGCGCGTTGGACAATGTCGGCGGCGGAGTGCTCTGCGCCCTGCTGGCCGAGACCCGGCCCTGGGGCAACGTGGTCGCCATCGGCCTGGCCGGCGGGCACGAACTGCACACCACGGTCATGCCCTTCATCCTGCGCGGCGTCGCCCTGCTGGGCGTGACCTCGGCCAACTACCCCGCCGCCGCGCGCCGGGCCCTCTGGGAGCGGCTGGCCGGCCCCTGGCGCCCGGCCGACCTGGAGACCGTGGTCGACCGGGAAATCGCGCTCCACGACCTACCGGCGGCCTTCGACGACCTGCTCGCCGGCCGGGTGCGCGGGCGGATCCTGGTGCGGCTGCGCCCGATGGACACAGCCTGAACGCCTCCCGCAGCAGCTCGGACCCAGACTCACTGGCGGGGTACTGAAGCCCTGCCGGGGCGGCGTGTTGCAACGGCAGGCCCGCGCCGGAGACGCCGGCGATGCGTGGGTCATGGACCGGCCGCAGGGGGCTCCCGTGACTCGCTCAGCAGGTGACGCACGAGGGCGGCGGCCCGGTCGTGATGGCTGCCCTGCCAGTAGAGGCGTGCGCAGTCGCGGCAGCGGCGGAAGCGGTCGTAGTAGCGGCGCGTTTTGGGCTCGAGCCGGTCCAGGATCTGCTCCTTGTCCACGTCCTCCAGCAGGCCGTTGCAACGGGCGCAGCGGGTGAAGGGCCGCGCACGGGCCGCCAGGTCGAAGCGGCGCACCACCTCCCGCGCCTGCTCCCGGGGATCCTCGGCGCGCACGAAATAGGCATGGGTGAGAATACGCCGGCGCAGCAGCCGCCGGTCGCGGGTGAGGAGGATGCGTCGTTGCCGCGCGGACAGCTCGGCCACCTCCCGGTCGCGGAAGTCGTTGCGGTAAAGCGTGTCGAAACCCAGCAGACGCAGGTAACGGGCCAGGCGGCCGAGGTTGGCATCACAGACGAAGCGCGGTTCGCGCAAGGGTTTCGGACGCAGGCGCTGTACCGGCGAGATGTCGAGGGACTCGAAGACGGGGTAGACGCTGATGCGCTGGCCGTCGCCGACGATGTGATCGAAGCCCACCGAACGGCCGTCCACCAGGATCAGGTCCACCTCGGTGTGCGGCACGCCCAGCGATTCGATGACGTCCTTGACCGAGGCCCGGCGGGTCAGCGGGTAGGCGATGTCGCGCTTGCGCCGCCGGGGCGGCAGGAAGTCGTTGAGTTCTTCGTAGAAACGCAGCCAGGCGGTGGCCACGCGGATCCCAGGGGCTCAGGCCGCCTGGCGGTAGGCCCGGGCCAGATTGCGAAACTTCTCCACCATGGCGTAGACGCCCACGTGCCGGTTGGGGCTCAGGTGGTCGTAGATGCCCAGCCTGCGGAACAGTTCATCCGGGTCCCGCGCGAGCGCCTCGTCCGGGGTGGTCCCGTCGTACACGGCCAGCAGGATCGCCAGGATGCCCTTGATGATGGGGGTATCGCTGTCGCCGCGGAAACGCAATACCAACGGCAGGCTGCCCGACTCGGGCTCGGCAACCACCCAGACCCTGCTCACGCAGCCGTGGACCAGATGCTCGTCGGTCTTCAGCGCCTCCGGGAACGGGGGCAGCCGCTCACCCAGCTCCTCGAGATAGCGGTAGCGGTCTTCCCAGTCCTCGAAGAACTCGAAAGTCTCGACGATCCGGTCCAGGTTTTCCATCGGCGGGGCGCTCCAGGCAAATCATCGTTCGCTGATCTTCTAATAGTTGACCAATCTACTCAGGTTTTTTCCCGAACGCAAGTGCGCTCGGCCCATCCGGGGGCTGCCGGTTGCGCGGGGGCGTCATCCTTCGGTCCGCGCTCCGGTGCGGGTCACGCCCAGGTCGTGCAACAAGCCATTGTCCAACCGATAGATCCAGCCGTGCACCGCGAGCGGCTGGCCCCGCCCCCAGGCGTCGCGCACCACCGTGGTGCGGCAGACGTTGCGCACCTGCTCCACCACGTTGAGCTCGCACATCCGGTCCAGACGCTCGCGCTCGGTCGCCTCCGGAGGGAATGCGTCGCGCACGCGGGCGTAATGGGCGCGTATGGGTTCGATCCAGTTGTCCACCAGGCCGTGGCGTCCGTCCGACAGCGCCGCGGCCACCCCACCGCACCCGTAATGCCCACAGACGATCACGTGCTCCACGCCCAGCACGTCCACCGCGTACTGGAGGACCGATAGACAATTGAAATCCGTATGCCCGACCCGGTTGGCCACGTTGCGGTGCACGAACAACTCCCCTGGCAGCAGGCCAACGATCTCGTTGGCCGGCACGCGGCTGTCGGCGCAGCCGATCCAGAGATAGCGCGGCGCCTGCTGGTCCACCAGACGTCGGAAGAAATCGGGGTCGTCGCGGGTCATGGCCGCCGCCCAGCGGCGGTTGTTCTCGAACAGCTCGGGCAGAAACTTCACGCGGTTTCCTCCAGCACTTCCACGATGGCGCCGCAAAGCCGGGCCAGCTCCGCCTCGCCGATTACATAGGGCGGCATGGTGTACACCAGGGGACCGAACGGGCGCAACCATACACCGCGCGCCACGAAACGCGGCGTGATCGCGCGCAGGTCCACCGGCTCATGCAGCTCCACCACCCCGATCGCCCCCAGCACGCGCACATCGCGCACTGCGCGCAGGGCACGGCAAGGGGCCAGACCGCGCCGCAGGCCGCGCTCGA
Organism: Gammaproteobacteria bacterium; assembly: GCA_026984215.1. Lineage (GTDB taxonomy): Bacteria > Pseudomonadota > Gammaproteobacteria > JAJDOJ01 > JAJDOJ01 > JALVEU01. The sequence continues at coordinate 34,047 of JALSSO010000092.1, read as the reverse complement.
TGCGTCGGACTTCGCCCGCCCAATCACGCCCCAGCAGCAGGTCGATGCTGGCGCAGGCCACCCGGCAGGCCAGCGGATTGGCCATGAAGGTGGGCCCGTGCATGAGACAACCGGAACCGGCAGCCGACACCCCGGCGGCCACCTCGGCCGTGGTGAGCACCGCCGCCAGCGTGAGGTAGCCGCCCGTCAGCGCCTTGCCGAGGCACAGGACGTCCGGAGTCACCTCGGCGTGCTCCATGGCGAACAACCGCCCGGTACGCCCGAACCCCGTGGCGATCTCGTCGAAAATCAGCAGCACGTCATGGGCGTCGCACAACGCGCGCAGCCGCCGAAGATATTGCGGATGATAGAAGCGCATCCCTCCGGCCCCCTGCACCACCGGCTCCAGGATCACCGCGGCGAGTTCGTCCGCGTGGCGCTCGAGCAGCGCGGCCACCGGGGCGATGTCCCGTGGATCCCACGTCCCGCCGAACGGGGTGCGCGGGGCGGGGGCGAAGAGCTGCCGCGGAACGACGTCGCGGAACAGGTGGTGCATACCCGTCTGCGGATCGCAGACCGACATGGCCGCCAGGGTGTCGCCGTGGTAACCGTGGCGGACGGTGAGGAGCCGATGGCGCCGCGGCCGACCGCGACCCCGCCAATACTGGATCGCCATCTTGACGGCCACCTCCACCGCCACGGAACCCGAGTCGGCGAAGAAGACCCGCTCCAGCGGTTGCGGCGTGAGCGCCAGCAACCGCCGCGCCAATGCCACGGCGGGCTCGTGGGTCAGGCCACCGAACATCACGTGGGCCATGGATTCGAGCTGCTCACGCACCGCCGCGTCCAGCACCGGATGGCGGTAGCCGTGGATGGCGCACCACCACGAGGACATCCCGTCGATGAGCCGTCGGCCGTCGGCCAGCTCCAGATACACGCCCCGGGCCCCGGCCACCGGCAGCACCGGCGGCGGATCGGTCATGGAAGCGTACGGGTGCCAGACGTGGGCCCGGTCGAAGGCCGTCATGTCCTGCCAACTCATCACCTTCCGCTCCCCCCACCTGCACGAGGCGGGTCCAAGCGGGCATGGGACTGGTATACCATCATGCAATGGCCCACCGGTTCGTCACACCGCCCCGCTCGCTCACGCGCCTGGTCGGCCGCGCCCTGGCCGACTTTCGCATGATCCGCGACGGGGACCGCGTGTTGCTGGGGCTGTCGGGGGGCAAGGATTCTCTCACGCTGCTGCACGTGCTGGAACATTTCCGGCGGCATGCGCCGGTGCGCTTCACGCTGGGGGCGGCCACCGTGGATCCCCAGAGCCCCGACTTCGACCCTTCACCCCTGGCCCCCTATCTGACCGCGCTGGGGGTGGAGCACCACCTCCTCAGCGAGCCCATCGTGGCCCTGGCGCGGGAGAAAATGCACAACGACTCGTTCTGCGCGTTCTGCGCGCGCATGAAACGTGGGATTCTCTACGGCGCGGCGCGGCGTCACGGCTACAACGTGCTGGCACTGGCCCAACACCTGGACGACCTGGCCGAGAGCTTTCTCATGTCGGCCTTCCACGAGGGGCGCCTGCAGACCATGAAGGCCCATTACCGCATCGACGCGGGCGACCTGCGAGTCATCCGGCCACTGGTCTACGCGCGCGAGCGACAGATGGCGGCCTTTGCCGCCGAGCACCGCCTCCCCGTGATCCATGAGAACTGTCCGGCCTGCTTCGCCCACCCCACCCAGCGTGAGCATACGAAACAACTGCTGGCCCGCGAGGAGCGGTCCAATCCGCAGTTGTTCAAGTCGCTGCTCACCGCTCTGCGGCCGCTGATGGCGGCCGGGTTGCCCGCGGCCGTGGAAGACCCCGCTGCGTCGGCCGGCGCCGGGGACGGCCGACGCGCGGCGCCTATGGATTGAGCTCCGGCAGGCGTTCGGGCTGCAGGGCCAGGCGCAGCCGCCGGGGAAGCACACGCCAGGGCCGCAGTTGCCGGCGCAGCTCGCCCTTCCAGCGGGGGAAGTCGATGGGCTCGCCCTTGTAGATGGCGCGGTCCAAGCTGGCCGCCAGGCGCTCGACCCGGTATGGATCGGCGCCGGGGTGCGCCTCCGCGACACGGCGCATGAGCTCGGCGGGCGTGAGCTGGCTGTCGATCTCCAGGTGCTTGCACGCCATGAACCGGAACAACTGACACCACTCGGAAGGATCCGGCTCGTCCCGGATGCAGCGCGTGCAGTACCACAGACGCCACGAACGGGGGATGTGCTCCACGACCCGCTGGCGGATCCGGTAGCCGAGACGCCGGGGCGCCCAGCGCCCCCAGAACCGCGCCCACCGCTCGCGCAGACCCGCCGAGATCCGGCGCAACGGTGCGAACACCACCCCCAGCACCCGCGCACCCAGGGCCGTGCGGGAGAATGCCAGCAGGGCCCAGTAGAGCAGCGCCACGACGGCGATGACCGCAAACGGCATCCACAACGGCGGCAGCCCCGAGGCATCGAGCAACGGCCTGCGGTCTCCGGAGACGTAGATACGCGTCTGCGGCAGGGTCGCCACCCGCGGTTGGCGCGCCACCACGTCCCACCAGGCGAGCTGGACCTCGGGCAGCTTCAGGGTCCCGCCGTATTCCGGGACCACCGTGAACACCTCTTCACGCGTGCCCACGATGGACCGGCCCAGGCGGTCGATCATCGTACTGGCCTGTGCCGACTCCAGATACAGCCGGTAGGCGTCGCTCTGTAGGCGACGCTCCAGGGAGGGCAACCGCTCCCCTTCCAGACCCAGGGCCGTGGTCGTGACCTTGAGCGTGAGGGGCTGGCCCGCCCGGGCCTTGGCATTGGCATCCAGGCCGGCCCGGATCTCCAGCTCCTCGGCGGGGAGCCAGGGCCGCACCGAGCCATCCGCGGGCAGGACGTCAAGCAGGATGGGGGCATCGGAGCGCACCTCGAAGGCGTTGGTGATGCTGCGCCCCCAGCCGTCGGTGACCGGTTGGGTCCCCTTGAAGCCGAACGGATCGATCTCGATCCGCCCCGGAATCAGGGGGGTCACCGCGTAGTGGTAGGTGTTCACGATCCGGCGCTGGCCACGAATCGTTTCGGCCGTGGTGATGGGCCCGTCGATCTTCTTCCAAAGGACCCCGTCGCTGTCCGGGACCTGCGTCTCCAGGCTCTGGAGATTCCCTTCGCTGATCACCCGCACGGTCATGAGCAGCGTCTGCTGGACGTAGGGGTCGCGCCGCTCGAGGCTCACCTCCACCTCCGGCGCAGCGAGCTGCCCGTTGCCCTGGGCCGACATCTGCCGGTTCCAGCCCTGGGCCGATCCCTGTCCCGGAAAGCTCCGGCCCCAGACCTGTGGGGCTGCTTGCCAGACGGCGGCGGGGGTTGCGGTCACCTGCTGCCCGGTACTGCCCGGCGCGCCCCACGGCATGCCGCCGCGGGACGGCACCGTGGTCGTGTAAACGCTGCTGCGTACCGAATAACCGCCCGGTGTGTTCGGGTCCACGCTCCACCACCGTTCGATCACGATTCGGTTGGCCGCCTGTGCCGCGGCCGCGCCGAGCGCCAATGCCGCACAACTCGCCAGGAACCCAACGCATCGCTCAAATCCGATCTTCATGACCATCCATCCTCACCACGGCCTCGGCTCGATGATCGGGCCGTGCTGGGCCCGGAACCGGTATTCATCGAGCTTGAAACGGTTCTGCATGAGTACCGAGGGATCTCCCTCGATGCCCTGCAACCATGCATCCAGCAACCTCATTGGATCGGCCGGACGTGGCGGAGCCATCCCCGGCATGGCGGCACCACCGTGGGCCTGCTCGGCGGCGTCACCCAGCTGATCGAACCGCACGGCGGCCTCGGTCAGCCGGTCCGGCTTCGGGCCGCTGCGGCCCTGCTCCTGCGCGGCGCGATCCTCCAGGCCCCTACCGCCTCGGTCGCGTTCGGAGGGGGGTTCATCCTTCCCTTCACCCTCCCGTTGCGCAGATGGCTCTCGGTGCGCCTGCTGGCCGCGCCCGGCTTCCTCCTGGTCCCGCGGTCGGTCACCGCCACTGTGCTCGTTCTCTTCCTGCTGCGCCCGCCGACCTTCCTCGCGGCGCTCACGGTCCTCGTCCCCGCCGGCGGCCTCGCTGCGCTTCTCGGACGGCTCCGCCTGGCCGGCTTCCTCTTCCTGGGGCCGGTCGCCACCGGCCTGATCTTCCTCTCGACTGTCCTTGCGCCCTTGTTCACTCGAAGGCTCGTGCGATTCTTGTCCCTGGTCGCCGGCGGAGTCCTCGCGTTTCTCGTCGCCCGCCTCACCCGCTTCGTGCCGCTCCTGGTCGCCCTTGCCCTGGTCCTTCTGCTGATCCCGCCGCTGGCCGCCACCCTGTTCGGAGTCTTCCTGCTGGCGACTCCCTTCTCCCTGCCGGGACTCGTCCGGTTTCCGTTCGCCGGAGGCGTCCTGCTCCTGGTCCTTCGATGAGGAACCGCCTCCCTCGGACTGCTCCTCGGAGGACTGTCCCTCCTGTTCCTGGTCCTGTTGCTGACCGCTACCCTGCTGTTGTTGTTGCTGTTGCTGTTGCTGTTGCTGTTGCTGTTGCTGCTGCTGTTGTTGTTGTTGTTGCTGTTGCTGCTGTTGCTGCTGTTGCTGTTGTTGCTGCTGTTGCTGTTGTTGCTGTTGTTGCTGCTGTTGTTGCTGTTCCTGTTCTTGCCGCTTCTCCTGTTCCTTGCGGCGCGCCTTCTCCCTGGCCTGCTTCTCGAGCTCCTCGAACACGGTCTTCTCATCGACCTCTCCGAGCATGGCCCGCGCCAGCAGCAAGTTGCGTTGCGCCGCCTCGTCGTCGGGCCGCTCGGCGAGCACCCGCTTGTAGGCCTGGATGGCGCCTTGGTAGTCCCCAAGCATGAAGCGCGCGTTACCTAGATTGTAGACGGCATCCAGGCGCACGGCGTCACGGTTCACACGCTCGAACTGATGGGCGGCCTCCTCGAAGCGACCCGCCCGATACAACGCCACTCCCTTGCGGTAGGGATCCCGGAAGCGCTCCGCCGCCTGTTCGTAGCGCCCCTGGAGGTAGTCCTGGCGCGCCTCTTGCTCCGGCGTGGAAAACCAACCCGCCGTGACGGAGCCGGCGAGCAGGAGCAAGCCCGGCACCATAAACCGCATGCCCGAACCGTTCCTCACGCCACCGTCCTCCGGAACAGCCGCGCCCGCGAGACCCACGGCAGCAGCAAGAGCATGGCCACGCCCAGCGGAATCCAGAATCGCTCCAGCCAAACCCGGGCCCACTGCTCGCCTTCCTCTTGACCGCCGGCCTGCGTGATGAGCTCGGTGAGAAAGGCCTCGGTATCGGCGTCACCGGCCTCGGCGCTCAGATACCGCCCCCCGCCGGCACTGGCGATCTCCTGCAGTTGGCGTTCGTCCAGCCGAGAGCGAACGAGCTCGCCGCGACCGTCCACCACGGGGGCGCCCCCGGCGTCCACCACGATGCCGCCTCCGCGGGTGCCCACACCCAGCGTATAGACATGGATGCCCTCCTCGGCGAGCTCGGCGGCCGCCTCCCCCAGTCCCTTTTCGTGGAAGTCGCCGTCGGAGATGACCAGTATCGCCCGCACCCGGTCCTGCTGGTCTTTGCCCGGATACAGCATGCGGCTGGCGACATTGAGGGCTTCCTTGAGTCGGCTGCCGGGCAGATCGACCATGTCCGGCTGGATCGCCGGCAGCATCCAGCGCACCGACTCTAGATCCTCGGTGATGGGGGCGAGCACATGCGGAATCGAGGCGAAAGCGACAAGTCCCATCCGCAGCCCCTGGGCATGGTCCAGCAGATCTTCCACCTCGTGGCGGGCCTGAATCAGGCGGTTCGGGACCACGTCACGGGTATTCATGGAACGCGAGATGTCCAGCAGCACCAGCACGTCGGCCCGCGTACGCACCGAGCGCACGTCCACATAATCCCAGCGCGGACCCGCCAGCGCCACCACCAGCAGCACCCAGACGGCGCTCCAGCGCCCGAACTGGCGCCACTTCGCGCCCCTGCGCGGCCCTTCCCGGCCCAGTAGATGCGCAAGCAACCCGGCATCGGCATACTGCCGCACCCGCTCGTTGTCCACCTCGCCCTCCGTGCGGCCCAGCCACAGCGCCACCACCGGCGGCACCAGCAACAACCAGAACCAGAAGGGTTCGGCGAAATGGAAATCGGTCATGCGTTCACGTCACTCTGTTTGGTCGGGGACGAAGGGCCGGAAATCGGGCAAGCACATGCCCGAGCTCCGGAAATCCACCGCGCCATGGAACCCTCACCCCGTATCGTTCCCGGGTACTCGCCCGACCCCACGGATCCCTCCCGGCATCCTGGGGGCTGGAGTCACGCGCCGCGAAACGGCCCACCACCGATAGCCCCTTGGATTATTCACGCGGTCCTCGCCTCCGTAACAGGCCGTTGAAAAACTGCTGCGAAACCCGCCTGCGGCGTTGCGCGCTGCTCGCCCCCTCGCCTATCTCCTTGATATGTCTCGGTCGCCGCGCTGCGCGCGCCTTGCATCCGGGCTTCTCGCGACGTTTTTCAACACCCTGCTAAACCTGGATCTTGCTCCATCCGCGCTGGTGTCAGGCGGGCTTCGATCTCAACCGGTGGACGCGGCCTCCCGCAAGCCGGGTGATCCGGCATGGCGGACGCGGAAGCGCCGTGCCAGGCCGGGGAAGAAGCCGAGCACCAGGAACAGCGCCATCGCCCCGAGCAGCGGCCAGCGGTACAGGGGTGTCGGCACCCAGATCTTGCCGGTACGCACCTCGGTGCGCTCCAGCTCGTCGATCTTGCGGTAGATGGACTCCAGCGCCTCGGTGTCGGTGGCCGGGAAATAGGCGCCACCGGTGATGATGGCGATCCCGCGCAGGGTCTGCTCGTCGACCTCCATCTTCTCCATCTTGCGCTGGCCGTTCTCGACGATGGGCACCAGCCCCTTGCGACCCACGCCGATGGTGTAGATCCGGATGCCTTCGCGGGCGGCAAGCTGCGCGGCCAGCAGCGGCGGCAGGCGCCCGGCGGTGCTCTCGCCGTCCGAGACCAGCACCAGCACCCGCGCCCCCGGCGGCCGTTCCTTCAGTTTGCGCACGGCCAACCCGATGGCATCGCCCATGGCGGTCGCATCGCCCACCATGCCCGCCTCGACGCCCTCGAGCAGAAAGCGCACCGCGTCCAGGTCCTGGGTGAACGGCGCGAGCTGATAGGCCCGGTCACCGAAGACGATGAGTCCCACTCGATCTCCCTGGCGCCCGGCGATGAACTCGGACGCCACCCCCTTGACCACCGACATGCGGGTGATTTCCCGCCCGTTGCGCGTGAAGTCGAGGGCCTCCATGGAGCGCGAGGTGTCCAGGGCCAGCATGAGATCGTGGCCGAGGGTCACGGCCTCACTGTGGGCCTCCATCCATTGCGGACGCATGAGGGCCAGCACACACAGCACCCAGATGGCCGCCAGCCACCAGCCCAGGCGCGCGCGGCCTTCATCGTCGGCGGGCCTGGCGTCGCGGAAGGCCTCGGCGATCCATTCCACCTGGGGGTGTAGCAGCGCCGGCCGGGAGACGTCTTCCCGGGCCCTTCGTCGGGCCTGAAACGCGCTACGTGCCCAGGCCACCAGGAGCGGAAGGGGGAGCAAGGCCACGGCCCAGGGCCAAGCGAAACGAAACATCAGGCGGCCTCCGGAACGTCCTCTCCAGTCTTTGCGGCCCCGACGGCTGGCCGGGCGCAGGCGCCCGGTTCGGCCACGATCCAGGCCTCCGCGGCCCGAACGAGCCGGCGCAGGTGACTCGTTCCCACATTGGGGTCCTCCGGGGCGTAGGGGAGGCGGATCAGGATCTGGCCCGCCTCCACCCAATCGAAACCCTTGGGGTCGTGCTCGCTCAACCATTGGAGCCATGCCCGGCCGGTGAGCCCGGCGCAGGCGGGCCGCCCACAGCGGGCGATGGCGATGCGGCGCAACAGCTCCGAGAGCTCCTGCGCGCTCTGTTTGACGGGCTGCCCCCGCAAGCGCCGGCTCAGACTACGCAGCCGGCGGCGGGCATCCCAGCGCCAACTGCCGAAGCGGAAGGGCGTGCGGATCCACCACCAGAGCAGCCCGGCCAACGCGATACCGGCCATGGCGGCCAGCCACCAACCCACGGCCGGGGGCCACCAGCCTATGGGATCGAGGTCCCGGATGTCGGCGAGGTAGCTTTCGACGTTGCGGATCATTGCGTGCGATGCATCCGGTTGAGCTGCTCCATACCACGCTGCAGCGAGCGGTGCACATCTTCGCCGGTGTCGATGGGAATCACCGCCAGACCCAGGCTACCGGCCATGTTGAGCAAGGCTTGGCGGGTGCGCCGCCAGCGTTCGGCGTAGGCGGCGCGGGCCTCGGCGTCGTCGGTGTCCACCTCGATCTTCTCGCCGCGGGGCCCACGAAATACGACACGCCCCATGGGGGGAAGTTCACGCTCGCGCGGATCGTCCACGGGGATCAGTACCACCGAATGGCGCTGCCGCAGACGTCCGAGGGGGATCTCTAGGGGCTGGGGATCGAAATTGAAGTCCGCGATGACGAAAATCACCGACCCGGTGGCCACGGCGCGGTCCAGCATCTTGAGCGCCTGGTCCAGCGGGTAACGCCCCCCCTCGGCGTCGGGTTCGGCCGACAGCCCGTGGAGCAGGCGCCAGAGGCTGCGGCGCCCGCGCGTGGGGCGGTAGTAGGCCACTCCCTCGCGGCCGCCCGTGCCCAGCACCAGCCCGCCCACGCGGTCGTGGTTGCGGTTGGCGGCCCAGCCGAGCAGGGCCGCGGCCCGGGCCGCCTGCACCGACTTGAACGTGCCGCGGGTGCCGAACTGCATGTGGGGTCCCGTGTCCACGCAGAGCACCACCTCGCGCTCGCGCTCCTCCCGATAGACCTTCACGTGCGGGCGGCGCGAGCGCGCGGTCACCTTCCAGTCCATCTGCCGGATGTCGTCGCCCGGACGATACTCCCGCGCCTCCTCGTACTCGAGCCCCATGCCCCGGAAGACCGAGGCATACAACCCGCTGAAGGAAGTGTTCACCAGATGGCGCGAGGCCACACCCAGCGCCACCGCCTGGTGGCGCAGCTCGATCAGATCGTCCAGGCGGGGGCGGATGCCCGGCGCGGCCGTGGTCGACGTCGCGCTCAAGGAACCGCCACCACCTGGATCAGGCGCGCGATCACGTCGTCGGCCGTGATCCCCTCGGCCTCCCCCTCGAAACTCAACAGCAGCCGATGGCGCAGGATCTGCGGGGCCATGGCCTGCACATGCTCCGGCGAGACATAGTCCTCGCCCTCCAGCCAGGCCCGCGCCCGGGCGCAACGGGCCAGGGCCAGCGTGGCGCGCGGCGAGGCGCCGAAGCGCAACCAGCGGGCCAGGTCGGCGTCGAAATGCTCCGGCGTGCGGCTGGCGTGGACCAGATCCACGATGTAGTGCTGCAGTCGCCGGTCGAGATACACCTCCGCCACCGCCTCGCGGGCGGCGAACAGGGTCTGCTGGGAGACCACCTGGGCCGGCGGGCTGGGCGGCTCGCGTTGCTGGCGGCTGTCCAGCTCCAGGATCTTCAGTTCCTCCTCCTTGGACGGATAGCCCACGATGACGTGCATCAGGAATCGGTCGAGCTGGGCCTCGGGCAGGTGGTAGGTTCCTTCCTGCTCGATGGGGTTCTGGGTCGCCAGCACCATGAACAGCCGGGGCAGCGGATAGGTCTTCTGGCCCACGGTCACCTGCCGCTCGGCCATGGCCTCCAACAACGCCGACTGTACCTTGGCCGGGGCCCGGTTGACCTCGTCGGCCAGCAGGATGTTGTGGAAGATGGGTCCCGGGCGGAACTCGAATTCGGCCCGGTCCTCGCGGTAGATGTCGGTGCCCACCAGATCGGAGGGGAGCAGATCGGGCGTGAACTGGATCCGATGGTAGTCCCCCTCGATGGCCTCGGCCATGGCCTTGATGGCGGTGGTCTTGGCCAATCCGGGCAGCCCCTCGACGAGCAGGTGACCGTCGCTGAGCAGGGTCACGAGGATGCTGTCGACCAGGTTCTGCTGGCCGATGATGCGCGAGGCCAGGTGCCTGCGTATGGGTTCGAGGCAGCTCGCATCCACCTGGATGCTCGGTTTCATTACGGGTTCGATTCCTGAGGGCATTAGATCGATTCCTGATCAGCCAGTGGGCTCGTCTGTTCCGGAAACGTTTGCGGCCGGCGGCGGCGCCGTGCGGTTCGGAGGGATGGCGGGGCGGCCCCGCCGGGACGCCTGGGTGAGACGACGTGAAATATTAGCAACCGCTTCTTTCCTGATGAACTGCCGGCGCCTTTTGTCCCTGAGTATACGAGGCGCGGCCCGATAATCACATGTTCGCGGGGGAGCTGACAAGCCGTGGGTTGACTGGAATCAGGCACACCCCCCACAGATGGCGGTCAATCGGGACGCCGTCCGACATAGAGGACCTCGTCCCGGAACCCCCGCGAAAGATCGCCGATGCGGCCCTCCTCGCGGTACACCACCAGCCGCAGCGCCGGCAGCAGCGCCAGCAGTTCGTTGGGTCCCAGCCGGTACTCGGGCCGGCTGGGGCCGCGCTCACCGACCGCCTCGCGCACAAAGGTCTGATAGAAGAGCAGTCCGCCGGGGCGAAGGGCCGCCTCCAGCCGGGGCATGAGGGTCCGGTCCAGGAAGTGGGCCACCACGATCACGTCGAAGGCGTCGGGCTCCGGGGGCTGGGCCACCACGTCGCGCACCGCGGCGCGCACCGCCGGTGCACCCCCTTGCACGGCCCCGCGCACCCGTGCGATGGCGGCCTCGCTCCAGTCCCAGGCATGGGTCTCCAGCCCGTGGGCCGCCAGGGCGAAGGCGTTGCCGGCCAGCCCGCAGGCCAGATCCAGAGCCCGGCCGCGAGCAGGCAGCAGGTGCAGATTCTCTGCGAGGACCCGGGCCGGATCGGGGACCGCCCCGCCCGACACCCGCCGCCAACGCTCTTCCCAGTGGGCGTGCCGATCCTGCATCGTTCAGCGCCGCCAGAAGTCCGGGGTGAGCAACACCAGGAAGGTGAAGATCTCCAGCCGCCCCAGCAACATGGCCAGACACAGCACCCATTTGGCGGTATCGCTCAGCCCCGCGTAATTGGCCCCCACCTCGCCGAGTCCCGGCCCCAGGTTGTTGAGGGAGGCGGCCACCGCGGAGAAGGCCGTGACCTGGTCCAGCCCCGTGGCCATGAGGATCAGCAGCAGCACGGCATAGATCGCCACATAGGTGGCGAAAAACCCCCACACTGCATCCACCACCCGGTTGTCCAGGGCCTTGGTGCCGATCTTGACCGCGATGTGGGCGTTGGGATGCACCAGCCGGCGCAGCTCCCGCACCCCCTGCTTGAGCAGGAGCAGGAAGCGGATCACTTTGATGCCCCCCCCGGTGGAGCCGGCGCAACCGCCGATGAAGCTCACGAACAGCAACAGCACGGGCAGGAATCCCGGCCAGTGGGCGTAGTCGGCGGTGGTGAAGCCGGCGGTGGTTCCGATGGACACGGCCTGAAAGATGCCATGGTGCAGGGCGCTGCCGAAAGACTCGAAGGTGCCGGTCCAGTACAGATAGCCGGCCCCAACGGCCGAGACCAGGAACAGCACGGTCAGGTAGGTGCGCACCTCCGCGTCCAGCCAGTAGGCCCGCAGCGATTGTTTGTGCCAGGCGGTGAAATGCAGGGCGAAATTGATCCCCGAAATCAGCATGAAGGCCACGGCCACCGCCTCGATCAGCGCGCTGTCGAAATATCCCATGCTGGCGTCGTGCGTGGAGAAGCCGCCGATGGCCACCGTGGAAAAGGCATGGGTCACGGCATCGAAGACGTTCATCCCCGCCGCCCAATAGGCCACGGCGCAGGCCACCGTGAGCCCGAGATAGATGTACCACAGGGCCTTGGCCGTCTCCGCGATGCGCGGCGTGAGCTTGGTGTCCTTGACCGGACCCGGCGTCTCGGCACGATAGAGCTGCATGCCGCCCACGCCCAGCATGGGGAGCACGGCCACCGCGAGCACGATGATGCCCATGCCCCCCAACCACTGCAGCCATTGGCGATAGAACAGGATGGAACGCGGCATCTCGTCCAGCCCCACGAGCACCGTGGCCCCGGTCGTGGTGAGCGCCGAGATGGACTCGAAGGCCGCGTCGGTCAGTTCCACCGAGGGCGTCTGCGCCAGCAATAGGGGCAACGCGCCGAACAGCCCCAGCACCGCCCAGAACAACACCACGATTACGAAGCCGTCACGCCGGCGCAGGTCGCGGTCCACCACCGCCACCGGCAACCAGAGGAGCACTCCGGTGGCCAGGGTGAGCCCGAAACCGATCAGGAACGGCCGGACGGCTCCATCCCCGTAGAGCCACCCCACCAGCGCGGGCGGCAGCATCGTGGTGCTGAAGACCATGAGCAGCAGGCCCAGCACCTTCTGGATCACCAGGATCTGCATCGGACCGCCAGTCCGCTCAGATGAACATGATGCCCACCTGGAACAGACGCTCCACGTCGGCGATGTGACGCTTGTCCATGAGGAACATGATCACGTGATCGTTCGGTTCGATGACCGTGTCGTGGTGGGCGATGATCACCTCGTCGCCGCGCACGATCGCGTCGATGGTGGTGCCGGGCGGCAGCGGGATCTCCTCCACGCGCCGGCCCACCACCTTGGAGGTGTGCCGATCGCCGTGGGCCACGGCCTCCAGGGCCTCGGCGGCCCCACGGCGCAGCGAGTGCACCGCCACCACGTCGCCGCGGCGCACCTGGGTGAGCAGCCTGCCGATGGTCACCTGCTGCGGGGAGATGGCGATGTCGACGAGGCTGCTCTCCACCAGGTCCACGTAGCTGGGACGGTTGATCAGGGACATGACCTTGCGCGCACCCAGCCGCTTGGCCAGCATGGCCGAGAGGATGTTGGCCTCGTCGTCGTTGGTGAGCGCACAGAAGACGTCCGTGTACTCGACATTCTCCTCCACCAGCAGCTCCTCGTCGGCGGCATCGCCCTCCAGGACGATGGTCTTTTGCAGCACCTCCGAGAGATACTTGGCCCGGCGTGGATCCCGTTCGATGACCTTGACCTGGAACCGCGACTCCAGGGACCGTGCCAGATGCATCCCGATATTGCCCCCGCCGGCCAGGATGATGCGCCGGTAGGGCTTGTCCAGGGCGCGCAGCTCCCCGGTCACGCGCTCGATGTTCTTCTCCGAGGCCACGAAGAACACCTCGTCGTCGGGTTCGATGACCGTGTGCCCGTCGGGCACGATGGCCCGCCCCTTGCGGAAGATGGCCGCCACGCGAACCTGGATCCCCGGCACGTGCTCCTCCAGGGTGCGCAGCTCATGGCCCACCAGCGGCCCGCCGTAATAGGCGCGCACGGCCACCAGCTGCACCTTGCCATCGGCGAAGTCCAGCACCTGCAGCGCCCCGGGGTGCTCGATCAGCCGCTGGATGTACTGCTTGACGAGCAGCTCCGGGCTGATCAGCTCGTCGATGGGCATCGCCTCCTGCATGAAGAGCTTGGGATAGGTCAGGTATTCGGTGGCGCGCACCCGGGCGATCTTGCGCGGGGTATGGAACAGGGTGTAGGCCACCTGGCAGGCGACCATGTTGGTCTCGTCGCTGTTGGTCACGGCGATGATCATGTCGGCGTCCGCAGCGCCGGCCTGTTCCAGGATGTTGGGGTGCGAACCCCGGCCTTGCACGGTGCGGATGTCGAGCCGGTCCTGCAGCTCGTGCAGGATCTCGGGCCGCATGTCCACCACGGTGATGCCCACGTCCTCGCGGGCCAGGTGTTCGGCCAGGGAGCTGCCCACCCTGCCCGCGCCCAGGATGATGATCTTCATGCCGGCGGCCCACCCGTGTTCACTGCATGTCCTTCGGATTGATGCCTAGAGAGCGCAACTTGCGGTAGAGGTGCGTGCGCTCCATGCCCACTTGTTCGGACAGCCGTGTCACGCTGCCCTGGGCCTTCTGGAGGTGGTGCTGGAGATAGGCCCGCTCGAAGGCCTCGCGCGCCTCGCGCATGGGCAGTTCGAACCAAGACTCGGTCCCCGGCGGCGCCGGCGGCTGGACGCCCGAGGGCGGCGGCGGTGCCAGCGCCCCCTCCACCTCCTCCGCGCTGATCTCCTCCTCCGTGCCGAGGATCAGCAGGCGCTGCACCAGGTTGCGCAGCTCCAGCACGTTGCCGGGCCAGTGGTAGTGCAGGAGGCGATTCTGGGCCGCGATGGAGAAGTGGCGGTAGGGCAGCCCCTCGTGGGTGTTGTAGTAGTCCACGTAGAAGGCCAGCAGCTCCGGCACGTCCTCGGCGTGCTCGCGCAGTGGGGGCACGTGCAGTGGGACGACGTTGAGCCGATGGAACAAGTCGTCGCGGAAACGGCCCGCCTCCACCTCGGCCCGCAAGTCGGCCTGGGTGGCGGCGATCACCCGCACGTCCACCTCCACCGGCTCCCTGCCTCCCATGCGCGTGAACCGCTCGCCCTCCAGCGCGCTCAACAGCCGTCCCTGCGCCTGCATGTCCATGTCCGTGACCTCGTCCAGGAACAGGGTCCCGCCGTTGGCCTGCTCCAGCAGCCCGTAATGGATGGTCTCCCCGTCCTCGCTGCCGAACAACTCCACGGCCGCGTCCTCGCGGCTCAGCAGGGCCGCGTTGACCGCCACGAACGGGCCCTCGCGCCGATTGCTCAGGCTGTGGATGTACCGGCCCAGCGTCTCCTTGCCAGCGCCCGGCTCGCCGGTGATCAGCACCCAGGTGTCGTGCTGCGCCACCCGGCGGGCCTGGTCCCGCAGGGCCTGCATCACCGGGCTCGAGCCCACCGGCTCGGAGACGATCACCGCCTGCTGGCGCAGCCCCACGTTCTCGCGGGCGAGCTGTTCGGCCTCCAGGGCGCGCTTGACGGTGAGCAGGAGCTTGGCGGTGGTGAGCGGCTTTTCGATGAAGTCGTAGGCCCCGAGCCGGGTCGCCTCCACCGCCGTCTCCACGGTGCCGTGGCCCGACATGATCACCACGGGACCGGGCAGCCCGCCGGCCTGTTTCCACTCCTTGAGCAGGCTGATCCCGTCCAGGTCCGGCATCCAGATGTCGAGCAGGATGAGATCCGGCTTGCGCTGACGCCGGCGCTCCCGGGCCTCGGCCGCGTTGCTGGCGGTGGACACCTCGTAGCCTTCGTCCTCCAGGATGTCCTTGACGATCTCCCGGATGTCGGGTTCATCGTCGACGACCAGAATGTGTTTCCCTGTCATGGTTCCTACTCCGAAGTCAATATGGCTTGGTCAGCGGGCGGCCGGCAGGCGGATCACGAGCCGCGCTCCGCCCTGCGGCAGGTTCTCGGCCCAGACCGTGCCGCCATGCTCTTCCACGATCTTCTTGACGATCGCCAGGCCCAGCCCCGTGCCGCGGCTCTTGCTGGTGACATAAGGTTCGAACAAGCGGTCCAGCATCTCCTCCGGAATCCCGGGGCCGTTGTCGGCCACCGCCACTTCCACCAGCCCGCCCTCCTCCACCACGGCGGTGTGTACGCGAACCACCCCGCCGTCGCGCTCGCCCAGCGCCTCGAGGGCGTTGTTGAACAGATTGTGGAGCACCTGACGGAGCCGGTCCGGGTCCGCCTGCACCGCGGGCAAGTCCGGGGCCAGTTCCAACTCCACCCGCGCGCGGGCCGCATTGGCCCGGTACAGCTCGGCCACGTCGCGCACCAGCTGGTTCACGTCCACGGCGCGGACCTTCCCGCGCGGCCGGCGGGCATACTCCCCGAAGGCATTGACCATGGCCTTCATGGCCTCGACCTGGGCCACGATGGTCTGGGTCGCCCGGTCCAGGATACGCCCCTCGTCCTCGTCCAGCCGGTCCAGCAGCTTGCGCCGCAGCCGTTCGGCGGAGAGCTGGATGGGCGTGAGCGGATTCTTGATCTCGTGGGCCAGGCGTCGCGCCACCTCCGCCCAGGCGGCATCACGCTGGGCCTGGATCAGGGCCGTGACATCGTCGAAGACGATCACCTGCCCTCCAGTGGGCAGGCGCACCCCATGACACATCAGGATCTTACGGCCCTTCTCGCCTTGGAGCGTAAGCTGCATGTGGCACTCCTCGTCCGCCTCGCGCAGGTTCTCCAGCAACTGGTCCATGAACGAGGCGAAGGCCCCCCCCTCGCCACGCAGTTCCTCGGCCGGGCGCCCGATGAGCCGCTCCGGGGCATCCACCCCCAGGATCTGCGCCGCGGCACGGTTCAACGTGCGCAGCCGGCCCCGAGGGTCCAGACTCACCACACCGCTGGAGAGATTTTCCAGCAGCGTTTCCAGATAGGCACGCTGACGTTCCACGAGCCGCTGGCTGGTCTTGGCGGCCTCCCGTGCCTCGGCCAGGCGCTCGGTCATCTCGTTGAAGGACTGCAGCAGCAGCCCCAGGTCGTCCAGCCGCTGCACCGACAGGCGTTGATCGTACTCGCCTTCGGCCACGGCGCGCGTGCCCCGGGCCAGTTCGCGGATGGGTTCCAGCAGGCGCTGCGCCCATTGGAAGGCCGCCCAAGCGGCAAACAGCACCGCCAGTAGCAACACCAACGAGAGGGTCAGCATGAAGCTCTGCTTGAGCGGGCCGCGCAGATAGGAAAGTTGGTCGTAGCGGCCCACGGCCTCCTGCACCCGCTCCGTGAGCCGCCCGATGCGCTGAGGCAGCGGATACAAGGCCTGGAGAATGCGCGCCTGCGGGTTCACCGTGGAAGGGGCCACGGGGAGCACCACACGAATCCGCAGTGACCCCTCGGGCGTCGGATCCAACCCCACGTAGCTCTCGCCCTGCGCCACCAGCCGCAGCACGGCCTCGCCGGGCAGGCGCGGCACCAGCGATTCGGCCATGTCGCGACTGGAGGCGATGATTCGGGCGTTGGCCCCGAGCAGGGTGAGCTCGGTGGCGCCGGTCTCCTTCATGAGATCGCTGAGCGCCAGGACCGCGGCGCTGTCGGGCACGCGCTCCAGCCGCCGCGCCGCGCGCACCGTGTCCTGCAGGTATTCGCGCATGATCAGGTCCAGCGAGGCACGGCTGAGCTCCAGGGCGTCGTCCAGCGCCGCCTCCACCTGCACGTCGAACCAGCTGTCGATACCCCGCTCGAGCATCTGCAGCGAAAACACGTAGACCACCGCCGCCGGGGCCACGGCGAAAATCACGAACGCCAGGGTCATGCGCAGCGTCAGGTGCGAGCCCGGCGCATGCTGGAGCAGGCGGCGCACCAGCCGCAGCGCGTTGGCGCCGATGGCCAGCACCAGCACCACGAGGAACACCCCGTTGGCCGCCAACAGCACGATGTAGTACCGCTCGAACTGCTCGGCGCTGCCCGCGACCTGCCCCATCAGGAACAGCAGGACCAGCAAGACCACGAACAGGCCCGCGAACAGTGGCAAGCGGTACATGACGGCTCGGATCAGCGTAGCGGCACCTCGGCCCAGGGGGTGGCGATCCACCAACTCGGCTTGACGTAGGCGTGCAGCTGTAGCGGCAGGGGTAGCTCGGTCAGCAGCAATTCACCGCGCACCCGCACGTAGTAGGTGTGACTTCGGTCGAGCTGACGTTTTTCGATCAGGGGCCAGCCCCGAATCCTCCCAATGGCCTTCAGCGCGTCCCGAAGCCGCAGATGGGTCTCCACCGTACGGGCTCCGCCGAGCTCCGTGACCACGTAGCGCTCCAGCAACGGCCGGTACTCCAGGCGGTACCTGCGCCGGTGCTGGGTGACCAGGGAATCCGGGATCATGATGTTTTCGCGCCTGAGCTCCGCACGGACCTCGAACACCAGGGCGATGCCGTTGTGCAGCGCCTCGCGCACAGCGGGGGGGAGCGTCAGGTGCACGTCGGCGTCGACGCGATAACGCCCTTCGTCCAGATAGACGCGCAGCCCTTCCACCGCCGCCTTGTCGGCGAACACGGGCAGCGCGAGCCCGCACAGAACCAGGGCCGCGATGTAGCGCATCGAAATCGGCACGGCGCGTTCCATTCCACGGGCCGGAAGCCGGCCCTGGCGACCATGATACCGCCGAAACGGCCTCAGGTGTTGTTTTTTTCCAACAGCGCGTAGTAAAAACCATCCATTTGGTGTTCGCCCGGCAGGATCTGCACAGCACCCGCCGGGGCCCTCACTGGCCCCACGGCGAAAGGTCGCAGCCGGGCCTCGGGGTGCGCCTGCAGGAAGGCGGCGATCTGCTTCGTGTTCTCCTCGGGCAACAACGAGCAGGTGGCGTAGAGCAACCGTCCTCCCGGGGCGACGGCGGTCCACAGGGCCTCCAGCAGCGCCCGCTGGCGCTGGACCAGGGGGGGGATCTGCTCCGGCGCACGGTGCAGCTTCACGTCCGGCTGGCGACGGATGACGCCGGTGGCCGAACAGGGGGCGTCCAGCAACACGCGATCGAAGGGCCGCCCGTCCCACCACTGTCCGATGGAACCGGCGTCGGCCACGCGCGTGGCCGCCGTCAGCCCGAGCCGCCGCAAGGTCTCGTCCACCCGCCGCAGGCGCACGGCCTCTCGATCCAGGGCCAGCAGCTCCACACCCGCGGCGTATTCCAGCAGGTGACCCGTCTTGCCGCCCGGGGCCGCGCAGGCGTCCAGCACCCGCTGGCCGGGCCTGGGCGCAAGGATGAAGGCGGCGAGCTGGGCTGCCGCATCCTGCACGCTCACCAGCCCCTCGGCGAAGCCGGGCAGGCGCTCCACCGCCAAGGGCCGCTCCAGGACCAGGGCGCTGGCCACGCCGGGCACCGGACGAGCCGCCAACCCCACCGCGGCGAGCCGCTCCCGATAGGCCTCGCGTCCGATGCGGGACAGATTCACGCGCAGGGTCATGGGCGGGCGGGCGTTGTCCGCCGCGCAGATCCGTGCCCAATGCTCGGGCCACGCCGAGCGCAACCGCTCGAGCAGCCAGGCGGGGTGCGCCGTGCGCGCCTCGGGGTCGTCCTCCAAGGCGGGCAGGATCGCCCCGCGCCGGCGCAACCAGCCGCGCAACACGGCGTTGACCAGTCCCCGCGCCCAGGGGCGGCCCACCCGTGCGGCGCTGTTCACCGACGCATCCACCACGGCATGGGCGGGGCGCCCCAGCATCTCCAACTCGTAGAGCCCAAGGAGCAACAACATATGCAGCCGCGCGTCGCGCGCACGCAACGGCCGATCCAGCAGCGCGCCCAACATGGCTTCCAGCCGCGGGTACCAGCGCAGCACGCCGAAGCTCATCTCCTGGACCCAGGCCCGAGAGTCTGGTGGGATCCGGCGCAGCGCCGCGGGCAGGGCGCGCCCTTGGCGGGCCACGGCCACCAGCACCCCCGCCGCCGCCAGACGGCGGTCACGGCGCACCGATGCGACGGGCGGTTTCATCGGATGCCGCGTGTCGAGCGCGCCCGCCGCCGCTTCAGTCGGGCAGCGCCGCAACGGCGATCTCCGGGTGCCCGGCGAGAAACGCCTCCGCCGTCAGGGGACGACCGCCCGGAAGCTGCAGCCGTGTGATGCGCAGGGCGCCCTCGCCGCAGGCCACCACGATGCCACGCCGATCGGCCCACAGGACCTCGCCCGCGGTGGCGTGTCGTCCGCCGGCCATCGGTTCGGCCGCCCGGATACGCAGATCCCTGCCCCGCCAGCGGGTGCGCGCCACCGGCCAGGGCTCGAAGGCGCGCACGGTACGGTCGATGGCCTCGGCACTGCAGGTCCAGTCGATCACCGCTTCGGCTCGGTCGATTTTGGGCGCGTAGGTCGCTCGGACCGGGTCCTGGGGTGTCGGCTCCAGACCGCCGGATTCCAACCGCTCGAACGCCTCGCCCAGCGTCTCTCCACCCAACCCGGCCAGGCGGTCGTGCAAGCTGCCGCCGGTCTCGCGCGGCGCGAGCCTCACCGCGCGCTGGAGAAGGATGTCCCCGGTGTCGAGTCCCTCGTCCATCCGCATGATGGTGATGCCGCTGGTCCGGTCACCCGCCAGCACCGCCCGCTGGATGGGAGCCGCACCCCGCCAGCGCGGCAGCAGCGAGGCATGCACGTTGATGCAGCCCAGCGGGGGGATCGCCAACACCGCGGGCGGCAGGAGCAGGCCATAGGCGGCCACGACGATGAGATCCGGGGCAAGCGCCCGGAGCTCGTCGATCACGGCCGCCTCACGCAGGCGCGGTGGCTGTCGCACGGGAATCCCGGCCTCACGGGCGGCCAGCTTGACCGGACTCGGGCGCAATTTCCGGCCCCGTCCCGCCGGACGGTCCGGCTGCGTGTAGACGGCCACCACCCGCGTGGCCTCCAAGGCGGCACGCAGCGCCGGGACCGCGAACTCCGGGGTTCCGGCGAAGACGGTGCGCAGCACGGGAACGTCGCAAGCGCCTCAGATGGCGGCGCCGGCCGGCGCGGGCCGCGCCGGCGTCTTGTGGCGGCGCTGTTTCTCCAGCTTCTTGCGGATGCGCTCGCGCTTGACCGGTGAGAGGTAGTCCACGAACAGCTTGCCGTCCAGGTGATCGATTTCGTGCTGGATGCACACGGCCAACAGGCCATCGGCCTCGAGCTCGAAGGGCTCGCCCTCGCGGTCCAAGGCCCGGACCCGGATGCGTTCGGCACGCTGGACCTTTTCGTAGACCCCCGGCACCGACAGGCAGCCCTCGTCCATCTCCTCGACCCCGTCGCGCTCCAGGATCTCGGGGTTGATCAAGCACAAGGGACGGTCTTTGTCCTCGGACACGTCGATGACGATGATCCGCTTGGGGATGTTGACCTGCACCGCCGCCAGCCCGATACCCGGCGCCGCGTACATGGTCTCGAACATGTCGTCTACCGTTCGTCGGATCACATCGTCCACCCGCGCAACCGGCGCGGCGCGGCGCCGCAGGCGCGGATCGGGGAAATGTAGAATGTCGAGAATCGCCATGGCTCGTCCGTGGTACGGGATGGATGCAGCGTTGCTGTAAGCACCTATTTTACAGCGTGCCGGCCGCTTCGTTACCCTATCCTGCGCCACCAAGGGCCAGGGCTGCAGCGGACCCCACACAACAAACGACCGACGCGCCCGCCGCAGGTTCCCGCGCCACGCGTTCCGGCCGGGGCGAACGGCGGCGCATCACGGACAACCGACCGGGGGAAACATGGCGTCGCCCGAATCTTCCGCAATCGACTGGACCCCGTCCCACAGGCACCCTTGGGCGGCGGGACGCCGGCTGGCGGCGGCCGTCTGCATGGCGGGCGCCCTGCTGGTTCTGACCGCCTGCACCACCACTCAACCGCCCCGCGAGGACGAAGCGGCCACGCAGGAGAACGAGACCGCAACCGTCGTCGAGCTCGCCCCCGACGCGCCGGATCGTTACGTGGTCCGGTCGGGCGACACCGTCTGGGTGGTAGCCTCGCGCTTCCTGCGCGATCCCTGGCAGTGGGAGGCGGTCTGGCGCCCGAACCCGGTGCTCGAGGACCCGGATCACCTGTATCCGGGAGACGTACTCACGTTGGCCGAGGAGGCGGGCCGGCCCGTGATCCGGGTCACCGGCGGTCCGCGCCTGGGCCAGGGCCCCGCCCCCGGACACGCCGCACCCCGGAGCCGGCGGGGCATGCCCACGGTGAAGGTGGAGCCCCACGTGCGCGTCGAACCCATTGCACGGGAAGTCGAACGCGTACCCATCGGCGCCATCATCGCCTTCCTGGTGCGGCCTGTGGTGATGGACCGCCAGGCACTCAAGCGACTGCCCTATCTAGTCGGGGGCGAAGACAACCGCCTGGTCTATGGCTTCACCGATACGCTGTACGCGACGGGGCTGCCCGGGGACACCCCAGAGGGCGCTGAATTCCACCTGATTCGGCCCGAGGGATCGCTTTACGCGGAAGACACCGGCGACTACCTGGGTGAGAAAACCCTCCACGTCGGTGTGGCCACCGTGATCCGTTCGGGCGATCCGGCCACGCTGAACTTCCGGCTCTCGACCACCGAAGCCCTGCCGGGCGACAGACTGGTGCGACTGGAGCCCCGGCCCACCGCCGATTATTTCCCGCACCCGCCGCGCCAAAAGGTGAAGGCCCATGTCGTGGCGCTCAGTGAGGCGTTGAGCCAGGTGGGCGCCCTGCAGGTGGTGGTGTTGGACAAAGGGAAGACGGACGGCCTGGACCGTGGGGCGGTGCTGGCCGTCTACAACGCCAGCGAACAGGTCATCGATCCCCATGGCCAGTCCTGGCGCCGCCTGATCCGGTTGCCGGCCGAGCGTGCCGGTCTGATCCTGGTCTATGCGGCCCTGGACCAGGTGAGCTACGCCATAGTGATGCGGGCGAAGCTGCCCATCAAGGAAGGCTTTGTCGCGACGAATCCGTGACTGGCTGATTCTCTGGCGCCTCCCCGGCATCGGACCGGCAACCTTTGCCAAGGCCGTCGAAGCGTTCGGCGATCCACAGGCCGTGCTCCAGGCGGGGGAAGACGCCCTGTGTCGAGCCGGTCTGCCCGCCGAATGCGCCCGCGCCATCGCACAAGCCGATCCCGCCCTGGCCGATCCCGATCTGCGGTGGCTCGATGCCGCCCCGCACCACCACGTACTCACCTGGGACGACCCGCGTTACCCCTCCCGCTTGCGCGAGGTTCCCGGAGCGCCCCCGCTCCTGTATGTGAACGGCGACCCGGAGTGGCTGCGCATGCCCCAGCTCGCCGTGGTCGGCTCGCGCAGCCCCACGCCCGCCGGTGAGGCCAACGCCCGGGAATTCGCCCGCGAACTCGCCGCCGCCGGCCTCACCATCACCAGCGGCCTGGCCCTGGGCATCGACGCAGCCGCCCACGGCGGGGCGCTGGAGGGAGGCGGCGCCACCATCGCCGTCACCGCCACCGGGCCCGACCGCGTCTACCCTGCGCGGCACCGCGCGCTCGCCCACGCCATCACCGCCCAGGGTGCGGTCGTCACCGAGTTCCCCCTCGGCACCGGGCCCCGGCGCGCGCATTTTCCGCGTCGCAACCGCATGATCAGTGCACTGGCGATGGGTACCCTGGTGGTGGAGGCCGGCCTGCGCAGCGGCGCGCTCATCACCGCCCGGCTGGCCGCCGAACAGGGGCGCGAAGTATTCGCCATTCCGGGCTCCATCCATAATCCCATGGCCCGGGGCTGTCACCGCCTGATCCGCCAGGGGGCCAAACTCGTGGAGACGGCGGCGGACATCCTCGAGGAACTCGCCCCTTTGCTGGATACTCCAACTTTGTACCCGCCCGAAGCCGAGGCGCCCGCGGGAGGCCCGTCCTCCCTCCCCACCGACCCCGAGCACCGCGAACTGCTCGAGGCCATGGGCCACGATCCGGTGTCCGTGGACGAACTCGTGCAACGCACCGGATTGACCGTCGAGGCCGTTTCCTCCATGCTGCTGATACTGGAGCTCGAGGGCCGGGTCGGCATGGCCGGCGATGGCCGCTACCACAGACTGAACGCGACCTGAGGCAATGAAAGAAACCATGGTGGACGTCCTCCTCTACCTGTTCGAGCGGTATATGGCCGAGGAGCTGGAACCGGACGACGACCGAGCCGCCCTGCAGGGCCGACTGCTGGAGGCGGGCTTCCCATCTCGCGAGATCGAACAGGCCTTCGATTGGCTGGAGGACTTCTCCAATCTGGACACCTTGGCCCAGCCCTCTTCCCATAGCACCCGAATCTATCATCCGCGGGAGCTGGCCCGGCTCGGCCAGGAAGGTTATGGATTCCTGGCCTTCCTCGAACAGCGTGGGATCCTGAACCCGACCTTGCGTGAGCTGGTGATCGAACGGGTCATGGCACTGGATGCCGCCGAAATCGGCATCGACCAGCTCAAATGGCTGGTCCTGATGGTGCTTTACAACCTACCCGAGGAGGAATCCTCGGCCGGGTGGCTGGAACAGCTCGTGCTGGAGGACGTGGACTTCGTCCATTGACCGAGGCGCGGGCGGTGCCCGCCCCTTGGTTCGGGCCCACCGGTCCGGCCCAGGGCCGCGGAGCGCCGACGCCCACCGACTGCAAAATCCGTTTTCCAAACCCATGCACCCATGAGCAAGAACCTGGTGATCGTGGAATCGCCGGCCAAGGCCCGGACGATCAAGAAATACCTCGGCCCGGGGTACGAGGTGATGGCCTCCTACGGCCACGTGCGGGACCTGGTACCCAAGGAAGGCGCCGTGGACCCCGAGCATGGCTTCGCCATGCGCTACGAGCCCATCGAACGCAACGAGAAGCACGTCAACGCCATTGCCCGGGCGCTGAGGAAGGCCGAAGCACTGTATCTGGCCACCGACCCCGACCGCGAAGGCGAGGCCATCTCCTGGCACCTGCTGGAGCTGCTTCGGGAGAAAGGCGCACTCGAGGGCAAGCCCGTCTATCGGGTCGTGTTCCACGAGATCACCAAACGCGCCATCCAGGAGGCCATCGCGCATCCACGCGAAATCGCCACCGAGCTGGTCAACGCCCAGCAGGCGCGCCGCGCGCTGGACTATCTGGTGGGGTTCAACCTCTCGCCCCTGCTGTGGCGCAAGATCCGCCGGGGGCTGTCGGCCGGGCGGGTGCAGAGCCCGGCCCTGCGGTTGATCGTCGAGCGCGAAGAGGAGATCGAGGCCTTCGAGCGCCAGGAATACTGGACCATCGAGGCCGACGCGCGTAAGGACGATCAGCCCTTCACCGCAAAGCTCGTGATGCTGGAGGGCAAGAAGCTCCAGCAATTCGACATCGCCGACGAGGCCCGGGCCGGCGCCGTGCGTGAACGGCTCCTGCAGGCCGCCGGCGGGCGCCTGCGGGTGCGTTCCGTGGAGAAGAAGCAGCGCCGGCGCAATCCTGCGGCACCGTTCATCACCTCCACCCTGCAACAGGAAGCCGCCCGCAAGCTGGGATTCTCGGCCAGCCGCACCATGCGCGTCGCTCAGCAGCTCTATGAAGGCGTGGACCTGGGCTCCGGCCCCGTGGGCCTGATCACGTACATGCGCACCGATTCGGTGAACCTGGCCGACGAGGCCATCACCGAGATCCGGGCCCTCATCGAGGACCGCTACGGGGCGAAGATGCTCCCCCCCAAGCCGCGGCGCTACAAGACCGCCGCCAAGAATGCCCAAGAGGCCCACGAAGCCATCCGGCCCACCTCGGTGCTGCGTACGCCCGACGAAGTCAAGGGCCACCTCGACCGCGATCAGGCCCGGCTGTACGAACTGATCTGGAAGCGCACCGTGGCCTCGCAAATGATTCACGCCACGCTGGACACGGTGGCCGTAGAGTTGGCCTGCGGCTCGGACCGGGACCGCTTCCGCGCCACCGGATCGCATGTGCGCGAGCCGGGTTTCATGCGCGTCTATCAGGAGGGGCGCGACGATCAGAAATCCGACGGCGACGAACGTTTCCTGCCGACCATGGCCGAAGGGGACACGGTGGCGCTGGAGGCCATCCGCGCCGAACAGCATTTCACCGAACCGCCGCCGCGCTACACCGAGGCGAGCCTCATCAAGGCCCTGGAGGAGTACGGTATCGGCCGGCCCTCCACCTACGCCAGCATCATTTCCACCCTCCAGGAGCGTGAATATGCGGAACTGGAGAACCGGCGGTTTCACCCCACCGACGTGGGGCGTGTGGTAAACCGGTTTCTCACTCAGCATTTCCCCAAGTACGTGGACTACGACTTCACCGCGCGCATGGAGGACGACCTGGATCAGATCTCGCGCGGTGAAAAAGACTGGGTACCCGTGCTGGAGGCCTTCTGGACACCGTTCAAGGAACTGGTCGAAAACAAATCCGAATCCGTCACCCGCGACGAGGCCGTCCAGGCCCGAGAGTTGGGCGTGGACCCCAAAACCGGGCGGAAGGTGAGCGTGCGCATGGGCCGTTACGGACCCTTCGTGCAGCTCGGCACCCGAGACGACGCGGAGAAGCCCCGTTTCGCCGGCCTGCGCCCGGGTCAGAAAATGGACACCATCACCCTGGAGGAGGCATTGGAGCTGTTCAAACTGCCCCGGGTGCTCGGCGAGACGCCCGAGGGCGAACCCGTGGAGGTCAACGTGGGACGCTATGGCCCCTACATCCGCTACGGGCGCAAGTTCGTCTCCATCGATGATGAGCAGCTGCACAGCATCACGCTGGAGGAAGCGCTGGCCAAGATCGAGGAGAAGAAGCGGGCCGATGCCAACCGCATCATCAAGGCGTTTCCGGAAGCCGGCATCCAGGTACTCAACGGGCGCTACGGCCCGTACATCACCGACGGCAAGAAAAACGCCCGCATGCCCAAGGGCGTGGAGCCGGCCGAGATCACCCTGGAGCAGGCACGCGAGGCCATCGAAAAGGCCCCGGCCCGCAAAGGGCGTCGGCGTGCTGCCACCGGCGCCCGCAAGAAAGGCGTTGCCAGCTGAGCCTCCGGCCGATACGGACCTGGCGGCCGCCGCCCGGGCGGTGCGGCGGGGCGGCGTGATCGCCTATCCCACCGAGGCGGTCTTCGGCCTGGGCTGCGACCCCCGCAACGAATCGGCGGTCCGGCGTATTCTCGCCCTCAAGCACCGCCCCTGGGAAAAGGGCCTGATCCTCATCGCCGCGCACCCGGACCAACTCGCCCCTTATGTACTACCCCTGGATCCGCCCCTACGGGCCCGCGTGCTGCCCACCTGGCCCGGCCCGGTCACCTGGCTCCTGCCCGCCCGCCCGGAAACGCCCACCTGGCTGCGCGGGGCCCATCAAACCCTGGCCTGCCGCGTCACCGCCCATCCGATCGCCCGGCGCCTGTGCGAGCAGGCCGCAACGGCCCTCGTCTCCACCAGCGCCAACCCCGCCGGGCTGCCACCCGCGCGCGGCGCCGCCCAGGTGAGGGATTATTTCCCCGA
The DNA here is from genome assembly GCA_026984215.1 of Gammaproteobacteria bacterium. Lineage (GTDB taxonomy): Bacteria > Pseudomonadota > Gammaproteobacteria > JAJDOJ01 > JAJDOJ01 > JALVEU01. Next base: position 7,314 of record JALSSO010000092.1, on the reverse strand, counting down.
AGGGCTGGATGCCATCGTGGACGGCCCCGTGGACCCCACCGCCGGTCCCACCGAGATTCGTGACGCCCACAGCGGGCGCGTGCTGCGCCCGGCCGCCAAGCCTGACGGAGGTCACGGCCCCGACCGGCCCCATGAGGAAACCTGAGCGGCCGGGACGCCTTACGCCCGGGTCGGTTCGGAGAGCCGCCCAAGACCGCCCGGAACCGGTAAGATATCAGGATCATCACCGGAAACCGCACCCGCATGACCGACCAGCCCGATATCCAGGCCATCGAATCGTATCTGCTCGATCTACAGGACCGTGTCTGCGCCGCGCTGGAGGCCGAAGAGGCGCACGCGCGGTTTCGCGAGGACCGCTGGGAACGCAAGGAAGGCGGTGGTGGCGGGCGGACCCGGGTACTGGCCGAGGGGCACATCTTCGAACAGGCCGGGGTGAACTTTTCGCGCGTGCAGGGTGAGGCGCTCCCCCCCTCGGCCACGGCCGCGCGGCCCGAGCTCGCCGAGCGCCGCTACACGGCGCTGGGCGTCTCACTGGTGATTCACCCCCACAACCCCTATGTGCCGACCTCGCACGCCAACGTGCGTTTCTTTCTGGCGGAAAAGGAAGGCGGAGAGCCGGTGTGGTGGTTCGGCGGTGGTTTCGATCTCACCCCCTATTACGGCTTCGAGGAGGACTGCCGGCACTGGCATCAGGTGGCGAAGAAGGCCTGTGATCCCTTCGGGGCCGATGTCTATCCCCGCTTCAAGAAATGGTGCGACGAGTATTTCTTCATCCATCACCGCAACGAACCGCGCGGCATTGGTGGCCTGTTCTTCGACGACCTGAACGAATGGGGCTTCGAGCGCTGCTTCGCCTTCATGCGCAGCGTGGGCGACCACTTCCTCGAGGCCTACATGCCCATCGTGCATCTGCGCAAGGTGCTGCCCTTTGGTGAGTGCGAACGGGACTTCCAACTCTACCGGCGCGGCCGTTACGTGGAGTTCAACCTGGTCTACGACCGGGGCACCCTGTTCGGCCTCCAGTCCGGCGGGCGCACCGAATCCATCCTCATGTCCCTCCCCCCGCTGGCCCGATGGCGATACGATTGGCATCCCCAACCCGGTTCCGAAGAGGAACGGCTCTACAAGGAGTTCCTCGTCCCGCGCGACTGGATCTGACCACACGCCCTGCCCACAGGCGCCGGGCCGGGGCGGGCGCGCTGCGGCACTGGCGGCCCCGGCCGGGAAGACCACGCGAGCGTCCGTTACAGGCGCCAGAGGGAGATCCCGAGCGACTCGATCGCCTCCCGGTCGAGGGCCGATTTCACGTCCACCACGCAGCCGCCCGGTTTCAGCAGCGCGGCGAAGTCCGCCGCGCGCCGCTCGCGATAGGCCCGGTGGGCCACCGAGACGATCAACGCGTCGGCCGGTGGCAACGCCTCCCATGCCGTGAGTTCCAGGCCGTATTCGCGTGCGGCCTCGGCCGGATCCGCCAGAGGGTCGTGCACCCGCACCTCGCAACCGTAGTCCTGCAACTCGGCGACGATATCCGGCACCCGCGAATTGCGCAGGTCGGGGCAGTCTTCCTTGAAGGTCAGGCCCAACACGAGGACTTGCGCCCCTTTTACGCAGGCCCCGCCCTGGATCATGAGCTTCACGGCCCGTTCGGCGATGAATTTCCCCATGCCGTCGTTGATCCGGCGGCCGGCGAGGATCACCTGGGGATGGTAGCCCACCTGCTCCGCCTTGTAGGTGAGGTAGTACGGATCCACGCCGATGCAGTGCCCACCCACCAGACCCGGCCGAAAGGGCAGGAAGTTCCACTTGGTCCCGGCCGCCTCGAGCACGTCCTGGGTGTCAATTCCCAGCCGGTCGAACACGATGGCCAGCTCGTTCATCAGGGCCACGTTGAGATCGCGCTGGGTGTTCTCGATGACCTTGGCCGCCTCCGCCACGCGGATGCTCGGCGCGCGATGGACGCCGGCCTCGACCACGGCCTCGTAGAGCCGGACGACACGCGCCAGGGTTTGCGGGCTATCGCCGGAGACGACCTTGACGATCGTCTCCAGACGGTGCTCGCGATCACCGGGGTTGATGCGCTCGGGTGAGTAGCCGACATGGAAGACGGGCGTGCCGGCGTCCATCACATCCGCCGCGTTCTCCTGGTGGCTGGGGGGATCGGAAGGCGAGACGGCATCCCGCTCGAGCAGCCTGGGCGCCCAGGTCAACCCGGATTCGCGTTCCAGGATGGGGACACAGACCTCCTCGGTACACCCGGGATACACGGTGGATTCGTACACCACCACCGCCCCAGGGCGAAGATGGCGGCCCACCGTCCTGGAGGCGGCGGTCAAGGGCCCCAGGTCCGGGCGCCGTGCCGCGTCGATCGGGGTGGGGACTGCGACGATGACCACCTCGGCTTCGCGCAGACGCGCCGGATCCGTCGTCAACTGTAGCTGCTCCGCGGCCTTCAGTTCCGCTTCGGAGACCTCCCCCGTGCGGTCCCGCCCCGCCCGCAGGCTTTCGACCTTGTGGGGGTCGATGTCGAACCCCAGCGTCGGCCACCGCCGGCCGAAGGCCACGGCCAGAGGCAGGCCCACGTAGCCCAGTCCCACCACCGCGATCAGGGGCGAGCGGCATGGCTTGTCCGTTGGATGCGGTGTGATGGGATGCCCCCTGTCCTGAAATGGCCCCGAAATGCCGTACCCGGCACTTGTGCGCTGTACGCCCACGCGTCAGATCCGCATCGCCCGCGGTGTGACCCATTGGGCAGATCAGTGCACCGACCGGGCTTAGTATACTTGATTGGAAAGGCAGGCCGTGGCCGGCGGGGGGCGCACAGCGCTTCGCCAGGGATCGTCCGTTGGCGCCTGCCGACTGATGGAGCCTAGGGATCGGGCCATGGACACGGAAGAACCGGACAAGGTGCGAATCGTCCTGATCGACGATCAGGAGCTGGACCGCACCACCCTGCGCGGCGTGCTCGCACTGGAGATTCCCGGTGCGGAAGTGGTCGAGGTGGGCAACGCCGCCACGTTGGTGAACGCGCTGGAAGGGCGCGTGGACGCCGTCGTTCTGGACATCGGTCAGGCCTGGGCGGATGCGCCGGAGCTGGCTGCCGCCCTGCACCGCCGCTTTCCCGACGCGCCGATTCTGGCCTTCTCCGAGCAGCCCGCGGATCCCACCGCCCGCCCCGAGCTGGCGGTGATCCTGCGTGGCCAGATCCCCAAATCCCGCGAAGGATTCGTACAGGCGGCCCGCCACTTGCGGCAACTGCTGGAGTACGCCGGCGTCCTGCGGCCGCCCACCCACGCCGAGACCCCGGATCTCCTGGCCGAACTTCCCTATCCCGCCCTGGTGCTCGGCCGCTACGGCAACGTGCTGCGCTGGAACGCCGCCGCGCGTGAGCTGCTCGCGCCCAACTCCCCACCCACGGAGCAGCCGGCCATCGACGCGCTGCTACCCCCGCCACCGGGCCCCATGGGCTGGCGGGAATACCTGGAAACCCTGGAGGGCCCGGAACGGTTCGCCACCTGTGCGCGTGCCGACGAACGGGTGCTGGAGGCCGAGATCTGGCCCCTGGAGAGCGCCGACGCACAGGGCCGGCGCGTGTTCGGTATGCGCCTGCACACCGAACGAGCCGAACAGCCGGCGGAACCCGCCCCGGAGGTCACCGACGAGATGGCCGAGGAACTCATGCAGGTGATTTCGCACGACCTGCGCGAACCGCTGCATGCCTTGCGCCACTATCTGAGCAAACTGTCGGGCGGCGATACAGTGGCCCACGAGACCTTGAGCCGACTGATCAACCAGTCCTCACGCCTGGAGTCCATGCTGGAAGACCTATCCCGGTACGTGCGCTCTTCGGCGGAACCGGCGACCGAATCGACGGCCGATCTCGAGCAGGTGTTGCGCGACGTGCTCTCGGATCTGACCCCGGCCATCGAGGAGACCGGCGCCCGGATCACGCACGATGCCCTCCCGCAGGTGTCCGCGAGCCCCGAACAGATGCGTGTGTTGTTCCGCAATCTCCTGTCCAACGCGCTCAAATATCGCGCCGAAGAGCCACCACGGGTGGAAATCACCGTGTCCGAGCAGAAAAACACATGGATCTTTGGTATAAAAGACAACGGCATAGGAATACCGGAAGAACAAAAAGATCAGGTTTTTGAGCCCTTCCGTCGGGGAAAAGGCGCCGAAGGGCGGGTCGGGCAGGGCATGGGACTCGCCATATGTGCTCGAATCGTACGGCGCCACGGTGGAAAAATCTGGGTGCGGACGGCTCCAGAAAAGGGCACCGCAATATTTTTCACGCTGCCAAAACACGACAACAACAAGTGAAATAACAAATCATCACCCGCAGACCCGGTCTGCAGCGGCAGGGATTGAGCCGGAAGGAGGTCGGAGGCGATGGCGGATCAGCCCATTGGGGTGTTGCTGGTCGAAGACAGCCCGATCGAAACAGAGATCGTGCTGGATATCCTGGGCACGGATGGCCGTTTTCAGGTCATCTCCACGACCTCCGTCGGCGAGGCCCTCGCCTCCCTGCGGGGCAAGGCCGTGCAGATCGTGCTGCTCGACCTGAACCTGCCCGATGCCACGGGCCTCGACGGCTTTCGCCGCATTCACGCCAGACATCCCACGCTTCCCGTGGTCATCCTCACCAACCAGCGCAACGAAGCCATGGCCACCGAGGCGGTGCGCCTGGGTGCGCAGGACTATCTGCTCAAGCAAGAGGTCGATCGCCCCACCCTGCTGCGGGCCATCCGGTATGCCATCGAACGTCAGCGCGCCGAGGAGCGCCTACGCGAGAGCGAGGAGCGCTATGCGCTGGCCGTGGCCGGTGCCAACGACGGTATCTGGGACTGGGATCTCCAGACCGGGGCGGTGTACTTCTCCAAGCGCTGGTTGGAAATCATGGGAATGGACGAGGATGCGGCCCCCAACGTCGAGGCCTGGTTCGAACGCGTATTGGACACCGACCGACCCGCCTTCCAGGCCGAGCTGGACCGCCACATCAACGGCGAGAACGCACACCTCGAGCTGGAACACCGGGTGCGACTGCCGGACGGCGCCATTCGTTGGGTGCTGTTGCGGGGCGTGGCCGTGCGCGACCCCACCGGTACGGCCTACAGGATGGCCGGCTCGCTGACCGACATCAGCCACCGCAAGCGTATCGAGGCCCAGCTCCTGCACAACGCCATGCATGATGCGCTCACGGGCCTGCCCAACCGCTCCCTGTTCCTCGACCGGCTGGACCTGCGTCTGCGCCGCTTCCAGCGGGACGAGACCCGGCGTTTCGCCGTGCTGTTTCTGGATCTCGACCGGTTCAAGAACATCAACGACGGGTTGGGGCATGCGGCGGGGGACAAACTGCTGTGCCTCGTGGGGGAACGGATCAGCGAGTTCATCCGCCCGGGCGACACCCTGGCCCGCCTCAGCGGCGACGAATTCGCGGTATTGCTCGACGAGGTGGACACCGAGCAGGATGCGCTGAACATAGCGGCGCGGTTGCGGCGGTTGTTCGACAAACCCTTCTCCGCCGGCGGCCACGAGGTATTCGTAGAGGTCAGCATCGGCATCGCCATGAGCCATAGCGATTACACCCGTCCCGAGGAAATCCTGCGCGATGCGGACCTTGCCATGTACCGAGCCAAGCGCAGCCAGCACAACCGCTGCAAACTGTTCGGCTCCGACCTGCACGAGACGGTGGTGCGCCTGCATCGCCTGGAGACCAACCTGCGCCACGCCATCGAGCGCGACGAGTTCGAGCTTTATTATCAACCCATCGTATCCACCGAGAGCGGGCAGGTGACGGGCGTCGAGGCCCTGCTACGCTGGCGGCATCCGGAGCAGGGCATCATTCTGCCGGGGGAGTTCACCGGCCTGGCCGAAGACACGGGCATGATCGTGCCCATGGGCTGGCTGGTCATCGAGAAGGCCTGCCGGCAGGCCTATATCTGGTCGCAGATGTTCAAGGATCGTCAACCGCCGACGGTGAGCATCAATGTGTCCGGCCGCATGTTTCGGGATCCCAAGATGGCGGTGAAACTGCTCGATGCCATGGAGCGCTACGACCTGCCCCGATCTACGATCCAGGTGGAGATCACCGAAAGCGCGGTGATGGACCACCACGAGGTCACCCTGCGCCAGCTCGAGTTGCTGCGCGAGGCTCAGGTGGGCCTGCACATCGACGATTTCGGAACGGGATATTCCTCCCTGAGCAACCTGTCCAAGTTCACCTACGACACGCTCAAGATCGACCGCTCGTTCGTGAAGGGGGTGACCGGGGGTGGAGAAAAAGCCGCCATCGTCAAGGCCATCATTTATCTCGGGAGGATGCTGCAGATGCGCGTCATCGCCGAAGGCGTGGAAACCCGAGAGCAGTATCAATGGCTGGTGGAAAACCATTGTCCGCTGATGCAGGGATTCTGGATATCCCGCCCCCAGGATGTCCAGACCATCACCCGTTTCATCCAGGAATGGCCACACCGCTTTCTCGGCTACGGCCATCTTGCCCTGCCCGGGGCACGCCAGGGCCTCAACTGAGCACAGCCCCACGCGAGCCGGTCAATCTTTTGGCGCCCGCTACTGTTGCAAGTGCGTCCACACGGAACGCACGAGGGTCTCAATCCCCTCCCCGCTGACGGCGGAGATGCCGAAAACCGGGCCGGACCATCCGGCGCCGGCGGCAATCGCCCGCACGCGAAATGGACGATCTGGCTCGGGTAATGCATCGAGTTTGTTGACCACCAGCCAGCGCGGGCGCTCCAGCAGCCGCGGATCGTGGGCGGCAAGCTCGCGCTCGATGACGGCGATATCCAGCGCCGGGTCGTGACCGTCCACGGGCGCGGCGTCCACCACATGCAGCAAGAGGCGGGTACGGGCCACGTGGCGCAGAAAGCGGGTGCCCAGACCCGCCCCCTGGGCGGCGCCCTCGATGATGCCGGGGATGTCGGCCATGACGAAACTCTGATGCGGCGCAAGCCGCACCACGCCGAGATGGGGGTGCAGCGTGGTGAAGGGATAATCCGCCACCTGCGGTCGGGCGCGCGAGACGGCTCGGATGAGCGTGGACTTGCCGGCGTTGGGCAGACCGAGCAGACCCACATCGGCCAGCAGGCGCAGCTCCAAGGCCAGCTCCCGGATCTCGCCCGGCTCACCCCGCGTGAACTGGCGAGGGGCCCGGTTCGTCGAACTCTTGAAGCGCGTATTGCCCACGCCATGCCGCCCCCCACGGGCCACCAAAAGCCGTTGCCCGTGGCGCTTCAGCTCGCCGATTTCCTCGCCGGTTCCAGCATCCCGCACGATGGTGCCGACCGGCACAGGCACGAT
>JALSSO010000091.1 GCA_026984215.1 Gammaproteobacteria bacterium | reverse complement strand
CAGGTGCTGCGGTTGGTGGTGGAGAACGGCGGGTTCAACATCAACCGCCTGCGGCTGGTCTCCGCGGGCGGCGGGGGGCCGACATTGTTGTTTGCCGACGATTTCAACGATGGCGTCGCCGATGGCTGGACCACCGTGAACGAGACCGGAGTATCGCCCTCCTGGGGCGTGGTGTCGGGCGTCTACCGGCAGCAGGCGGTGAATTCGTCCTGGTTCGGCTGGTGGAACGGAGGATTCGACAGTGACGGGACGCGGGATCTGATCTACCGGGTCGGCTATTACTCACACGACGCGGGCACGTATTCCGATCTCGATTTCTCCGCCACGGTGACGGCGGATGTCACGGGCGGGGCCAACGACGATTGCGGCATCATGTGGCGATATCAGGATGCCGGCAACTATTACCGGCTCACGGTCAGCCACGTGGATGGCTTCACCTTGCTGGAAAAGAAGGTTGGCGGTGTATGGTCCACCCTGGCGAAGAACGGCCGTGGGGTTGCGGCGGGAACGGCGCAGCGGCTGCGCGTGGTGCATGTGGGTGAGCTCCTGACGGTGTATCGGGACGGCACGCCCTTGTTCGGCGTAAGAGACGGCAGCGTGGCCAGCGGAGCGGTGGCGTTGTATGCGCGAGGCGCCTGTTCCTTCGACGACGTGGAGGTCTGGACTCCGCCCACCGCGCCGGAGGCGGTGCTAGGCCATCCGGCGGCGCACACGGTGGTGGGTTCCCTCGCGGTGGATGCCGAAGCCGTGGTGCGCAACGCCCCCGCCGGCGCGCAGGTCCGTTTCCTGCTCGACGGTTCGCCCTGCGGCCCGGCGAGCGAGGCGGCGCCGGGGTTCTGGACGGCACAATGCACGGCGTCCTCGGCAGGCGTATATAGCGTCGGAGTCGAGCTGATCGATTCGGACGGCACCACGGTCCTCTCATCCGACCAACACGATAGTGTGGGGCTGGGTGGCATCAACACGGCGACTTCCGGCGATAGCATCACCGATGGGGTGGACGATTGGTACGGTGCGGACGGGAACTCGGATCCGACTTATGGATTCCGGGTCTCGCTGCAGGGATATCAGGCGAACCTGGTCGATCATCTCAATGGCCCGGCGCCCGTCGTCGTGGCACACAACGTGATGAACGCGGGCGTCCCCGGCGACCAGTCCAGCCACTTGGCCGATCGGATCGCCTCGCTGCTCGAGCGCCATGGTGATGCGGACCGGGTCTTGATCCTGATCGGCACCAACGACGCCGGAATCGGCTCTGGACCCCGCCCGAGCGGACTCGGGTGCACCGGCACCGCGTGTGACGGCACGTATTATGGTTATCTGCAGTCCATCGTGGACGCGGTGAACAATGCCGGCAAGACGCCTTACGTGGCCTTGGTCCCGCCACGCTTTGGCCAGGATGGGGTGGCCTTCTCTGACCCCGAGAACGATCCGGATGGCAGAAATGCCATGATCCGGGAGTACAACCAGGTCATCCAGACGCAGCTGACCGGTGCGCAGATCGGGCCGGACTTCTACTCCTTCTTCCTCGATCCGGCCGCAGGCGTCAACCGCTATTTCCTGTTTGCCAGTGTCCTGCATCCCGGCGCGTTGGGACAGCAGATCGTGGCCGCCAAGTGGAACAATGCCGTGAACCCCACGAATCCGGTGGCACTGCCATACTTCGTGGACGGTCTCTGCCTCAGGTTGACACAGGGTGGCGCCTGTGAGCAGCCGTTGCCTTACAAGGAGGAGCTCAAGGAGGTGGGCGATACCTTGTACGTGGATGAGAGCTGGACGTTGCAGGCCATTCCCGCGAACCTGCAGGGCGGGCGCTGGATTCTGACGGCGAACGCGGACAAGGACCAATCCAACAGCGACTACCTGACCATGGACCTCGGCACCTCCACTGCGGTCACGGTGTACGTGGCGTATGACGCAAATGCCGCGTCCTTGCCGTCATGGATGGCGGGATATACGGATACCGGACAAATCGTCCAGACATCCTCGGCGAGCATTCCTCAGCTCAGGGTGTATCAGGCGCCAGCGATGTCCGGCACGGTGAGTTTCGGAGGCGCGGAGGCCTCGGTGACCGGTGCGGCGGGCAATTATGTTCTGATCGTGGTGCCCCAATGATTGCGTGGCATCACGGTGTGTGTTTACAGAGTGAGCGTGGATGAGGCGTGCAGTCGTGAAAATGTTCCGAAAACTCCCCTTTCGCGTGATCGCGTTCTTGCTGGTTGCAGGCTGGGCGACAGTGGTGAGCGCTGCAACGGGTCCAGCCGGGACCGGGGGCGATTCTGCGGAGCTGAACCGCATCCGGGGGTTCGTGGAACGCTTCGTCCAGCAACTTCCCACCATGACGGCCGCCGACGTGGACCGCTATTTGACGGGCAGTTACGCCCGCGATCAACGGCGTCTCCTGCGCAATCCAACCGTCCGGCAGGCGCGCCTGACGCGTCTGCAGGGCAGCACCGGGACTGCGGTGATCCATGTGTATCCCTATGGGCCCGCACGGTATCTCGCATCGGTGCAGGGCGCGGGATGGAAGACCATTTATGTGGTGACCACGGACACACAGGGCGGAATCCGGATCGGCGGCGAAGTCGAAAAATACATGGTGTGCACCGGAACCCCCGCACCGGCGCTGGAGCCCTTGTGTCGTTGAGCCTCGCCTTCACGGTGTGTGCGAGGCACGTGGTGACCCCCCGCATGTCTCGCTCGGCGATTTCATGGTTCGCCGGTAATCTCGTGCCCTGGAAGGCCGAGATCTCCTTGGACGATTCCCGCCCGTAGAGTGTGATGCCGTTCCAGCACGCGCGTTCAGGTTCGGTCGTGCTCAACCGTCTGCCTCGCTGTGCACGGATCGCCCTCACCCTACTCCTGCTCCTGCCCTGTTTTCGGGTCGATGCCGGTATCCGGTTCGAGGAGGTGACGGCCCGAGCGGGTATCGAGCACCGGGGCACTTCGTGGGGGGCTTCGTGGGGTGACTTCAACGGTGATGGCTGGCCCGACCTCTGGGTGGGGAACCACAATACCCGTCCGGTTCTGTATCTGAACGACCGGCGTGGTGGATTCCGAGACATCGTGCCCGAGGTCTGGACCGGGGACCCACGGGCGGACACGCATGGCGCGGCGTGGGCGGACTTCGATTCGGACGGGGACGCGGATCTCGTCGAGCTGGTGGATGCCCTGGCGAAGCCCGATGGTTCGCTGGTGCCCGGTCAGGGGCGTAATCACCTGTTCGTCAACACGGACGGTCGGTTGCGGGACGAGGCGGACGAAAGGGGCCTCGCCCAGCCCGGACACGGACTCACACCGCTGTGGCTGGATGCCGATGGTGACGGAGACCTGGATCTGTTGGCGGTCAACGCCCGGGACAAGCAGTGGGGGGGATCGGTGTTGTATCTGCAGGACGAAGGGCGTTTTGCCCGTGCACCGGACGCGCTGGGTTTCCGGGACGGCCGGCCGGACCGCTGGGAGCGGGCCTGGAAGCTTTGGGACAATCTCGTCCATTGGCGTTGGCGGAAAGGACTGCGCTGGCGTGCCCCTCGGTTCCTGGTCTCCGCGCAGCTCGCGGATCTCACCGGCGACCATCGGCCGGAGCTGGTTCTGCTGTCCGATCCGGCGCGCGTGTTTGCGCTGAAGGACGGGCGGTTGGAAGACATCAGTCACACGTTCGACGCGCCGGCCGTCGACGAGATCAGCGACGCGGCGTTCGGCGATTTCGACGGGGACGGGCGAACGGACGTTTATCTGACCCGTGGGGAGTACCTGCCGCCGGACATGGTGCGGGAGGGAGAGCACCGCATCCTGGGTACCCTCAAAGGAACCAGTTCCCGCAGGCCGCCGCATGCGGTGCGTTTCGCTTGTGAGGGAGACGCCATCTTTGCGATCTATCCGGAATGGATGCCACTTTCTCGGATTCGCATCGGTTCCTCCGGTTCCCCGAGGACACGGCGTTTTCGGCTGCGGCCGGAGGAAGCGATCTGGCGCGACGGCCCGGCCCCGGAGGGCAAGGTCACGATCCGTTGGCTCGCGGCCGAACGGGTGTGGGAACTACGCAATGGCATTCGCCATCAGCCGGTGGATTACATCGTCGATTGCGAAGGCGCGCTTACACGGGCCGAGCCGGTGGGTTTCGCACCTTTCCGTCCGAGGGGACGTGACGTCCTCCTGTTGGGCACGGCGGAAGGCTTCCGCCCGGCACCGCTCGAGGGCGCGGCCGGTGAGGACACCGCCTGCCACTACGTGGTGGCGGGGGACTTCGACAATGATATGGACGAGGATCTCTACATGGTGTGTACGGGGCCGGTGCACAATCTGCCCAACCGCCTGCTGGAAAACGACGGGGCCGGTCGGTTCACCCTGGTGAAAGAAGCCGGTGGAGCTGCGGGCAGCATGGCCGGGCGGGGGGATACCGTCGTGGTGGCGGACTACGATCGGGATGGTTTCCTGGATCTGTTCGTCACCAATGGGGCGGACCCCACCTCTCCGTTCGTTGCGGATGGCCCCCATCAGTTGTTCCACAACCTGGGCAACGGGAATCATTGGATCGAGATCGACCTCGAGGGCCGGCCGCCCAACCGGGACGCGATCGGTGCGGTGGTGGAAGTCACTGCCGGGGGAAGACGGCAGTTTCGGGTGCAGGGGGGCGGCATGCATCGCATGTCACAAAGCCACGCGCGAATCCATTTCGGGCTGGGCCCCAATGCCACCGTGCAGCTCCTGCGCGTGCGCTGGCCCGACGGCGCCACCACGGTGCTGAAGGACGTTCCGGGGAATCAAGTCCTCTCCATACGGGAGCACCGCTAGTGCCGCGCCCCCTGGTGTGGTGGGTGGGCGGGTTGTCCGCCGTGCTGCTGGCGGCTTGCGAGCCGGTGATCCTGCCTCCTCCCCAGACCGAGCTGCAATCCGTGGATCTGGCCACGTACGGCCTGTTCGATGTCGGGGTCACCGATGCCGACGCCGACGGACGCCTGGATTTGTATACGGTCAACCATTCCGCCCGTCAGAGCGTGACCCTGAATCGCGGCGGGGATGGGTTCCGCGACGTATATGCTTCATGGCATCTGGATCAGGATCCACGGTTTCCGGGCCTCTACGTAGCGCCGAATCCACCGCCAAAAAAGGCTTCTGGCGTGTATGTATATTGGCAGGGTCCGTGGATCCATGTGGACACGCAGGGGCTCGGTGACGAGGCCTTCCCCATCGAGGGCAGCATCGACGTGCTGTCCCGTGTCGAGGGCCGCGCCACGGGTGATGCGCAAATCCGGATCGAGACCGCATTGCGTCCGAGGGCGGTCTTGCACAGCGTGACGCGATTCGAGCTCTCGGGCCCGAAGGATGGGATCGCCGTGGCGCCTCGACGACACGCCCAGCCCATCGAGATCTCGATCGGTGTCGATCCGCAGCGGATTCACGTGGGCGCGGAGGGCGTGTCTCCACGAAGCGCCCGCTTTTCCATCTTTCTGCGTGACCGCCACGGGATGGCCTGGGACGATATCGATGGGGACGGCCGTCCCGAAATCTTCATCACGCGCGGGGGCTTGCGTGCGGCCATGGCGCGTTACCCCATGCGGTTCTGGGACGAACTGTTCGACCCGGGGCCCGAGGGCATGCGGGAGACCGGGCGCGTGGTCGGCCTCGAGAAGTTCGGCTGCCCGGGAAGACAAGCGGCCTGGGTGGATTATGACGGAGACGCGGACGCCGACTTGTATGTGGCATGCGGCCGGGGTCCGCATGCTCGGGATCCCAACCGGTTGTACCGCCGGGAGCCCGACGGGCGTTTCCATGAGGTCGGTAGCCTGGAAGGGGTCGGCTTCCCCACGGCGGGGCATTTCGCGTGGGTGGATCTCTGGGGGGATTCCCGGCCCGAGCTGATCTGGGCGGATCGTGACGGACTGCGTGTTTGTACGCGCGGCGCGCAGCGGTTCGACTGTACGCGCTTCGGGGAAGCCTCCACCCACGTGCCCGCGGCGGTCCGGGTGACCGATGTGGACGAGGACGGTGACTTCGACGTGCTGGTGGTATCCCGGCAGGGCAACCGCCTGTTCCTGGGCGAGCCGGCCTCCCATGATATGAGGCCCGTATCCATCCGGGCTTGGGGTCTGCCTCGGCGCAGTTTCGCGGCGGTGTGGGCGGATCGGGACAACGATGGGCATGAGGAACTCTACGCCCTGCCCGGTGGCGTGTTTACCCGGAATGGACGAGGGTTCCATCGCGTGGCCCGGCTCGGACTCGAGGGCGGCGGCTCGCCGTGGCGGCTCGGCGATGCACGGATCGCCTGGGCCGATCTGGACGGCAACGGCGGGCGCGATGCGGTCCTGGCGCTCAATGTACAGCCGAAGAAGCACTTCTGGGCCCGGAAGCTCGCCGCGTGGTCGGGCTATACGGGTGCGGCTTCGGGCGCGTTGGCGGGCGTCTGGCTGACCCGAATCGCTTGGGCGCCGACTCCCGCCGGGCATTGGCTCGCGCTCGACGTGGAGGGGCCTGCGGGGGATCGAGCCTCGCTCGGTGCCCGTGTCCGGCTGTTCACCCGGGACGGCTCCCAGCTCCGCTACGTGGGGCATGCCGAAGGGGCCCATTACTCCAGCGGCCACTATCGGGTCTATTTCGGCCTCGGCGCCCGGGACCACGCCGAGAGGCTGCAAATCAGTTGGCCGGACGGTGAGACGTGCACGCTGGAGGGACTTGCGGCCGACCGCCTGTATCGGGTTGGCCGTCCATCGGGATCCGATGCCGGCAGGTGCACCCGGCGACCGGTGATCCCGGGAACCGGGCCGGGACGGTGAAGGCCCTCCAGCCCATTCTCGTGACGGGGGCCCCGCGTTCGGGGACCACCTGGGCCGGTCGCATGCTGGCCGAGGCCCCGGGATTGTACTATCTCTACGAGCCGTTCAACCCCGACGCAGGGGTCGGCCGGGCCATTTGCGACTGCCGCTTCGAGCGGTATTTCACCTATATCCATCCGGGCAACGAGGCGCGTTACCTGCCGGGCGTCGCCCAGATGCTGGCGGGGCGGTACAAGCTGTCTCGAGCCCTTTTGGATGCCCGGTCTCCGGCCGGCGTTCGCCGGGCGTGGCGGCAGGCGCGTCGGTTCTCCGCTTACCGGCGCGAGGGGGCGGTTCCGCTGCTCAAGGATCCCATCGCCCTGGCCTCCGCCCCATGGCTGGCCTTGCGTTTTCCCATCCGCGTCGTGGTGCTCATTCGCCATCCTGCGGCCTTCGTCTCCAGCATGCGCCGTTTGGGTTGGCCCTTCGATCCGACCCGTTGGGCACTCGGACAGCCGCAGCTCATGGCCGACTACCTGGAACCGTTGCGTCCCGAGTTGGAGGCGCTCGCCCGCCGCCGGAATGAAGCGGATCTGATCGAGCAGGCCGCGCTCCTATGGAAGACGTTGCATCATCTGATCGGGATCTACCGCGATCGGCATCCGGAATGGATCTTCGTTCGCCATGAGGATCTTTCGGTGGATCCGATGACCGGATTCCAAGAGCTCTTCGCGCGGCTGGGTCTCCAATTCACCGAGCAGGCGCGGAGTGTGGTCCAACGTTTTTCGGGAGAGGGGAATCCGGCCTTCGCCGAGGGCCGGGAGCGGACGATACGCCTGGACAGCCGGGCCAATGTCAAGAGCTGGAAACACAAGCTCACCCCGGGCGAAGTGGCCCGCGTGCGAGAAGTGACCGCAACGGTGGCGGAGGCGTTCTATGACGATGCGGACTGGTAATGGGTGTCCCAGGGGAACGATCGTCGGTTGGTGCATCGCGGTTGCGGCGGTCATGGCGGTCACACAGGCTGGGGCGGTGGGCATGGCCTTCGAAGACGCGACCGCGAGGGCAGGGATCCGGTTCGTTGAGCCCACGGCCGGAGCGGCCTGGGGGGATGCCAACGGAGACGGCCTGCCCGATCTCTGGATCGGCAACCACCGCGTGGAAGGAGAGGGCGGGCTTTCCAATCGGCCCGTGCTGCTCATCAATCTGGGCGGCGGTCGATTTCGTGACGAGGCCGCCTCCCGCCTGGATGTTCCGGCTGGCGCGGATCCGCACGGCGCCGGCTGGGCGGACTTCGACAACGACGGCGACCAGGATCTGGTGGTGCTCTGCGGCGCTGGCGGGGGGTACGCGGCCAATCCCAACCTGCTCCTGGTCAACACCGACGGGGCATTCGTGGAGCGTGCCGCAGAACTCGGCGTGGCGTATGGACTGGCGCGGGGGCGTACTCCGCTGTGGCTGGACGCGGACGCCGATGGTCATCTGGATCTTCTGGTGGTCAACCACCCGCGCCGCGATGGAAAGGCTCCCAATGCGTTGTTCCACAACGACGACGGAAAGGCCTTTCGGCGGCTGGACGCAGGTCTGGACGAGGCCCTTGCCCCATGGGGGATGGTGGATCGTATTCGTGCCGTCTGGCACGGCCTGATCGCGGCACGCTTGCGCACGAGTCTTCCCCGGATCACGGCGGGTGATCCGTTCCCCCTACTCACCGCCATCGGGAGACGGCAGGCGCAGCCGAGGGTCGCGCTGTTCTCCACCGGCACGCGCTTCCTGCGTCTTGAGAATGGGCGGTTCACGGACGCGACCCCGCAGTTCGGTCTGCCCTCGGTGCCCGGGGTGGTGACCGACGCTGCCATCGGGGACCTCAACGGGGACGGTGTGCCGGACTTCGCGTTGGCTCGCTCGCTGGGCGAAGTCAACGATCTCGTCCAACCGGCCCCGCACCGGGTGGACGCCCTGCTCACACGGCGGCGGACGGTGGATCACCGGGCGCGCCTGCGGTTCACGTCCGAGGGGCCGCTGCATATCGAACTGGAGTACGTCTGGCGTCCGCCGAAGCTTCCGGCGCCCCGGGTCTCCGTGGGCGGGATGGTACGGATGTTCGAGGGCCGCCACATGGTTCTCGATCTGACGCCCGAGCAGGCCGCGAATGGGTCCACCACCCAGGCCGCTGATGTGCGGATCACGCATCGGGACGGACGATGGGTCATCGACACGACCATGGGGCACCTTGCCGTTCGTATCCGGGGCGCTCAGCCGATCCAGGAACCCGAGATCGTGGGCATTCGTCCGGGTCGTAGGCTGGCCAACCCGGTCATCCTCCTTTCGCAGGGCAGTGTTGGCCGATACCGCAGGCTGGAATGGGAACTCGAACGCCCCGAGGCGGTGGGCTGCACCAGTGTGACCGCCGGCGACTTCGACAACGACATGGACCTGGATCTCTATTTCGTCTGTTCCGGTGCGGTGCGCAACACCGCCAATCTGCTCCTGGCCAATCAGGGTGAGGGCGTCTTTCGCGACGTCACCTGGGAGGCCGGTGCGCAGGGGGTCGATTCGGGAAGGGGCGACGTGGCGGTGGTGGCCGATTACGACCGGGACGGGGCTTTGGATCTGTTCGTCACCAATGGGCACGGGCCGCCGCCGTTCGATCAACGTGGTCCCTACCAGCTGCTGCGGGGCGTGCCCAACGGCAACCATTGGCTGGAGGTGGATCTGGTCGGTACGCGCAGCAACCGGGACGGAATCGGTGCCCGGGTGACGGTGGTGGCCGGGGGGCGCTCCCAGTGGCGGGTCCGCTCCGGGGGTACCCACAGTTTCGCCCAGGATCACAAACGCTTGCACTTCGGCCTGGGCGGGCATGGGCGGGTCGAACGCCTGGTGGTCGAATGGCCCAGTGGGACACGCCAGGTGCTCGAGGATCTGGCTGCGGATCGTGTGGTGGCGATCCGCGAACCGCGGAGGTGAAACGGATGGACGATCGGAGTGCTTTTCTGCGGTTCGCCCTGGAGCATGGGGTATTGCGCTTCGGACGGTTCACGCTGAAGTCGGGGAGGGTCAGTCCTTATTTCTTCAACGCCGGGCTGTTCCGCACGGGGGACGCGCTGGCGCGTCTGGGCGGCTTCTATGCCCGGGCGATCCGACGGGCCGAGCTGGAATACGACATGCTGTTCGGGCCGGCCTACAAGGGCATCCCGCTGGTGGCGGCCACCGCCATCGCGCTGGCGCGCGACCACGGGGAGGATCGGCCGTGGGCCTTCGACCGCAAGGAGGCCAAGGCGCACGGGGAGGGTGGACGGGTCGTGGGGGCGCCGCTCCACGGCCGGGTCCTCATCGTCGACGACGTGATGACCGCGGGCACCGCCGCGCGGGCCTCGGTGGAACTGATTCGCTCCGAAGGGGCGGAGCCGGTGGGGGTGGTCATCGCCCTGGACCGGCAGGAACGGGGTCGGGGCCGGCTCTCGGCGGTGCAGGAGACCGAGCGGGAATTGGGGCTGCGGGTCGTCGCGGTGGCCACCCTCACGGATCTGGTGACCCTGGTCGAGCAGGACCCCGCCTACGCGGAATATCTGCCCGCCATCCGCGCCTACCGAGAGCAGTACGGGGTTTGAGCCTGCGCCGGCTCAGCCGAGGATGAGCTTCAACCCGATGAGCAAGGTCACCAGTTCGTAACCGCGCTTGATCCAGCGGTTGCCCGCCGCGATGGACCAATGGGCCCCCAGGTACCCGCCGATCAGGGAACCCAGCAACAGGGCCGGCAGCCAGTCCCAGCGGATCTCGCTCAACCAGCCCAGGGTCAACGCGCCGGTGCCGTTCCAGAACACACCGACCAGGACCAGGGTGTGGGCCACGGCCATGCGATAGTCCATTCCGAACCAGCGGACGAGCCACAGGGTCACGAACAATCCGGTACCCGAGGTGAGCGAGCCGTTGAGGACCCCGATCAGGAACAGGCCCATGGCGCCCACTGCCCATGCCGAACGGCTCGACACCCGTTCGATGGTCCTCTGTCCCAGACCCCGGTGGGCGAGGCTGTAGAGGCCGAGCCCGGCGGTCATCACGCCGAGGGCGATCTCGGCGGCACGCTCCGGTACATGTGGAATCGTCCCCGCGCCAGCGATCACGCCGGGCAGCCCCGCCGCCAACATCAGGGCCACATACCGTGCGTGCAGCGTGCGTTCGCGTAGGTGGCGCAGGGTTGCTCCCACGCCCAGGGCCACGCTCGCCACCTTGTGGGTGGCCAGCGCCACCGCGAAGGGCAGGCCGAGAAAGATCAAGGCCGGGAGCTGGACGAGCCCCGCTCCACCTCCGGAGAAGGCGGAGAAGGCATTGGCCGCCAGCGAGATCGCCAGCAGGATCGCCTGGTCGATGAAAGGCATGGATTGGTCGGTCCGGCGGATTCAGGGAAGGGCGGCGACCCCGCATATAATCATCGGCTCGGTAACCGGTCAACCTGCGCCATCGTGCCCAGATTTCATGCCATGCGACTCGCGAGCGCCTTGCCGATACGCCGGCCGCCGAGGCGATGGAGGGTGCTGGGGCTGCTGATGTTCCTCACCCCGCTGTCGGCCCCGGTGTCTGAGGCACGCCTTTACCGCTGGACGGATGCGGACGGTGTGGTGCATTTCAGTGACCGTGTGCCGCCGGAGGCCGTTCGCAGAGAGCGTAAGGTCTACGACAACGAGGGGGAGCCGGTGAAGGTCATTCCCGCGGCCAAGTCGCCCGAGCAGCTCGAGGCCGAAAGGCGTGAGGCGGCCCGCCGGGCGGCCGAGGAGCGCAGGCGCCGCGAAGAGGCCGAACGCCGCGCGCGGGAACAACGCATCCTCCAGGAGATGTACGGCTCCATCGCGGACATCGAAGCCATCCGGGACGAACGGCTGAACCTGATCGACACCGCCATCGGGATTCTGGAGAAGCGGGAACGCAAGCTCGTGGGCCGGTTGCGGGAGATCAAGCGCAAGCTCGCCGCGCAGGAAAAAGGGGGCAAGGCGCCGTCCAAGGCCCTCGTGCAGCAATTCGAGGTGACCACCCAGGCGTTGCGGGATACCCGGGCTGAGCTGCGCGAACGCCGCAGGGAACGCATCGAGACCGAGCAGCGCTTCGCGCGGGACCTGAAACGCTACACCGAGCTGGTGGAAACGCGGGAGGAACCTGCTTCCCCTCAGCGGTGAATCAGGGTCCCCACACCTTCGTCCGAGAACAGCTCCAGCAGGACCGCGTGTTCCACCCGTCCGTCGATGATATGGGCGCTGCGCACGCCGGAACGCACGGCATCCAGCGCACAGTCCACCTTGGGCAGCATGCCACCGGAGATGGTCCCGTCCTCGATGTGACGCTGGACGGCCTCCGGCCCCAACCCTGTGAGCAGGGCACCTGATTTGTCCAACAGTCCCGGGGTGTTGGTGAGCAGGATCAGTTTCTCCGCCTCCAGCACCACGGCCATCTTGCCAGCGACGAGGTCCGCGTTGATGTTGTAGGAGAATCCATCCTCCCCCACACCGATGGGGGCGATGACCGGGATGAAGCCGTCACGCTCGAGCATGCGCACCACCCGCGGGTCGATGCTCTGCACCTCTCCCACGTGACCCAGGTCGATGATCTCCGGTGCCTCGAGCTCCGGCGAGGGTTGCTCGATGGTCAGGCGGCGGGCGCGGATGAGCCCACCGTCCTTGCCCGTCAGCCCCACGGCCTGACCCCCGTGGCGGTTGATGAGTTGGACGATCTCCTTGTTGACCAGGCCGCCGAGCACCATCTCGACCACGTCCATGGTCTCGGCGTCGGTCACGCGCATACCGGCCACGAAACGGCTCTCCTTGCCGAGCTGCTGGAGCAGGCTACCGATCTGGGGCCCTCCGCCGTGCACCACCACCGGATGGATGCCCACCTGTTTGAGCAGCACCATGTCCCGAGCGAAGCTGCTTTTGAGTTGCTCGTCGACCATGGCGTTGCCGCCATACTTGACCACCACGGTCCTGCCCGAGAAGCGCTGGATATAGGGCAGGGCCTCGGTGAGCACCCGCGCGAAGCGATGGGCCTTGGTGTTCTCCATGGCCGTCCCCCTCAGAAGGGGAGTTCCAGGTCCGGACGCACCGCATGCATCTGTTCGCGGAACTGCGCCTGGATGCGTTCCAGGGCCGCCCGGGAATCCGCCTCGAAGCGGATCACCAGGCTGGGCGTCGTGTTGGAGGCGCGCACCAGTCCCCAGCCGTCGGGAAAATCCGCGCGTATCCCGTCGATGCGCGAGACCTCCGCACCCTCGAAGCGGGCCCGCTCGGCGAAGGCGCGCATGAATTCGTGCTGGGCGCCGTCGGCCTCGAAGTGCACGTTGAGTTCCGGGGTGGAGACGGCGTCGGGCAGCCGAGCGAACACCGCGCTCACCGGTGGGTCCTCGCGCGACAGGATCTCCAGCAGCCGGGCGCCGGCATAGAGTCCGTCATCGAAGCCGTACCAGCGCTCCTTGAAAAAGATATGCCCGCTCATCTCTCCCGCCAACAGCGCGCCGGTCTCCTTCATCTTGGCCTTGATGAAAGAGTGGCCGGTCTTCCACATGAGCGGCTTGCCACCCTCCCGCTGGATCAGCTCGGCCAGATGCCGAGAGGACTTCACGTCGAAGATGATGGTGGCGCCGGGATGGCGCGAAAGCACGTCCCGAGCGAACAGCATCATCTGCCGATCCGCCCAGATCACCTTGCCTTGCTCGTCCACCACACCCAGCCGGTCGCCGTCTCCGTCGAAGGCCAGCCCGATCTCCAGCCCCTGTTCGCGCACCGCCCGGATCAGGTCCTGAACGTTCTCCAGCTCGCTGGGATTGGGATGGTGGTGCGGAAACCGCCCGTCGACGTCGCAGTACAGGCACGTGACCTCACAGCCCAGGGCCTTGAACAGTCGACTGGCGGTGGGCCCGGCCACCCCGTTGCCCGTGTCGATGGCGATACGCATGGGGCGGGCCAGCTTCACATCGCCGGTGATCCGCTGGAGGTAGGCATCCAGCACGTTCGCCGATTCGATGCGGCCCTGGCCGCGCGGCAGATCCCCTTCGACGAGCCGCTCATAGATGCGGCGGATCTCCTCGCCGAACAGGGTATGGCCATCCATCACCATCTTGATGCCGTTGTATTCCGGGGGGTTGTGGCTGCCCGTGATCATCACCCCCGCCCCGGTGTCCAGGTGATGGGTGGCGAAGTAGAGCACCGGCGTGGGCACGGCGCCGATGTCGATGGCGGTGCGTCCCGCATCGGCCAGTCCCCGGCACAGCGCCTCGGCCAGGGCCGGGCTCGACAGGCGACCGTCCCGGCCCACGGCCACGCGGGGAGAGCCGGGATACAGCACCCCCAGGGCATGCCCGATGGCGCGCACCACCTCCGGGGTGAGCGCGCGGTCCACCACGCCACGGATGTCGTAAGCGCGAAAGATGTCCGGATCGATCTGCATGTCTTCCCCCAATCCCACGATGTCTCGGGTGTGCCCCGCTGGTCGAGTCGTCAATGCCGACCGGTATGGCCGAAGCCCCCCGATCCGCGTCCGCTCGGCGAGAAGGCCTCCACCACCTCGAAGCGCGGTCGCACCACCGGCACCACCACCAGTTGCGCGATGCGCTCGCCCACGGCGATGGTGTAGGGCTGCTGGCCGCGGTTCCAGCACGAGACCAGCAGCTCTCCCTGGTAGTCCGAGTCGATGAGACCCACCAGATTGCCGAGCACGAGGCCGTGCCGGTGGCCGAGCCCGGAGCGCGGCAGGATGACGGCGGCCAGCCCCGGGTCGCCGATGTGGATGGCCAGGCCCGTGGGGATGAGCTCCGTCTGCCCGGCCCGCAATTCCAGCGGGGCCTCCAGGCAGGCGCGCAGATCCAGCCCGGCCGATCCCGCGGTGGCGTATTCGGGCATGGGGATCCCGTTTCCGATCCGGGGATCCAGCACGCGGACCTCGACCACGGATTCAGGGGCGGTTTCCGAGAGCTTGCTGCTGTGTGGCATGGCGTGCTGCGATCCGGTCGATCAGGGTTTCCGCCAGCAGGGGCTTGTCCGCCGGGCCCAGGCGCTCTCGGCCACCGGGCCAGAGGAGCACGATCTCGTTGGCCATGGTCTCCATCCCGAGCCCGGGAAGGCCCACGCGGTTGGCGGCGATCATATCAAGATTCTTGCGCTCGAGCTTGGCGCGCGCGCGGCGCTCCAACTCGTGAGTCTCGGCGGCGAATCCCACCGTGAACGGCCGCCTGTCCAGTGCCGCCACGGTGGCCACGATGTCCGGGTTGCGTGCCAGCGGCAGGCAGTCGCCCAATTCCTGCTTGCCGGCCTTTTGGCGTCGGGTTTCGGCGGGCCGCAGGTCGGCCACCGCGGCGCAGCCGATGAACACGTCGGCGCTTGCGACACAGCCCAGCACCGCATCCAGCATTTCCCGCGCGGTCTCCACGTCCACCCGCTCGACACCCGCCGGTGTGGACAGCGTCACCGGTCCACTGATCAGGGTCACCCGCGCGCCCCGGCCTGCCGCGGCTCCGGCCAGGGCGAAGCCCATGCGGCCCGACGAACGGTTGGACAGAAAACGCACCGGGTCGATGGGCTCGCGGGTCGGGCCGGCCGTGATCACCCAGTGTTGCCCAGCCAGCGGCCCGGCATGCGCCATGATCCGTGCCACGATCTCGTCGGGCTCGACCATGCGGCCCGGGCCGGACTCCCCGCAGGCTTGCGGGCCGCTGGCCGGTTCCGGGACATGCAGGCCGCGGTTGCGCAGGACCGAGACGTTCTCCTGGGTGGCCGGATGCGCCCACATCGCCCGGTTCATGGCCGGGAACAGCCACACCGGCGCCTCCGTGGCCAGGCATAGGGTACTCAGCAGGTCGTCGGCCAACCCCGCCCGCAGCCGGGCCAGGAAGTCCGCGCTGGCCGGCGCCACCACCACGGCCTGCGCCCAGCGGGCCAGGGCGATGTGGTCCATGCCCGCCTCCTCGACCGGGTCCAGCGTGTCGGTGCGCACGGGGTGACCGGAGACGGCCTGGAAGGTCAGGGGCGTGACGAAAGCAGTGGCGCCCCGCGTCATGACCACCCGCACCTCGGCGCCATGATCGCGCAACCGGCGCACCACCTCCACGGCCTTGTAGGCCGCGATGCCGCCGGTGACGCCGAACAGAATCCGCCGGGGATGCATCGTGGAATTTTACCATCGACGCTGTGGCCCATTGCGCGGACGGCATGCCTTCGGGGTGGGAAGATGAGCGGCCGAGGCCGATCTCGAGGAGGGAGCCGATGCCCATCACGGACTGGCCGGCCGACGAGCGGCCGCGGGAGAAGCTCTTGCAACGGGGGCCGCGTGCCTTGTCGGATGCGGAACTGCTGGCGATCTTCTTGCGCACGGGGGTCCAGGGCAAGACCGCCGTGGACCTGGCTCGTGAACTGCTCGCCGAGTTCGGCGGACTGCGCCCCCTGCTACAGGCCGACCGCAGGCGGTTCTGTCGGGCCCGGGGGCTCGGGGACGCCAAGTACGCCCAGCTGCAGGCGGTCCTCGAGATGGGACGCCGGCATCTGGCCGAGGGCCTGACGCGCGGGGCGACCATCACCGACCCCCAGGCCACCCGGCGTTTCCTGAGCGCGCGGTTGCGCGATCATGCCCACGAGGTGTTCGCCTGTCTGTTCCTGGACACGCGCCACCGGGTGATCGCCTTCGAGGAACTCTTCCGCGGGACCATCGACGGGGCCAGCGTCCACCCCCGCGAGGTGGTGCGCCGCGCCCTTCAGCACAATGCCGCCGCCCTCATCCTGGCCCACAACCACCCCTCCGGGGTAGCCGAGCCGAGCGAGGCCGACCGCCGAATCACCCGCCGGCTCCAGGAGGCTCTGGCGTTGGTGGACGTACGCGTGCTGGACCATGTGGTGGTGGGGGAGGAGACGGTCTCCTTCGCCGAGCGGGGCTGGATCTGAGCCGGGGTCAAGCGCCTTGGCCCAAGGTCGCCCCCAATGCCTCCAGCAGCGCGTCCACCTGCTCTTCCGTATGGGCGGCCGTGAGGGTGATGCGCAGCCGCGCGGTGCCGCGCGGGACGGTGGGCGGCCGGATCGCCGCCACCCAGAAGCCGGTTTTCATGAGCCTGTCGGCCGCGGCCACCGCGCGTTCCGGAGGGCCGAGGATCAGGGGTTGGATGGGAGTGCGGGACTCGGCCAGGGCCAACCCGCGCGCGCGGGCCCCCGCGCGGAACCGGCCGACCAGGGCATCGAGACGCACCCGGCGTCGCGGATCGGTCTCGACGATTTCGAGCGCGGCCAGGGCGGCGGCGGCCACCGCCGGCGGCAGGGCCGTGGTGTAGACGTAACTGCGAGCCTCCTGGATCAGGGCCTCGATCAATTCCCCGGGGCCGGCCACGAAGGCGCCGAATCCGCCCAATGCCTTTCCGAAGGTGCCCATGAGCACCGGCACCTCGTCCTGACCCAGCCCGTGCAGGGCGACGGTCCCACGCCCCTGCGGGCCGAGCACGCCCAGCCCGTGGGCATCGTCCACCATGAGCCAGGCCTCGTATCGCTCGCACAACGCGGCCAGTTCCGGCAGGGGCGCGAGGGTGCCGTCCATGCTGAACACGCCGTCGGTGACCACCAGCCGGTGCCGGGCGCCGGCTCGTTCCAGCAAACGCTCCAGATGCCTCAGATCCCGGTAGCGGTACAGCCGCGCGCCGCTGGCGCGCCCCGCGTCCAGCAGGGAGGCATGGTTGAGCCGGGCCTGGAACACGGCATCTCCCGGCCCCACCAGCGTGGTGATGGCGCCGAGATTGGCCATGAAGCCGGTGGAGAACACCAAGGCCCGTTCCCGGCCGGTCCATGCGGCGAGCCGGCATTCCAGTTCGGCATGCAGCTCGGTGTGGCCGCTGACCAGATGCGCGGCCCGGGCCCCGACCCCGTATCGCCCGCCCGCTTCGCGGAAGGCGGACACCACGCGCGGATGGGTGCTCAGGCCCAGATAGTCGTTGCTGCAGAAGTCGATGACCGCGCGGCCGTCCAGGCGCTGCGCAGTGACCGGTCCCGGCCCGCGCATGCGCAGGCTGCGGTACAAGCCCTCGCGCCGGCGTCGTTCCAGGCGCCCGCGCAGGGCGGCCCTCAGCTCGCCGGCCGCGCTCAATCCAGCCAGGCGTTGATGCGCTGGATGTCCTCGGCGCTCAGCATGCCCGCGGCACGCTTGAGCGAGAGGGTGGCGATGATGTACTCGTAGCGGGCCACCTTGTAGTCCCGTTCGGCGGCGAACAGGTTGCGGATGGCCTGGGAGACGTCCACGGAGGTGCGGGTGCCCACCTCGAACCCGGCCTGGGTGGCCTCGTAAGAGGCCTGGTTGGACTCCACGGCGCGCTTCAGGGCGTGCAGGCGGCTGATGTTGGACAGGACCGTGAGATAGGCGTCGCTGGTCTGTTTGATCACGTCACGGCGCACCTGGATGAGCTGCTCCTGAGAGGCCTGGAAGTTGTGGCTCGCCTCGCGCACCCGCGAGCTCACGAACCCCCCGGAGTAGATGGGCAGATCCAGGCGCACGCCCACGCTCAGCGTGCCGATGTCGCGCCCGCCGAACAGGCCGGAGGATGTGTTGTCCTGAACGGCGCCCGCGCTCAGTCCCACCGTGGGCCAATGCCCCGCCCGCTGGCGTTTGACCTCGATCAGGGCGGTGTCCGTGGCGTGCTGGGCGGCGATGATCTGAACGTTTTGTTCCTTGGCGCGCCGGATCCATTCCTCCACGTCGTCGGGGTCCGGGCGCAGGGGCTGAAAACGGTCCGTGAGCTTGGCCGGTGCGCCGAGCTTCTGCCCCACGATGGCCTCCAGCGCGGAGCGGGCCACCTCGAGGTCGTTGCGCGCGGCGATCTCGCTGGCCGTGGCACTGTCATAGGCGGCCTGGGCCTCCTTGTAGTCGGTGATGGCGATGAGCCCCACTTCGAACCGCTTCTGGGCCTGGTCCATCTGCCGCTTGAAGGCCTCCTTGGCGGCGCTGACGGCCTTGAGCGTGTCCTCGGCCGCCAGCACGTCGAAATAGGCCCGAGCCACCCGCACGATGAGCGCCTGGCGGGCGTCTTCGAGCAGGGCCTCGGCCCGCAGCACGGATTTCTCGGCCTGGTTCAGGCCGAGAAAGAGGTCCCGGTTGAACAGGACCTGGTTCAGGGTGACACCGTAACCGTAGCGGTTGGTATCGATGTTTTGGTCTGGAAAGCGGTCGTCGTTGGTGATGGACTGGGCGTCGTGCTCGCCCTTGGCGAAGGCGTTGATCTGGGGCAGGAGGAAGGATCGCGCCTGGGGGGTTGCCTCGCGTGCGGCCAGGTATTGTGCCTGCGCGGCTTGATAGACCGCGTCGCGGTTGAGCGCGAGTTCATAGACCGCCTGCAGATCCTCGGCCCGTGCGCCGCCGGCCAACAACAGGGAGCCCGCCAGCAGAATCGACCCGAACCATCGCCCCACCGTACCGGAAGTGTTTCTCATCGCCACCTGCTCCTGGACGTCGGTCTGTGACGGAAGAGGGCGCGCGATCCTGCCCCCGTGGATCAGGCTCACTATAGTGACGCCGAGCCCAAAAGCAAAGGATCGAGGGGCTTTTCAGTAACGGGGCAGTGCGGGGTCCACGCGCAGTGACCAGGCGTCCAGGCCGCCGGTCAGATTGATCACCTTCCCGAATCCCTGTTTTTCCAGCCAGGCGGCCACGATGCGGCTGCGGATACCGTGATGGCAGACCACCACGATCTCTCGGTCGCGGGGGAGGGTGTCCACCTGCGCGGCGATCTCACCCATGGGCACGAGCCGCGCTCCCGGCAAGTGGGCCAGCGCGTATTCCCAGGGTTCGCGTACGTCCAGGATCAGGGGGGCAGGCCCCTGCTCGGTCAGGCGATGACGCAATTGTTCCGGTGTCCACTCGATCATGGCGCTCGCGGATGCGATGGACGGGGTGGGCGGCCAGCAGGCTACCATATCGCTCGGGAGACTCTTGCGGAGCCGCGACCGTGTTGCCCACCGTGCACGTGATCGTCGTCAATTACAACGCCGGGGCCCATCTGGGCCGGTGCCTGCGCGCGGTGTTGGCCTCCACGGCGCCCGTTCGGGTCACGGTGGTGGACAACGCCTCCTGTGACGGAAGCGAGGTGGTGGTTCGGGATCTGGCGGCCTCGGGAGCCGCGGTGGAGCTGCTGCGCAATTCCCGTAACCTGGGCTTCGCCCGGGCCGTGAATCAGGTGCTGCGCCACGTCGAGTCCCCCTATGCCTTGGTCCTGAATCCAGACTGCTTCCTGGAACCGGATACGCTCGAAGTCCTTTTGCGGGCCATGGAGGCCCACCCGCGGGCGGGTTTGGCGGGATGTCGGGTGCGGGCGCCGGACGGGCGCGAGGAGCGCGCCTCGCGGCGGCGGATCCCCACCCCCACCACGAGTCTGGCTCGGGTGACGGGGCTGGGGCGCTGGCTCGATTCGTTCGAGGTCGTGGAGCAGCCGCTTCCGGACGGCCCTCAGGCGGTGGAGGCCGTCTCCGGGGCCTGCATGCTGGTACGCATGCGGGCCGTGGCCGAGGTGGGCGGGCTGGACGAGGGGTACGTGCTGCATTGCGAGGATCTGGACTGGTTCGTGCGGTTCCGCCAGCGGGGTTGGGAAGTCCTGTTCGTCCCGCGGGCCCGGGCGACCCATGTCAAGGGGGGCTGCAGCGCTCGGCGGCCGGTGTGGGTGGCCTGGCACAAGCATCGCGGCATGCTGCGCTTTTACAACAAGTTCCAGCGCGCCCGGTATCCGGTCGCGGTCACTGGGCTGGTGGTGTTGGGCGTGGGCCTGCGTTTTCTACTGGAGGCCGCGCGGGGCGCGCTGCGGCGGCGCTCGGTATGAGGCGGGTCCTCGTCACCGGCGCGCGCAGCGGCGTGGGGCGTTATCTGGTCCCATCGCTGCGGGAGGCGGGACTGGAGGTGATTGCGGTTTCCCGCCGTCCACCGCCGGCGGATGCCGGTTCTGGCCTGCGCTGGCTGCGGGCCGACCTGCGCTCGCCTCCGCCGGCCATGGTGGTGCCCGATGCCTGGATCCACGTGGCGCCGCTGGATCTGTTGCCGGGCTGGCTCCAGGCCATGCGACCGTCGCCGAGGCGGATCCTCGCCTTCAGCACCACCAGTGTGCTGACCAAGGCGGATTCCCCCGATCCCCGCGAACGCGCGCAGGTGGAGCGCCTGCGCCAGGCCGAGCAGCGGCTGCGCGGGCTGGCGGACGAGCGCGGGGTGGCCTGGACCCTGTTCCGTCCCACCTTGATCTATGGAGGCGGCGGGGACCGCAATGTGGCCTTCATCGCCCGTTGGGTGCGCCGTTGGCGGGTGTTTCCCCTGGTGGGCGGGGGGCGTGCGCGCCGCCAGCCGGTCCATGCCGAGGACCTGGCCCGGGCCTGCGTGGCCGTATTGGACAATTCAGCCACCCACGGAAAGCTTTACCACCTGGGGGGTGGCGAGGTGCTCAGCTATCGGGCGATGGTGGACCGTATCTTCGCGGCCCAGGGTCAGCGGCCTCGCTATCTCCCGGTGCCGGCGGCGTTGTTGGCCGTGGCGGTTCGGCTGGGCGCCCGGCTGCCGGGGCTCGGTTTTTTGTCCCCAGCGATGGTATGGCGCCTGCAGCGGGACTTGGTCTTCGACATCGGCCCCGCCCGGCGAGACTTCCATTATGCGCCCCGTCCGTTTCGCCCTGGCGGGTCGCAGGATTGACGCTCGGTTTGCCAGTGCTGCTCGTCGTGACCTTCGCGTTGGGCGCATTGGGCACGCGGGCGGCGTTGGGGTATGCCCGGCGCCGCGGCGTGCTGGATCTGCCGGGGCGGCGCAGTTCTCATGCGCGCCCGACACCGCGCGGCGGCGGCATCGCCATCGCGGGGGCCGCCACGGTGGCGGCGGTGGCGCTGCTCGCGGGCGGTGCGCTGCCGACTTGGACGGGTCTGGTTTGGCTCGGCGTGCTGGCGGTGGCCGTGGTGGGGTGGATCGACGATCATCGGCCGCTGGGGGTGGGTGTTCGGCTGGCCGTGCATCTGGCGGCTGGGGGATGGATCCTGTGGTGGATACCGGGAATTCCCGCCTTCTGGCCCCTGTGGGCCGCCCTGATCCTGGCCACGGCCTGGACGATCAACCTCTACAACTTCATGGATGGGATCGATGGCCTGGCTGCCGCCGAGGCGGTGTTCGTGTTCGCCGCCGCCGGTTGGATGATGGCGCAGCCTGCGGCGGGGTTGCGGGAGTTGGCCTGGGGGGTGGCGGCGGCCGGCTGCGGATTCCTCCTTTACAACCACCCGCCGGCACGGATCTTCATGGGTGACGTGGGCAGCGCCTTTCTGGGCGCGGCCGCCGCCGCGCTGGCCGTGGCCGGCTGGGCGGTGGGTGCTTTGGCATGGTGGATGTGGTTGATCCTGGGTGCCGTCTTCTGGGTGGATGCCTCTTATACCCTGTTCGTGCGGACCGTGAGTGGGCAGCGGATTTGGGAGGCGCACCGCAGCCACGCCTATCAGATCCTCGCGCGGCGCTGGCGCAGCCACGGCCGGGTGACCGCCTTGGTCTCGTTCTACAACGTCTTTTGGCTGTTGCCACTGGCGGGATGGGCGCAGCGGGAACCAGGCCGCTGGCCCTGGGCGCTGGGTCTCGCCGTGGTCCCAGTGTTGAGTGCCTGTGTGGCGCTTGGTGCCGGCCGCCCGGAACGGGCCGCCGAGGCGCCCTCGTGATCCCATGCACGGTCGTTCGGTGTCGGTCCACCGGCGGCCGATCTTCAGGGTAAGGCCTGATGTGAAGCCATGCGGGGCGGCCTATACTTCTGGGATGGGTATCCGGATGCTCCGCCGCCGGGACGGGACGGACCTCTCCCCGTGAATCCAGCCGCGTTCAGTCGGGTGTTGTCCCAACCGCGGGACTTTCTGACCCGCTTCATCGGCATCCTGCTGGTGTTGGTGGCAGTCCTGCTGATCGGCTACGCGGAGATCGCCCAGCACCGCTTCCGGGTGCACCAGGAGGAGCTCGCGTCGCGCAGCGTGCGCGGAGCCGCCGAGCTGGTGGAACTCTATCTTTCCGACGCCGAGCGGGCGTTGGTGCTGTTCGCCGACAATCACGCCGTCGCCCTGGGCCGGCTCGGCCGGCAGCCGGGCGACGCCGAGCTCTATGACCGGCTCTTGGCGGCGACGCGGCGCCACTTTCCCAATGCCTTCGCCATGGCACTCGCCGACCAAGGCGGGGAGGTGCTGGTGGACGATTTCGGAGGGCGGGTGGAGGAGGTCTGCCGCAACGACATCCGGGCCTTCGCCCGTGCCGACCACCCGCACGAGGTGGTGATCCATCCCAACCCGCTCGGCTACCATTTCGATCTCATGGCGCCGGTCGAGGCGCCGGACGGCTGGGAGGGAATCTTCTTCGTGAGTCTCGCCCCGGACCGCATCGCCCGCATCCTCGCCCAGGGCGCGCCGCCCGCACATCGGCTCTATCTCTTGCACCGGGACCAGCGGGGGCTGATCGAAGTGGCCGCGCAGGGCAGCCGCAACCGGTTGGACCGGCCTTTCCGGCTCTCGCAGGAGGAGCTGGCCTCGGTGCTCGCCTCGCAGGCACTGCCGGGCACGCGTTGGACGCTGGTGGACGTGGTACCCCAGACTCTCTTCACGGAGTTCGGGCGGCGCGAGCGGCTGCACGCCTTTGCGGTCTTTGCGGGCTTTCTCGGCGTGGCGTTGTTCCTCGCCCATCTCGTCCGGCGCGAGGAGCGCGGCCGTACCCAGGCCGAGGCGGCGCTGATGGAAGCCAACCGCGCATTGGACGCACGGGTGCGTGAACGTACCCGAGAGCTCCGTCAGGCCAACGATGCGCTCCGCCACGAGATCGAGCAGCGCCGCCGCAGCGACCGGGCGCTGCAACGCGCGTTGGAACGCTACGACCTCGCTGTGCGGGGCTCCAACGATGCCATTTGGGATTGGGACCTGGAATCGGACCAGGTCTATCTCTCGCCCAGGTTCGAGGAAATCCGGGGCGGGCCGGCCGAGGCGGCCACGCTTACCATGGCCTCTTGGCTCGAGATGGTGCATGCAGAGGACATCCCGCGCTTCCAGGAGGCCGTAGACCAAGCGCGATCGGGCCGGGACGAGCACCTCTGCGAAGAAGTGCGGATCGCGACACGGGGTGGTCGGTGGCGCTGGTGCATGATCCGAGGGGCGGGCGTGCATGACGAGCGTGGACGGTTGCTGCGCATGGCCGGATCGATCACGGACGTCACCGAGCGGCACCGGGCCGCCGAGGCCATCCGGCGCTATACCCTGTACGACCCCTTGACCGGATTGCCCAACCACGCGTTGTTTTTGGATCGCGTAGGGCAGGCGTTGGCGTCCGCGGACTCGGATCCTGCCTTGCTGGTCCTCCATGTGGAGGGGTTGCGCGACCTCAACCGACGAATGGGGCGGGCGGCGGCCGACGATCTGTTGCGCCGGCTGGCCCAGCGCCTGGAGGGTGACGTGCTGGCCGGCGAGACGCTGGCGCGGATCTCCGGCAGCGAGTTCGCATGGCTGATTCCGGCCTCAGGACCGGAGCGCGTGCCGGCCATCGTGGCCGGGGTGCAGGAGGCGCTGTCCAAACCGTTCGAGAGCATCGGGGGAACGACGCACCGCCTGGAGGTACGGATCGGATGGGCGTCGTACAAAGACGTGGAAGGGGGCCCCGAGACATTGCTGCGGGCCGCGGACCTGGCCATGATCCAGGCGCGTCGCGAGGGCGTTGCGGCCATGCGGTTCGATGCGGGCCAAGGCCGGGACGACACGGTCATCGGCCCCGATCCGGCAGCGAGCCTCGCCCAGGCCATCGAACGCGGTGAGCTGCGCGTGTGTTTCCAGCCCCTGGTGCGTCTGGCCGACGAGAGCCCCTACGGCTTCGAGGCGTTGATGCGCTGGGCGCACCCGGAACGGGGGCTGCTCGCCCCGGCGGAATTCATGGCGGCAGCCGAGGAGTCGGGGCTCATCGTGCCCATGGGAGAGTGGGTGTTGCGCGAGGCGGTGCGTCAGTGCCGGGCGTGGAACGAGGCGCTGAGTGGGCCCATGGTGATGAGCGTGAATCTCTCCTGTCACCAATTCCTCGATCCGGACTTCGTCTCGCGCGTGGAGTCGGTGCTGGCGGAGGGGCGCGATTCGGTGGAGCGAGGATGCCTGACCCTCGTCCTGGAGATCACCGAGACGACACTCATGCGGGACATGGAGCCCGTGCTGGAGGCGGTCCGGCGCTTGCGCTCCTGGGGGGTGCGACTTGCGATCGACGATTTCGGGACCGGCTATTCCTCCTTGTCCTACCTGCAGACTCTGCCGCTGGACACGCTGAAACTCGACCAGGGTTTCGTTGCGCGGTTGCAAGAACCCGGCACCCGGGCCATCGTCGCGCACATGATCGGCCTGGCCCACGAGCTGTCCATGCAGGTGGTGGCCGAGGGGATCGAGACCGAGAACCAGCTGCGGGAACTCGTCGCCCTGGGGGCGGACATCGGCCAGGGCTATTGGTTCGGGCGGCCGATGGATCCCGACCAGGCTCGGGTTTGGTGGAGGAAGCGTGTGGGACGACGCGGGCCGGAGTCGGTCAGTGCCCCCGGCGCGTAGAGCGGCGCGAGCAGGGCGCGAACAACCGCACTGAACGAGCCGCGCCTCCAGCGTGGGAGGCTGAGACGGGCGTGTTCGAAGTCCGCTTCTCCCGCACCACCTCGGAAGGCCACCGCGGCGTTCATGGGGTGGCCCTGGCGGATGGCGAGACGAAAAAGGCGGGCGCCCGAGAGCGCCCGCCTTTCCAGTTCTGGCTTGTCGGATCGGCCTCAGAACTTGATGCGATAGCCGGCCGAGATGCCCCAGCTGGTGTCGTCCACGCCAGCGGTGTAGTTGGAGCCATGGCCCGGACCACCGATGTAGTAGTAAGACCGCGCTCCCGTGCCGGTGCTCACAAGGGTACCGGTCAGATAGGCAGCGGTGTTCTTGCTCAGGCCATAGTCCCATCCCAGAGAGACCATGAAGGCATCGGAGTCGTTCACGTCGTCGGTCTCGAAGGCATAGTAGACCTGGCCCTTGAGGGTGCTCTTGCCCATCTTGTAGGCCAGACCGCCACCGAGCAGGTTCTGGTTGTCGCTGCCCGTGCTTCCCGCGCCGCTGTTGAAGTTCATATTGCGCTGGAACAGGCCGGCCACGGTGAAGTCGCCGAACTTGTACTTGGCGGCCACACGCAGGTTCTGCGGGGTGTCGCTGCCATTGCCCAGCGCGGCCTTCAGAATATCGCCCATGAACACATCGTAGCTGACCGCCGCGAACAGCCCGCCCTGATCGTAGATCAGCGCGCCGCTGAAGGCGTTGTCGTCGTTGTCGTTCTTGGCCGTGCCAGTCACGTAGGCCAGGAAGGCATGGACCGGACCGAAGTTGGGCGAAATGTAACCCACGACCTGCGGCACGCGGGCGTCGGACAGGTTGGCGGTGGTGAACTGACGGTTCTGCCCGAGCTGGGTGCTCCAGAACAGGTCCGCCTTGCGGCCCACGACCTTGGTGGGCGTGTCATGACGGCCCATGACCAGGGTGCCGAAGGCGTCGCTCTTGAAACCGGCGATCTGGTTACGGTCGGAGATGCCGCCCTTGCTGAACAGGCCGTTGACGCCCCACTCGATCAGGTAGATGGCCGACAGCCCCCCGCCCAGATCGAAGGAGCCCTTCAGGCCGAAGCGCGACGAGTTGCTGGAGGCATCCAGCCCGGACACGGTGCCGTTGTCCAGGTAGTCCAGGGACATGTGGGCCTGGCCGTACAGGGTGGGGCCGCCGGCGAACGCGGCGGCGGGCGCGGCCAGCACACCGGCAACAGCCATGCTGAGAATCTTCTTGTTCATCGGTTACTCTCCCGTCGTTCTATACAAGTGAATGAAAAATCAATGGTTCCTTGAGCCTGGGTACTTGGATGTCGCTTCGGTTCCCAAACGGATCAAGAGTTATTCTACAACAACGAATCAAAAATACAACACTTTTGCACAAAAACTACACTGCCTTTCGGGCCTGCGCCCCGTGGCACTCGGGGTTGCGGCGTCGGTGAAACTTCATTTTTACCGTATCGTGTTGTGAAAATGCAACGCAAGGGCCGGGCGGGGCGGGTGTGTCGGGGGTTCGCGGGCGATACAGACCCTGGCCGTGGCAGGCGGATGTGGCTTTCCGTGCTCAGTGGTGGTGTGGCAACCGCCGCCACGGGAAGAAGGGGTTGGCGACTCCCTCCAAGGCGGGGGCGAGCTCCGGATGGTGGCGCAGCAACACCGAGCGCAGATCGTTGTCCGCAACCCACTCGAGCCCCAGCGGCGTATAGATCTCCGGACGGTAGTCCGTGGTGAAGAAGCGGTCGCTCTGCAGGCGGCGCGAGGCCATGACGATGAACACCCGGAAGGCCGTCTCCGAGATGCCGAAACCCTGGGGGGAGGCCTCGGCCAGCATGCCCACCAGTGGATCGACCTTGTCCACCTCGCCGTAGACCGCCTTCAAGGTCTGGGCCCACTCCCGATTGGGCGTCAGTGCCTGGAAGGAACGCGCTGGCGGCAGGTGCAGCACGCGGCGCAGGGCGTTGTAGCGCGGCACGCGCCGCTCGCGGTCGCGCAGAATGTCCACCGCCGCCAGATCCAGCCGTTCTCCGTCGATGCGGGTGTGGTTGCGCAGGCGTTCCGGATAGTTGAACAGGCTCAGCGCCCCGGGGTGTTCCAGGCCGAAGGTGTACAGGGCGTCGCGCATGCCCATGCGATCGAGCGTCGCGGCGGTGGCGGCGCCGGCCAGGTCGTCCAGGGTGAGCGTGGCAGGGGGGGTGGGGGCATCCATCCGGTGCAGGCCGATCTCGTCCGGGAGCAGCGGGTGCATCCGGTAGACTGATACGAACTCCTCGGTGACGCTGTAAGGCACGCCGTGGTGATCGGTCTCCGAGCCGGGCAGTCCGTGGCGGACCTCGCGCGGGGCCAGGCGGGCCACCAGGGTGCAGAGCCGGCGGTGGGCGAGTCCCCACCAGTAGGTATCGAAGGCCAGCTCGATGGTGGGGTGGGCGAGCAGCGCCGGACTCCACTGCAGCGTATGGATCTTGGCCATCAAGGCGGTGTTGACCAGGCGCGCGGTCTGGAACAGGCGCTCCCCATCCCAGTGCGGATATTCCGCACGCAGCGCTTCGCAGATGGCGTTGTGCTCCCGGGCGAACAGGGTGTGGAAGAGACTCAGCCCCACCCACCAGTTGTCGTTGAAGCCGGTGAGATCGATGCCCTGGACGTCCGGATCCGGCGGCAAGCGCAGGTCGCCCTGGGGCGAGCGACGCAAGGGGATCGTGCCGTCGTCCCGCTCCCGCCCAGCCAGTCCGCGAATCCGCCGCTGGCGCTCCAGGTTGCTGCCGTAGAGCTGGGAGCCGTCCCACCAGTGCGTTTCGGTGTTGGCGAACCCGGGCGGGGCACCCGCTGGCCCACCCGGATCGGGAGGCGTGCGGGCCAGGCGCGTAGGGCCACGCGGATCCGCCCACAAGAGATCGGCTTTGGTGCGGCTGCGCAGGTTGAGGCGGCGGTGATTGAACCAGCCATGGACCTGGAACTGGATCCAGGCAGCGGCCAGCAAGTTCAGGTGGCGGATGGGAATGAAACTCTCGCGCTTGAGCAGCCGCTCGCTGATCTCGTGGGGATCGGGGTCGTCGAGGTCGTATTGCGGCGCGAGACGATCCAAAGGCGTGTTGCGCCCGAAGCGCGTGCCTGCCGCGCCCATCTCGGGCAGCAGGAGGTCGTTCCAGCGCCCGTCGGCGCTGCGCCAGCGCAGGGCCTGTGGCGGCGGAACGTCGGATGCGTTTCGAGGCGCGGGGAGCAGGGGCGCCGCTGGGTGATCGTGCAGATTGGTGCGTCGCGCCCGATCGCGGATGGCCTTGAGATTGAGCAGCCCCAGGCAGCGTGGCAGCCGCTGCCAGGGGACAAAGCGGTTAAGCACGCCGAAGGCGGCCTCCAGCGCCCGGTCCAGCAAGATCGTCCGGTCCGGGTGCGGGACCTGCGTGCGCCGCCTCGTACGCAATTGCTGACTGGCCTCGTAGACCAGTCTGCGGGCCCGGTTGAGGCTGCCGATGGGTTCGATGTCCGGATGCGTGTTCCACGGGTTGA
The DNA here is from genome assembly GCA_026984215.1 of Gammaproteobacteria bacterium. GTDB lineage: Bacteria > Pseudomonadota > Gammaproteobacteria > JAJDOJ01 > JAJDOJ01 > JALVEU01. Next base: position 15,682 of record JALSSO010000091.1, on the reverse strand, counting down.
AATGCAAGCCTTCGATCTGTGCCTCGCGGTCACGCGCCTCGGGCGTGTCCAGGTCCTGCTGCGGGATCACCAGGGTGGCAATGGTCTCGAAGGGCGTGTCCCAGTTCTGCCGGGCCCGCTCGATGGGGGTGGAGGCCTCGTCGCGATAGCGCTGGATCTGGAAACGGAAGGTGGCCGGCCCGGCGCGCAGCCGCTCGACCAAGTCCAGGCGCAGGTAGTGTTCGCCATCGCGACGCTGGGGCGGGGCGAGCTGTTCCGGCTGGAGCCGGAAGCGCACGGCGATCTCGCCGAAGGCATACGGGGTTTGGCTCCAGTAGGTCTCGGTGAGCAGACTGGCCACCTGTCGGTTCAGATAGGGCAGGAGGCTGCGCACCGTGTACCAAGTCTCCAACGGCCCGAGGCGCACGGCCATGCGTAGCAGCGTGCCCAGGCGGGTGCGGCTGGCGGCCTCGGCGAGGGCGACCTGCAGGAACTGGCGGGCGTCCTGGACGTGCGCCACCGGGGCATTGGTGAGCAGGAAATCCTGGGGACCGGGCTCGGTTTCCAGGCGCAGAGCGAGCCCGCGCAAGTCGGGTGCCGGATCGGGCCGCACGGTGCCTGCGGCGTTGGAAAAACGAATCGTCGCGTTCCAGCGCGCCCCCGGCCGCCAGGGGCCGACCTGCAGCTCCTCGGGCAGCGCGGCGCTCACCTCTAACCACGCCCGCCCGATCCCGGCATGGGTCTTGGCATGGAAGGCGCGGGCGAACAGGGGCGTTCCCGCCTTGTGGCGGTTGCGGATCTGGACCTCGTTGATCTCTCGGACGAGCCGATGCAGGATCTGGCTCTCGCCGAAGGCCGTGCCGTCACCCAGATAACGGATGGCGGCGCGCCAGCCCGTCCCTTCCACGGCCTTGCCTGCCATTGCCGGAGTCCCCCTGTTCAACGGCCTGTGAGTGACCGTTTCCGAACGCTCGCCTGACGTGTTTCGGGCCTGCCGCTGCCGGAAAGGCCCCGGTTCAATGGACCTGTCCGGCTTCCCTACCCCAGTCCGCCGGGATCTGGCCCTCGGAGAGCAACAGTTGCGCGGCCTCCGTATCCGGAGTCGGCAGACCGTTTTCCACGCGCCCCAGCACCTCGGACAGGGCCGTGCGTTCCGCCGTGCTCCCCGCATCGGCCGAGGCCGCCAGGCTGATGGCCGCGCGCAGCTCCAGCGCCGTGGCGCCCAGCCGGCCGGCCAAGTCCCGGGCCCGGCGGAATCCGGCGCGGGCCCGGTCCGGCTCGGCGGGTGCGGTCTGTTGGGCCAGTTCGCCGGCCAGACGCTCGATTTCCGGGGCCCAATGCATTTCACCGTTGCGGGCGATGGCCGCTCGTGCCGCTGTGATCAGCTCCCTCGCTTGGTCGAGTCGGCCGGTGTGGATGTGGGCCTCGATGGGTTTGGACAGGGCCCACGCCGTGCCCAGGCCCGCCCCCTGGGCGGCGAAATCGGCCATCGCTTCGTCGACGCTGGCGAGGCCCTGGCCGATCCGGCCGGAGTCGATCTCCACGTGTCCCTTCAGGACCAGGGCGCAGGCGCGTAGATAGCGCAGGCGGTGGTTGGTGGTCAGTTCGAGCATCTCCGCCGCCAGCCGGGCGGCCTCGCCGCGCCGACCGCAGCACAGGGCGGTGGTTCCCACCCAGAACAAGGTCATCGAATGGGTGAAGGGTTGGCGCAGCTCGCGGGAAAAAGACAGCACCTGTTCGGCGGTTTTCATCGCCTGGGCCGGCCGGCCCAGCATCCACTGGGTCCAGGCCAGCTGGAACAGGGCGAAGGCTCCGGGGTCGGTCTGCGCCGAGAGGCTGTCCTCCCGCAGGGCATGTCGGTCGTAGACCTTCCACGCGCGGGTCAGGGTCTGTTCGGCGGCCTGGAACTCGCCCTGCCAGAACTGCATGCCGCCCAGCATGTAGAGCCCCACAGTAAGCGATGCCGGGTCACAGCGTTTCGCCAGGGTGACGACCTGTTCGGCCAGCTCGCGGGCCTGGTTCAGCTCGCCGCGCGCGTAATGGTAGCTGTACAGGCCGCGCAGCACGTCGATGAGCACCGGGGTGGCGGACTCGCCCAACTGTTGGCAAATGGTGCGGGCCGCCTCGAAGGCCTGACGCATATCCTCCGAGGCGAACCCGCTGGCGGCCCGTCGCGCGCCGCCCAGAAGGATGTGGAATCGGAGTTCCTGCTCGAGCCGCCGGGGCCCGGCCGGTAGGCGTTGCAGCTGATCCAAGGCCTTTTCCACGTGCAGGATCACCTCCGAGTTGGCCGAACGCGACAGGGCTTCCAGCGCCGCCCGGCCCCAGTGGTGTGCAGCCTTTGCGGGCTCTCCGCCTTCCCCGTAGTGGGTGGCGAGCAGCTCCGGATTGCGCCGGGCGCGCTCGGCAAAATGTTCCTCGATGGTTTCGGCCACGCGCAGATGCAGGTGCCTGCGTTGGGTGAGGAGCAGACTCTCGTAGGCGGTGTCCCGAACCAACGCGTGTTTGAAGAAGAAGTCGCTCCAGCCGCGCTGCGTGCGTCGGCTCCGGAACAGGATTCCGCTTTCCAGGAGCCGCTGTAGCGCGCGCTCCAACTCCTGTTCGGGAAGATCCGCCAAGCGGTCGAGCAGATCGAAAGGCACCTCCCGGCCGATCACCGCACAGATCTGGGCCACGCGGCGTGCCGGTCCCAGACGGTCGAGCCGCTCGGTCAAGGCGTCCCTGAGGGAGGCGGGAACGGAGGGGGCCGGCTTGGCCGCGCCGCCGCTCTCGAGGGAGGTGTTGACCACGCTCTTGGTCACCTCCTCCACATACAGCGGGATGCCGTCGGTACGCAGCACGATCTGGTCCAGGATCGGGGCTTCCAGTTCGTGGGCGGCCACGTGGCGGGCCAGGATACGGCTCTCCTCCATCCTCAGTCTGCGTAGTGGCAGCGGGTGTACGTGCGGGAGATCGGGTGCGGGGAACGGGTTCTCGGGGCGGTAGGTCACCAGCATCAGCACGGGCAGGTCGCGGCAGCGGTCCATGCACGCCTGCAGGAGCTCGCGTGAGGTCGGATCGATCCAGTGGGCGTCCTCCACCTGCACGAACACCGGCCGATGATGGGCCAGTGCCTCGAGCTGATCGACCAGGGCCGCCAATGTGCGCTCGCGCCGTTGAACGGGTGTGAGTTCGCGGATCGTGCGGTCGTCTGCGCCGGGCACCGAGAGCAGGGAGGCGATCAGTGGCAGCGCCTCGCCCGGGGTTTCGGTGGCTCGGGTCAGAAGCGCTTCGAGCCGCTCGAGCTTGCACTGGGCCGCATCGTTGGGCCGGATACCTGCGGCCCGCTCCAAATGCGCGATGAAGGGGTAGAGGGGGCTCGTCGTGTGGTAGGGCGAGCACTGGAGTCGGATGGGCGTGCACACCCTCGTGTCGCCGATGGCCGTCGACAATGCCTTGCACAGTCGGCTCTTGCCGATCCCCGCCGGTCCGGAGACGAGGACCACCTGCCCGCGACCTTGCAGGGCCTCGTCCCAGCGCCGGCGTAGCCACTGGAGCTCTTTGTCCCGCCCGACCAGCGGGGGCAGGCGCCGGCCTCGGGTGGCGTCGAACCGGATGCGTGTGTCGGCCGGTGCGACCACCCGCCAGGCATGAACCGGAGCGGAGAAGCCCTTGAGTCGCCGGCTGCCCAGATCGACATACTTGAATTGTCCGCCCAGGAGCCGGCGTGTGGTATCCGCGATCACCACCGTTCCCGGATCGGCGAGTTCCTGCAGCCGCGCCGCGAGGTTGGGCGTCTCCCCGACCACTTCCTGCCGGGAGACCGCCCCTGAACGGTGGTGTTCGTCCACCACGACGGTGCCGGTCGCCAGGCCGACCCGAGCCTCCAAGTGCAGATCGGCGATGCCGGTGGATGCGCCGGCCAGCCGCTGCACGATCTCCAGCCCCGCCCGCGCGGCGCGGGCGGGATCGTCCTCATGGGCCCGTGGATAGCCGAAATAGACCAGGATGCCGTCGCCGAGGTATTGGGCCACGTGCCCCCCGTACTGTTCCACCACCTCCGAGCACAGGTGCTGATAGCGGTGGATCAACAGGCGCAGGTCCTCTGGATCCAGCCGGATGGCCAGGGATGTCGATCCCACGAGGTCGGCGAACAGGACGGTGATCTGACGCCGTTGTGCCCGGATACCTTCGGTGGGGGCTGCCGGCCTTCCCGGCTCGCCGAGCGGCCTGCCGCAACCGGCGCAGAAGTTGGCGCGTGGGGGATTGCGGAAATCGCATACTGCGCAGACCGCATGCAACGGCTGCCCGCAGTCCGCGCAGTAACGGTGTTCCGGTGGGTTCTCGGACTGGCAGTTGGGGCACGTGCGCATGGCGAGGATCACTCGGGCGGGTCCGCCGGTCGGAGCAAACCCACACTGTGCTTGGTTAAAGCATCCGCCAGAGCCAACCGGATGGCAATATCATGGGTCGATGCGGCACACGAAGGCGTGTCCGATTGCTCGTTTTGGGGTTGTTGACGCCCGCATTATACGGTTTTGGGCATACGGCACGTGGCGGATCGTAGCGGGCAGTGATCGAGGAGGTGTGCAGTGGTGGGTCTGGGGCAACCCGAAAAGCGGAATTTGAGCGCAGACGAAGTGGACGCGCTGGCCGCCTGTGGCGTGCGGCGGACTTTTCCGCGCCATGCCGTGCTCATCAACGAGGGGGACCACAGTGAGCACGTCTATGTGATTCTCGCGGGACAGGTGAAGGTCTTCTGCAGTGACGACAGCGGTCGTGAGATCACGCTGAATTTCATGGGCCCCGGGGAGTTCTTCGGGGAGCTTTCGGTCATCGGCGAGATGCCACGTTCGGCCAGTGTGATGACCACCCAACGCAGCACGCTTTCGCTGATATCGCGCGATGCTTTCCGCACCTACCTTGCGGACCATCCCGACATCGCTTACAAGTTTTTGCGCCTGCTGGCCGTGCGGGTGGGGGAGCTCACGGACCTGGCGAAGAATTTGGCGCTCAACGACGTCTACGGTCGGGTGACCCGGGCCCTGCTGCAGCTTGCCGAGGAACGCGACGGGGTCCTGGTCGTGGCCCAGAGGCTGACCCATCAGGAGATCGCCAACCTGGTGGGCGCCTCGCGCGAGATGGTCAGCCGCATCATGAAGGAACTCGAACGCGGTGGTTACATCGAGGTCCAGCAACGTGTGATCACCATCCGGGCCCGGCTGCCCAAGGCCTGGTAGACTGTCGCGCCTGCGGCGCTGCCCGCCGGCACCGCCCACGGGCTCCTCGGGCGCGGAAGCGCCCGTTTTCTATGGCTTTCATCACAGTCGTTAACGCCGGGATCCACTAGCATTCCTTGGTGTAAGGAGACCTTGGCATACGGGGAGTTCCGATGCGGGAACCAAGGAGCGAACGATGGATCGGCTGAGAAAGGGACTGTTTGGCTTGGTCTTGGCGCTTTGGGTGGCAGGCTTGGGCGCCGCCGAGTCGCAGCGCCCGCCCTGCGGGGAGCCCGCCTGCGTGGAGTTCGGCCCGAACGCCGAAGCGGCCCGGCTCAGCGTGGCACTGGCCAAGCCGGCCGATGCAGTTGCAGGGGAATCCACTCCCAAGCCGGGCGAGGGGGCCGCTCACGCCGTGTTTCCGCTTTCCCTGATCGCGATCCTGTTCGGGCTGGTGGGTGTCGTGGCACTGGCTCGGCGCCGTCTCGAGCACTGAGTCCGGCGCGGAGATCGCGCGCGACCCTCGTCCGGGACGTTCTAGCAGGGTGTTGAAAAACGTCGCGAGAAGCCCGGATGCAAGACGCACGCAGCGCAGCGACCGAGACATATCAAGGAGATAGGCGAGGGAGCGAGCAGCGCGCAACGCCGCAGGCGGGTATCGCAGCAGTTTTTCAACGGCCTGCTAGAAAAAACCGGTTTCAGGCGCTTGCTGGATAAGGCTCGTGGAGGAGGATGCCGCCCCCGATTGGACGGGTACCCGGCGTCATGCAATGTAGCCCCTGCCGAGCAAAAGGTTTGCCGCTTCGGTCCTTGTGAAATATTCCCCCGCCCACCGGGAACTATGCCACGGACGCCGGGCGTCGGTGAGTGCACACTGTCGACCGTGCGAGGCGACATCGTGCGACTTCCCTCCATAGAGGGCTCACCGACTGGGCGGCAGGATGCCGCCCTCTTTTTGCCCGTGCGCAGGGAGCCGTGAAATGAGCCGGATGCCCTCGTTGCTGGCGATCGTGGAACTGGGCGGCTATCCCGATTTCACCCCCCTGTACCGCCGCTCGGGCTACATCCCGCACGTGGAGAGTTCCATGCGCAAGGCGTTGAGCTGGCTCAAGCGCAACCCGCCGGCGGTGGTCGTGGCCGAATTCAACTACCAGTCCGGCTTTCGCGACCGCTTAAGCAACCTGGAGTCGCTGATGGCCGCGGTGCAGCGGCATGCGCCGGATGCCGAGGTCGTCGTCTTCTACGAACCGGAAACCCGACACCAGCTCGAGCGGCTCCAGACGCGGTTCGCTTTCGCGGCCGCCCTGCCCTATCCGGTGGATCCCGACCGACTCGAGGCCGCCCTGAGGGCGCTCGGTGGGAAGCGCTCGCTGACCTGACGGGCGCTCAGGCGCCCAGGTCGGGGATGAGCAGGTCCTCCAGGCGCGCGATCTCGTCCTTCAGGCGGAGCCTGCGTTTCTTCAGTCGCCGCACCTGCAACTCGTCCACGTAGGGGCGCTCGAGCAGGGCCTGGATCGCATCGTCCAGATCCCGATGCTCGATGCGCAACACGGCGATCCGCTGCCGGATGGCCTCCTGACCGGGAACCTCGTTCATCCAAGGGCTGGTGGCGACCGCCGGCGACTCGGACCCCCGTCAGGACGCCGCCTGTTTGTCGCCGCCGCGACACGGCGGGGAGGCCGGGGCCAGCCGGCCCACCGCTTCCCATTCCTGCGGCGTATAGGCGTGGATGGCCAGCGCATGAATGGGGCCCGCGAGCTCCTCGGCCAGGGCGGTATACACCTTGCGGTGCCGCGCCACCAGGTTCAGCCCTTCGAAGGTGTCGGCGACCACGGTGACCTTGAAGTGCGACTCCGACCCGGGCGGGACGTTGTGCATGCCGCTCTCGTTGACCACCTCCAGCTCGCTGGGCCGCAGCGTTTCTCGCAGTTTGTGTTCGATGCGTTCCTGTACGCTCATGGCGGTACTCAATGGGATACCTCGGTGTCACGATAGTGTACGTCGGTCCAGCAACGGGGCAGCGGCTCACCCGAGGGAAAGACGACCTTGGACTTGTCGAACGGTTCCGGTTCGGGGACGTCCTCGCCCCAGTTGTAGCGACCCATGAAGGTAGGTTTCATGGGGTCGATGAGCTCCTTGACGTCCACGACCTCCACCAGGTGCCCCGATTCTTTTTCCTTGAGAAACATGGAATGCGTCCTCCCGCAATCGCTGGTTACGCTGGGTCTGGAGCAAGTATCGGGCGGTGGCCGGGAAACTTCAACGGCGGCTGTCAACGGGCCGGCAGGGGGCATGGCCGTCGGCCGGGATCCGAAAGAACCGGCATGCGTTGGCGGTGGTCAGCCGGGCCAGCTCCGCCGGATCCTGCGCGCGGTGGCACGCCACCGCACGCAGGATGTGGGGAAGGAAGGCCGGCTCGTTGCGCCGCTCGCGCGGTCGCGGCTCCAGATCGCGTGGCAGCAGGTAGGGGGCATCGGTCTCGACCATGAGCCGCTCGTGTGGGATGTGCGTGACCAGCTCGCGCAGGTGTGCTCCCCGACGCTCGTCGCAGATCCACCCGGTGATGCCGATGTGGCAGTCGAGCGCGAGATAGGCGTCCAGTTCGGCGCCATGGCCCGTGAAACAGTGGACCACCGCATCGACCAATTCCGGGCGGGCCGCCTTGAGCATGGCCAGGAAGTCCTCGTGCGCGTCGCGCTGGTGCAGGAAGGCGGGCAATCCCAGTTCGATGGCCAGGGCGAGCTGGGCCTCGAAGGCCCTGCGCTGATCGGCCGGCTCGGAGTAGTTGCGGTTGTAGTCCAAGCCCATTTCCCCGATGGCGCACACCTTGGGGTCGGCGGCCAGCTCCCGCAGCGCCTCGGCGCTGGCCTCGGGCTCCCAGGTGCGGGCCAGGTGCGGATGCACCCCCACGGTGGCGAACAGGTGATCCGGGTAGTGGGCGGCCAGCTCCAGCCCGCGCGCGCTCTCCGGCACGCTGGAGCCCGTGACGATCATGGTGCTCACGCCGGCCCGCACGGCGCGCCGTATGACCTCGGCCTCGTCTTTGCGAAAGGACTTGTGGGTGAAGTTGAAGCAGATGTCGATCAGTTCCATGGCGCGGTTCACGGGACTCGGTGCACGGGCGCGGGCCGGTGCGCGGCTGGTATGCTTTTCGCCTCTACGAGGCGGACCACTCCCGAGGCGGCCCTGCGGGGGCCGCGTGCGGGCACGGCCAGATCGACGTGACGGGAAGTGAAGACATGGACCGGATGCATGACCAGCGCATTATCCCCGGCGGGTGTGGGCCGGGGCAAACCGGGAGGTGGGCGCCGTGAGCCGCGACACCGAGCCGCGCCTGGTACGGCTGGAGGACTACCACCCCCCGCCCTTTCTGGTCGACGCGATCGACCTCTACGTGGATCTGCACGAATCGCATGCCGAGGTGCGGGCCCGCCTGGCCCTGCGGCGGAATCCCAACGGTCTGCGGCCGGCCGATCTTCGGCTCGACGGGGAGGATCTGGAGCCGGTGCGGTTCGCCCTGGACGGCGAGCCGCTCGCCCGGGACCGCTGGCGGCTGGAGGACGGGGATCTGATCGTGGAAGCGGTTCCCGAGGCCTTCGAACTGGAGACGGTGTGCCGCATCCACCCCCAGGACAACACGGCCTTGGAGGGGCTCTATCGCTCCGGGGGTATGTTCTGCACGCAGTGCGAGGCCGAGGGATTCCGACGCATCACCTGGTATCCGGACCGCCCGGACGTGTTGGCCCGTTTCCGGGTCACGGTGGAGGCCGACCGCGCGCGTTATCCGGTGCTGCTGTCCAACGGCAACCGCGTGGGGCGGGGGGAGCGTCCGGGAGGACGGCACGTGGCGGTGTGGGAGGACCCGTTTCCCAAACCCTGCTATCTGTTCGCCCTGGTGGCCGGCGATCTGACCTGTCACCGTGACCGGTTCGTCACCGCTTCGGGTCGGGAGGTGGCCCTGGAGCTCTACGTGGAGGCCCACAACGCCGGCCGCACGGCCTTCGCCCTGGAGTCCCTGAAGCAGGCCATGCGTTGGGACGAGGCGCGCTTCGGCCTGGAATACGACCTCGATGTCTACATGATCGTGGCGGTGGACGACTTCAACATGGGCGCCATGGAGAACAAGGGGCTCAACCTGTTCAACGCCCATTACGTGCTGGCCGACCCGGCCACCGCCACCGACGACGACTACCGCGCTATCGAGGCGGTGGTGGGGCACGAGTATTTCCACAACTGGACCGGCAACCGCGTGACCTTGCGCGACTGGTTCCAGTTGAGCCTGAAGGAGGGGCTCACGGTGTTCCGGGAGCAGGAATTCACCGCGGACCGGACCTCGGCCCCGGTCAAGCGTATCCAGGACGTCCGGTTGCTGCGCGCCCAGCAGTTCGCCGAGGACGCGGGCCCCATGGCGCACCCGGTGCGGCCCAGGACCTACATGGAGATCAACAACTTCTACACGCTCACCGTCTATGAGAAAGGCGCCGAGGTGGTGCGCATGCTGCAGACCCTGGTGGGACGCGACGGCTTCCGCAAGGGGTTGCGCCTGTACCTGGAGCGGCACGACGGGAGCGCGGCGACGGTGGAGGACTTCATCGGCGCCATGGCCGAGGCCAACGGGACGGATCTCACCGATTTCCTGCGCTGGTATGAGCAGGCAGGCACGCCCGAGCTGCGGGTGACCGATCACTGGGAGGAGCGCACCGGCACCTACACCCTGCAGATGCGCCAGCATACCCCACCCACGCCGGGCCAGCCGCACAAGGCGGCCCTGGTGCTGCCGGTGGTGGTGGGGTTGCTGGACGGGGACGGGCGCGAACTGCCCCTGCATGGGCCCGCCGTGGCCGAGCAGGGGGCCACGGAGACCACCCTGGTGCTGCGCCAGGACGAGGGCCGTTTCGTCTTCGAGGGTTTGCCCGAGCGGCCCGTCCCCTCGCTGCTGCGCCGTTTCTCGGCCCCGGTGAAGCTGGATTACGCCTACAGTGACGAGGCGCTGGCCCATCTGTTGGCCCATGACACCGACGGGTTCAATCGCTGGGAGGCCGGCCAGCGCCTGGCCCTGCGCGCGTTACTCGCGGCCGTGGAGGCCGTGCGGCGCGGCGAACCTCCGCCGGTTTCGGAGCCGCTGGTCACGGCGCTGGGGAAGGTGTTGGACGAGGCCGCGCGCGATCCCGCCTGGACGGCCGAGGCGCTCGCGCTGCCCGGTGAGGCGTATCTCAGCGAATGGGTGCGCCCGGTGGACCCGCAGGCGATTCATGCCGCCCGGGAGGCCGTGTTGCGCGCGCTGGCCCAGGCCCACGAAGCGCGCCTGCGTGGGATCCACGAGGCCATGATGCTGCCAGGCCCGTACCGCTACGATCCGCGGGACGCCGCTCGGCGGTGCCTGCAGGGGGTGGCGCTCGCCTGGCTGTTGCGCTGTGACGCCCAAAGGCACGGAACCCTGGCCCGTACGCACTACGACCGGGCCCAGGACATGACCGCGCGCATGCAGGCCCTGGAAGCCGTCCAGCCCGTCGCGGGCGCGTTGCGCGAACGCCTGCTGGCCGATTTCGAGCGTCGCTTCCGCGACGAGCCCCTGGTCCTGGACAAGTGGTTTTCCCTGCAGGCCACGATACCGGAGCCGCGCGCCCTGGACCGGGTTCAGCGGCTCATGGATCACCCGAGGTTCGACCCGGCCAATCCTAACCGGGTGCGCGCGCTGATCGGAGCCTACGCCCACCGCAATCCGGTGGGGTTCCACCGGGAGGACGGGGCCGGTTACCGGTTCGTGGCCGAACGGGTGTTGGAACTCGATCCGCGCAACCCGCAGATCGCCGCGCGGCTGGCCCGTGCCTTCCTACGCTGGCGGCAATACCGAGAACCGTTGCGCGGGCGGATGCGGGCCGAGCTGGAACGCCTGGCCGCGGCCCGGCTGTCCCGGGACACCTACGAGATCGTCAAGCGCAGTCTCGATCCGGACGGTTGACCGCTGCGTCGCCCGGGGACGACGGGGACAGGCCCGCGGGGGCCGCCGGGGCGGGACCGAGCAGGACGCTGATCCAACGGGTGTTCTCGTGGGCGGCCAGGGCGATGGAGGCGGCGTTGGTGAGGGGCACCGACAAGAACATCCCCACCGGTCCCAGCACCCAGCCCCAGAAGACCATGGAGACGAACACCACCAGCGGCGACAGACCGAGCCCGCGTCCCATGACGCGGGGCTCGAGGAAGCTGCCGATGAGGTTGTTGATCACCAGGTAACCCAACACGATCCACAGGGCGGCGCCCAGGTCGTACTGGACCAAGGCGAGCAGGGTGGGAGGCACGGCGGCGATCACCGACCCGATCGTGGGGATGTAATTGAGCAGGAAGGCCACCAGACCCCAGAGCACCGGAAAGTCCACCCCCACCAGCCCCACCCAGCCGGCCGCCGCCACGCCGGTGAGCAGGCTGGTGGCGGTCTTGATGCCCAGATACTGGTTGATGTTGCTCCCGATGGCGTATAGCACGGGGAGCGTGGTCTCTGGATCCCGGGAGATGGCGCGCAGCTTCACGGGCAGGGTCCCCGCCTCCATGAGCATGAAGATCACCGTGAGCAGGATGAGGAAGGAATTGGTCAGCGTGTTGCGCAGCCCTTCGAAGAAGCGCGCCGCCAGTTGCATGGCCGCCCCCGGGTCGATGTGCGCCGCGAGCACCTCGTCCAGGTTCGGGGTGTCCACGCCGAGCCCGTGGAGCCAGGCCAGCACCTGACCCAGGATCTGGTGCAGCCGCGCCTGGTAGGCGGGCAGGTTGTCCGTGAAGGTGTCCATGGACACGGCGACGATCCCGCCCAGCAGGATGCCCATGGCCACCACCACCGCAAGGACCAGGATCAGGGCCAGGAACTTGGGGATGCGGTGCCGTTCCAGCCAGTGCATGGGCGGCGCGGCGATGATGGTGACGAACACCGCCAGCAGGAACGGCACCACCAGGCCGGCGGCGGCCTTCAGACCCGCGATGAGGACCACCAGCGAGGCCAGCGCGAGGAGCACGCGGGTGGCGCTGTCGGGTGGGCCCGGGGCCTTTGCGTGGTCGCCGGGCATCAAGCGGGGTCGCGGCTGGTGCCCAGGATCGCCCCGGCCGCGTGCAATGCCTTCAGGGCCTCGTGGCCCGCCGCGATCACCTGTTGCGGATCCGGATGGCGCAGTTCGACGGCCACCTGCTCGAGCATGGCGCGCCCCGTGGGCCGCTCGGCGGTCTCCACCAGCTCCAGCAAGCGCGCCGTGGCGGGGTGGAGCTCCATGAAATGCACTTCTTCGTCCTGCCCGCGCCAGGCGAGCAGGAAGGTGGGCCGCTCAGGAGGGGCCTCGGGTTGGAAGTCGGGGCCGATCCGGTGCACCGGCCACACATAGCGCAGCGGCCAGGCCACGGGCGAGAGGATGGGACGTTCCGCCAGCAGATCCCCCTGCGGGTCGAAACCGTCCGGATCGGGCTCGGCGTCGGATACCGACAGCGCCAGCTCCACCCACTCGTAGTGGGCGAGCTCGTACAGGAAGGGGGGATCTTCCGTCCCGGGGACGTGTTCCCGATCCAGGTAGTCCAGGAACTCCCGCGGGATCTCCAGAAAGTACGGGGAGCGCGCTCGATGTTGGACGAAGAAACCGCGTACCAGGCGATGCCAGGCCGCCTCGTCGTAGAGTCTGCGCAGAACCGGGAAGCCGCGGGCGATGAAACCCTCCACGTTGTTGTACAAGAGCTCCCGGTAGACGGCCATGCGCGGCTCGGGCACGTCCGGGGGGCGCGGTGCGTGGTCCGGATCGCGGATGTGGGCGGTGAAGCGCAACTGGTGCGCCTGGAACTCAAGCGATGGCATGGCGCGCGGGCACGGCCTCTAGATGGCGGTGCTGGATGGCATGGATGCGGTCGACTTCTTCCAGCAGATCCTGCAGCGGCGGGATGTTGAAGTCCCGCTCCAGCAGGGTGGGGAACACGCCGAAACGGGCGTAGGCGGCATCCAGCAGTGCCCAGACGGGGTCGATCACGGCCGCCCCGTGGGTGTCCACCAGCAGATCGGGCGCCTGCCGATAGTGGCCGGCGACGTGGCCGTAGACGATGCGCTCGCCGGGCAGCGCGTTCAGGAAGGCGAACGGATCGTAGCCGTGATTGACCGAATTGACATAGATGTTGTTGACGTCCAGGAGTAGGCCGCAGTCGGCCTCCTCGAGCACGGCGCGCAGGAACTCCAGCTCGCTCATCTCCTGGGCGGGCGCGGCATAGTAGGAGACATTCTCCACGGCGAAGGGACGCTCCAGGATCTCCTGGACCCGCCGGATACGCTCGGCCACGTAATGCACCGCCTCCTCGGTGAAGGGGATGGGCAGCAGGTCGTACAGATGCCCGTCGTCGGAGCAGTAGCTCAGGTGCTCGGTATAGATGCCGATATCGTGCTCGTCCATGAACGCCTTGACATCGCGCAACAGCGCCTCATCCAGCGGTGCGGGCGATCCCAGGGAGAGCGACAGGCCGTGCAGGACGAGGGGGTAGCGGCCGCGCATGGCCCGAAAGCGCCGCCCGAGGCGCCCACCCACCCCGATCCAGTTCTCGGGTGCGACTTCCATGAAATCCACCTGCCGGGGTGGGGTGGCCTCCAGCTCGTCCAGCAGATCCCGACGCAGGCCGAGCCCAACGCCGTGAATGGAAAGCAATGAATCCATGGGAGCGCCTCCTTCCCGTGGCCGATACTGCACAGTATACGTTCAATCCGCTCTGGTGGATGCCGGCGGGGATGCCCCCCCCGAGACCGGGGTCAGCCCGTGTAGCAGGCGGACCAGGGGCTCCAGCGTGGGGGCCTGGATCCATAGTGAGAAACCGACCAGGGCGTAGACGACGGCCTGGATGACGGGCTGCGCGCCCAGTGCCGGGGGCAGGGCCAGTGCCAGGGCCAGGTTCATGGCCCCCCGCTGGCCGCCCCAGAAGGCGATTGCGCGGCCTGCGGGTGTCCATTCGCGGGTGTGCGCGCACAGCGGCAGCAACGCGAAAACCGCCACGGCCCGTGCGGCGAGCGCGGTCCCCAGGGTCAGCAGGGCCGGGCGCCAGTGGCCCGCGAGCAGCATGGGGTCCAGGGTCAGGCCCACCAAGAGGAAGAGGAAGGCGCGAGCCAGGAAGCCACCGAAGGCACCGAGCTCCTGCATGAAGTCCTCATGGCACAGGCGGCGGTTGCCGGCCCCGAGGATGAATCCCGCCACCACCAGCGCCGCCGCCAGCGAGACGTGTAGGAACTCGACCGCCAGGGCGTAGGTGAATACGAATGTGGCCAGGGCGATCACCGCGCAGGGCCGCGCCCCGCGGAAGGTGAACATGAGCCCCAGTCCGATGAGGCCGGTCATGGCCCCGGCCGCAAGTCCGCCCCCCAGTGCGGTGGCGGATGCCACGATCGCCTGAGCCGGTGCCGGGGGCTCGGGACTCGCCTCGCTGAACTGCAGCACGGTGGCGAACAGGAGGATGGCCAGCACCTGGGTGAGCAGGGCCTCGCCTTCGAGCATCGCCTGCAGCCCGCTGCCCGGGGCGAAGCGACCGACCGTGGGGCCGGCGGCGTCCGCATCCAGCGCCGCCACCAGCCCCGCCGCCAGGGCGGCGGCCGTCCAGGCGGGCAGCGAGCCGGGTGCCGGCAGGACATGGAGCACCACACCCAACACCGCCGTGGTCACCAGGTAGCCGGGCACCCCCAGCCACAGCAGCGGGCCGATTCGGTCGCGCAGTCCCTCCAGGGAGAGGTTCAGGGCTGCATCGAACAACAGGACCGGAACGAGCAGGCCCAGGATCAGGTCACTGAAATGCTGCCAGGACAGGTCGGTGTTCACACCCAGCGCGTCCAGGGCCCGGGCCGCCCCGAACCCCACCGCCACCGCGACCGCCCCGAGCGGCAGGCGTAACCGGGCGGCCACGGGACACAGGGCCACGGAGGCCAGCAGCAGGGCGGTGAACAGGATCACCAGCGCCACGGCGAAGCACCCGGGGATCGGTTCGCACGGCGGCCGGGACCGGGGTGCGGCATCGCGCTCAGCGATCCCGGAAGCGGCGGCGCAGCCAGTAGTCCAGGCTCACATAGCGGCCTCCACCCAGGAAGAACAGGGCCAACAGCATGACGAAATAGGTGGCCGCCCATTCGATCCCGTTGTTGGAGATGACGAAGTTCCCGTACTGCGTGAGCCAGTCATAGTCGCCGTGTTCCTGGAGGATGGCGCGGGCCCGTTCCAGGCGTTCCATCGCGTCGGCGGCGTATTCGGGCGGAAACGGGCTCATGGGGTCGATGATGGCCTGCCAGCCGTTCTGCCAGTGGACCTTGACGGCCGCCACGACCATGGTCACCATGAGCGGGATGCAGATCCAGCGGGTGGCCAGCCCCAGGGTGAGGAGCACCGCCCCACCGATCTCGCTGCCGGTGGCCAGCCAGGCCATGGCCTCGGGCGCCGGCAGGCCCAACCCCCAGTCGGGATTGCCGAACCAGGCCGTCACGCTGTCCATGTCGGCCAGTTTGTTGTTCCCGGCCACCC